>JAFBAS010000107.1 GCA_019247605.1 Hyphomicrobiales bacterium
ACGGTGAGCGCTCGTGATTTGCTTCACTTTGAGGGAATGCTCATCACGCCAAGGCGAAATCGCGGGCTCGTTCAATCAGCCGAGGCCCAAATGAGGCCAAGCACATGCTCGCGTATGGTCACGAATTCCGGGCTTGCCTTGATCGATCGAATATTGTCCCCCTCGCCGGTGCGCCGCGAGAAATCCACCGAGAGACGCTCGACGATGCGTCCGGGTCGCGGCGACATCACGACCACATCGGTGCCGAGATAGACCGCCTCCTCGACACTATGGGTGATGAATACCACGGTCATGGATGTGCGGCGCCACACTGAGTGCAGCTCCTCTTGCATCTTCTCTCGGGTAAGGGCGTCGAGCGCCCCGAAGGGTTCGTCCATCAGCAGGACCTTCGGATCGTTCACGAGCGCGCGGACGATGGCGAGGCGCTGCTGCATGCCCCCCGAGAGCTGATAGGGGTAGCGGTTACGGAAGTCCCAAAGGCCGACCAGCTTCAAGTAATATTCGACCTTGTCGCGGCGCTCCTTGGGGAAACCGCGGACCATCGGGCCAAAACCGGCATTCTCGCTCACCGTCATCCAGGGGAAAAGCGCGGGTTGCTGGAACACCACGCCACGATCGGGGCCAGGTCCGGTAATCTTCTGGCCGGCAAGCGTGACGCGTCCGCGCGTGGGCGGCAGGAAACCCGCGAGCGTCTGCATGAGGGTTGTCTTGCCGCAACCTGAAGGCCCGACGATGCAGACAAAGTCGCCGGCCGAAAATGAGAGATCCACCCCGGCGAGCGCGACAACCGGGCCGTCCCTCGAGGGGTATTCGATGGTCAGTTTCGAGAACTCGACGAATGGCTCGGTCACGTAAAAACGCTCATCTGAAGGTGATTTGCCCGAAGTGTGGTGGCGCGGCTGCGCGCATCGTACCTAGGCAGGAATTGGCCTGGGTACGATGCGCTGTCGCGCGAAAATTGCGCTTTCGAAACCTCGATGGGGAGAGGCGTCAGCCGGCGGCCTTCACGGCCTGTGCGAGAAAGGTCGTATTGATGCCGTTCTGAAAGGCTGCGAGGTCGGGCGCCGATTTGATGCTCTTCTGCTCGACGAGGAAGTCAGCCGTACGCTTGAGAACTTCGGCGAACTTCCCGGCCTTCCCCGGAGGCCCGAGCCATTCCGCTGTCAGTTGTTTCTCGAAGGTCACGAAGTCGTACTCTTCCATGTCGCGCTTGGCGACCTCGGCGCTCACGCCCGCTTGCTTGGCGACGATAGAGGCAGCTTCATCCGGTTTCGTCTGCCACATCTTGAGCGCGTTTCGATAAGCGACGAGGAAGCCCGTCAACGCGTCCGGATAGGTCTTGCTGAACTCCGTGCCCGCGACGATGAGGTCGGCGATTACATAGCCCTTCGCGTCGAGGTCCTTGTTGGTGGTGAAGAGCTCGCCGCCCGAGTCGAGCATCTTCGACTTGGCCGGCGACCAGACATAGGCCGCGTCGATATCACCTCGTGTCCAGGCAGCGACCTGCGCGTCGGGCTTCATGTCGAGGACGGTCACGTCCTTCTGGGTCAAGTTGTTGACCTTGAGGAAGCCGAGCAAGCGGAAGTGTGAGGTGGAACCGAACGGCGTGGCGACCTTCTTGCCCTTGAAGTCATTGACGGATTTGATGTTCGCCGCCTTGCGCACGACCATCTCTTCGGCGGGGCCGATATTGTCGACCATGCCGACGAGCTCATAGGGAAGTCGCTGACTTATGCCCGAAGCCGTCGGCGACGATCCGATAGCAAGGCCGATGTCGACCGACTTGCCGGCAAACGCCGCAT
Source organism: Hyphomicrobiales bacterium (assembly GCA_019247605.1). Classification (GTDB taxonomy): domain Bacteria; phylum Pseudomonadota; class Alphaproteobacteria; order Rhizobiales; family Beijerinckiaceae; genus GAS188. Next base: position 1,803 of record JAFBAS010000107.1, read on the forward strand.
TGATCTCGGCGCCCGATCCGGCCTCGGTCCATGCGCATTTGCCCCCCGAGAGCTTGTCGAACCAACCCTCACCCTTGGCGATCATGGTGGGTTTCGTTTCGAGAAAGTAAGAGACGCGAATGGTGTCGGGCGCCTTTCCTGCCGCGAGCAGCGCGCGCGTCGGCAAGCCGGCGGTCAGCGCAGCGCCGCTGATCGCAACCGTCTTGACGAACATGCGCCTGCTCATTCCTCCCGCTATTTGGTCTATCATCTCAGTTCCTCCTGTCCGCGATGTTATGCCGGGGAATGAGACGGGCGAACCGAGGCGTCGCGCCCCGGCACTCCCCGGTGTTCAGTATTTGCCCGCCCAATGCACGATACGATGCTCGATGGCCACCAGCATGTAGTCGAGGACCAGCCCCATCAAGCCTATCGCCAGAATACCGACGAAGACATAGTCGGAACGCAGGAACCGGCCCGCATCGAGGATCACCCAGCCGAGGCCGGTGCTGCCGGCGATGATCTCGGCGGCAATAAGCGTGGCGTAGACGACCCCGATCGCAAGACGCGCACCGGTGAAGATCTCCGGCAATGCGGAGGGAAAGACGACGAAACGAAAAATCTGCCAATTGGAGGCGCCGAGCGAGCGCGCGACTTGCATGCGCTGACGCGACACGCTCTTCACTCCATCCATGGCGGCGATTGCGGAAACCGGAAAGGCTGTCAGAAAAAGCAGGACAATCTGCGCGGTCTCGCCGATCCCGAACCAGACGATGAGCAAAACGAGGTAGGCAAGCTGTGGGAGCGGACGCAAAAATTCGACGAAAGGGGCAAGGCACGCTTCGATGACACGATTATACCCCATGGCAAGCCCGACCACGGTGCCGGCCACGGCACCCGTGACGAAGCCCGCGAGCACACGCTCGAGCGAAAGCCCCGCATGTTCCCAGATCGTGCGGCTTTTATAGCCATCCTCGACAAGGTCCGTGAATCCGGCCCAGAGCGAGCTCGGGCTCGGCATGAAGAGGTCGTCGACGAAGCCGCCTTCGGTGGCAACCACCCAGGCGACGATCAACAGGGCGACACTACACCCCGTGACGACCCAGTCGGGCATGCGGCGGTGGCCCGCCATTTCGCTCCGCTTGATCATTCGATGCCGCGCCAGTGGACGACACGCCGGTCTACAGCGAGCACGATTGCGCTGAGCGCGACCCCGAGGACGCCGAGCAGGATGATGCCGAGGATGATGACATCGTTGCGTAGGAAGCGGCTCGCCGAGATCACCATCCATCCAAGCCCGTCGGTCGCCGCATTGAGCTCCGCCGCGACCACCGTGGAGAACGCGGCCGCGAGCGCGATCCGCGCGCCGGTGAAGCTGAGCGGCATCGCCGAAGGCAAGATCACGTAGCGGAAAACCTGCCACTCCGACGCGCCTAGTGCTCGTGCCGCTTGGACGCGTTGTTGGCTCACGGCGCGCACGCCGGCCATGGCGCTCGACGCGACGATCGGAAAGGCGGTGAGATAGAGAAGGACGATTTTCGATCGGTCATCCGTGCCGATCCAAATGATCAGCAAGATCACGTAAGACAATGGCGGCAACGGGCGCATGAATTGCACGATGTAATTCGTCGCCGCGCGGATAGGTGGCCAGTACCCCATCGCGAGGCCGAGCGGCACACCGGTGAGGACGGCGAGGAAAAAGCCGGCCCCGCAACGCCAAAGCGTCGATCCCACGTTTTGCCAGAGCGTCGTCTCGCGATACCCGTTGCGGAGAATGTCGATCGTCGCTGAAACGACCTCGCCCGGCGTCGGCAAGAGCACGGCAGGCACGACGGCAAAAGCGGTGATCGCCCACCAAGCAGCTAGCGCCCCGAGCACGGAGAGGGCACTCAGCCAACGCGGCTGTGCCAGCACAGACCAGACGACGCTTCGACGTCGCTCCGGCGCATCCGTCTTTCCACTTTCTCGCTGCATCGAGCCGATTCCAGCGGTGCCGCTCTGCTACTGCGGATCAAGCTCGGCATCGAGGCGAGCCGACGTCAGTCGCTTTGCTTTTTCTACAGACTCGCATAGGGCACGCCAAGCGATCTCGAACAGATTCTTTTTCCTCAACGCAGAGAAGAGACAAGCCCGCCGTGCTCGCGTCAAAGACATTCGCGGCGTCGCGAGTCCACACACATGCCCGTCAGAGACGCAAGCATGTGGCCGGAGAGAAGGCGGCTCCTCGCTGCGCAACCGCTACGGGGCGCCCGGGATGGAGCGGAGCTCCTCAGCGCGCCCCTCTGCGCAACCTCGTCCAACGCGTCATCGAACCCCACCACCAGGCTCGCCGCGCTTGCGTCTCGGTCGCGTAGGGGCCATACAATTCGCCGTCGTCGTAGAACCAACCGTCCTTTATCTTGTACTTGACGATCATATAGTCGTGCAGCTCCTCACGCATTCGCGAGCTATATGCAGCCGCGACCCATCGATCGGTCTTGAGTTCTGCATCCATGGTGCCGTCCCAGGCCCCGGCGTCGATTTGGTCGAGCGGTGTCAATCGCAACAACTTCATCTAACCCTCCCGTCTCGTGCCGACGGTCCGGTCCATGATCGAAGTCACTATATGGTCCGATGCCAAACAAATTCGCTTGGCACCGACCGGCCTCCTCGAGCAGACCGGATATCGGGCCAAAGGCTCTCGTCGACACCGCGCTAGCGGCGGGTTCCGGGCGACGCGGCTGAGCTGGTGTCCGCGAGTAGTGTTCTGAAGATATATGTCAGCTTTTTGTTCCGTCCCGATCCAACCCGCCAGATTCGTGGACCGCAGACACCCACCGGCTTTTCAGAAGCCCTGGGCAAAACTCTTCGGCGCCCAAAGGCTCTCCGAAGCCTCGCCCACCTTTTTGATCTAATGGGATTCGGCGTGTGCACCTAAGAAGCCGAGCCTGCCCAATCCCACGATGAAGGCTTCGATTGGTGGTCCGGCAGGTCCCGGGCTCAGATTGCCGACGCGATACGCCCAGGCTCTTGGGCGAAGGCTGTTACCGGGCCGATCGCGACAACTCCCCAAAGCCCGGCAATGAATTGGCCCCGTCGCATGCATGCTCCCCAGCCTCCATTCGCCAAGGTGGCGCGTCACGAGGACGGGTTGTGAGCGCTTGTCGAGGTGAGCCCGTTCCGTTCACGATAACCTCGCACCGGCCGCATGGGAGCAGCCGCGATCAGTGGCCGCAGCCGTCCAAAGCAGCTCAGCGCCGATCATCGCCTCTCGCCCAAAAGTCGATCAAATTTCCTTCATCACTTGCGCATATGCGAGCAGAGCAAAGAGAGCCGTGCCGCCAACTATATTTCCGGCAAGAACGGGAGCAATGAAGTCGAACGCCATCCATGACCACGTCACATGACCGTTCAAGGCGAGCATGAAACCTTCCACGCTGCCCGCAACGATATGCATAAAGCCGCCAACCGCTATGAGATAGGTCATGAGGGTCACGACTTGGAACTGAGCGCTTTCCGCGCTCGGCATGAGCCAGACCATTGCCGCGATCAGGAAGCCTGCTGAGATCGCCTTGAAAAAACTCTCGGCCCAGCCATGCCCAACAAGATGATGGCTGACCTCAAGCATGGAAGCGCGCAGCTCGGGTGTCAGCACCGGGGCAAACGTGCAAAACAGGGCGGCGAACAACGTCCCGGCGAAATTGGCCAGGAGCACGATGCTCCACATTCGGCCAAGCCGCACCAGATTGGCGGAAGTGAACTCCGCCATGACCGGCAGCACGACGGTGATCGTCGTCTCGGTGAAGAGCTGCTGACGCGCTAGTACGACCATGATGAAGCCGACGCAATATCCGAAGCTGCTGAGGAGGGGCGTCCATTCTGCCTGCGGCAAATGCATGTGCAATATGGCCTCGGCCAAGAGTGAAAAGCTGATGGACAGGCCGGCCGCCACGCCCGACCACCAGAGCGAGGTGATGGGTCGCGCCATCTCCTCGTCACCATGTCGGCGCACAATTTCATAGATTACGGGCGTGCGGGGACGAGAGCGCTCCTCGACTTGTTCGACCTCGCGCTCGGTGATGCCGGAATCTTCGGGCTTATCCTCACCCCTCCGGTTAATTCTCGTGCGCTCGCCCTGCTCTTTGTTCGGCCGCATGCGCTCACACTCACCCTTGAAACTGCATCCGCGGCACCCGCATTTAATCGGGCTCAGTCACTCTCCACCCTTATCACCTCGAGGGAACAAACCGATCGCCCGGTTGCGGGTGGCAGAGCGAGGCCGGGCTCGGGGCCCGTTGCGGGCTTAACGGAGATGCACACAGTAACATCCCGAACTGCAAGCCAGGGACCCGGTTCCCAGAGAGCAGCCGCAGCAGGCGCAAATGCCGACCCCGCACGACTTTACGGGGATTGGGGCCAGCATGCGGCGCTCAGGTGCAAGGGGTCGAGAAGCCACGTGTCCCATGATCCCAGGTCAGCTTAGCCGGTTTCCACCCGGCTCCCCGCAAACGTGCGTCAGATGATCTAGCCAAGAAGCCAGGATCCAGCTCCATTCGCGCGTTGGCGCAAGCTGAAGAGGTGCTCCATGTTGAACGCCATTCGCGTCCACGAGGCCGGCGGCCCGGAAATGCTAAAATACGAAGACGTCGATCTCTCCGATCCAGCTTCGGGGCGAGGTGCAGATCGAGCAAGCCGCAATCGGCATAAATATTGCCGACACCTACTTCCAAACGGGCCTATACCCGCCGCCCTCGTGGCCCTTCATCGTGGGCGAGGCTGCCGGGACTGTCACAAAGCTCGCCAAGGGCACCACCGGATGGAAGATTGGCGACCGTGTTGCGTACGAATCGTCAACTGGCGCTTATGCAGAGACAGCGAAGGTGCCTGAGGAGGCAATCATCAGACTTCCCATCCATCAGCTTCGACATGGCCGCAGGCATGCTGGTGAAGGGAATGACCGCCGAATATCTCCTGCGCCGCACCTAAAAGGTAAGGGTGGGCGATGTTGTCCTAGTGCACGCGGCGGCTGGTGCGCCAGCTCGCCGCGAGCTAGCGGACAGCAACCGGATTGCATGTTCCAAGCTCGAAAAATGAAGATGCTTTTCGCCCTAGAAAAAGGAAAGCGCGTAGCCACGCGCACCGACCTAAGGAACGCCGGCGGAGCCAGCCCGTTATTAACGGCCGATGTGACGGATTCGGTAGAATGAATGTCCTGCCTCAGGAGAAATCAATGAATTGGTCCGTAGCCGTGGCGTCCCTGGTTCTCGCTAGCTTTTTGCTTTATGGCTGCCAATCGACGCAGCACAGCAGCGCAGAACTCGCCCAAATCTGCGCCGACCCGAACAATAGACTGCCGACCCCCGGTAATCTCTATTACGACGAGTGCCAGGCAATCCATCCTTCTTCTGCACATGGCCTCGCGCGAAGATATTTCCGGGAGGCGCCTGTGGGCTATTGAGCTTTTTGGACGCGTGACACGCCTTATCGGGACCTTGCGATGCGGAGCGCTGCCAGGACTCCGGATTATGCCGGAGCCGACGACGCTAGGGAGCGGACTTATAAAGGCGCGGCCATAGCGTAAATGACGCAAGCTGAACGAAGGCGGTGAACGGTTAATGTTAGGACGCCGGAACAGTCCCTTTTTCAATCTGAATAAAAGACAGCAGGATATTGGTGAAGTTTGGTGGAGCCAGGCGGAATCGAACCGCCGACCTCTTGAATGCCATTCAAGCGCTCTCCCAACTGAGCTATGACCCCACGAACCTGCGGCGTTTTGGGGAACGCCTGGATATTGGTTATTTAGCGGAGCGGGGCTCCGATCTCAAGCTTCCTCGTCATCCTCAATGTCGCCATCGATGAGCGTCGAAACGTCATCGTCGCCTTCTTCCTCCTCCTCGAGGAAGGTCTCGTCCGCCCCGTCGCCCTCGGCGGCTTCCACCTCATCCTCGGCTTCGACGGCTTTTTCGGCGCCAGCCCCCTCCGCCTCCTCGAGCGAGACGATCTCGGGACCAGCGGCCGCTTCGAGCTTCGCCTCGTCCTCAGGCGCGGCCTCGCCCACTTCCGGCGATGTGGGCTTCACATCGTGGATTTGGAAGACGGCCCCGCATTTCGGGCAAAGGATCGGGTCGCGGTTCAAGTCATAGAACCGGTTGCCGCAGCTACGGCATTGGCGCTTCGTGCCAAGTTCAGGTTTGGCCACGTCAAGTTCCTTCGCGGTGGAAAGGCGGCCCGCTTAGTCGGGCCTCGCCCACATGTCAACTACACGGATTCGAACGCAGGTCCGGCACGCCCCTTCGTCCGCCTCGAGTGGAAGAGCCCCCTCATCGGGCCCTAACAGATCGGCAACTCCACACCTGTGCGCCGGTCGGCGGTCGCGAGCGCAAGCACGCTCGCATGAAATCGTGCCCGATAGCCCGCCGAAAGGGCGGCGACGATCGAAGGCGGCGTCAAGAGATGAAACCTTCCTCCCTTTGCCGCAGGATTGGCGCGATAACCCGCCGCGGTCCAGGCAAAAAGCTGACCCGAAAACACAAGGCAAGCCTTGTCCCCCTCAGCAATCATGGCGCCGTCCGGCAGATGCCGCCAATTCTTCCACGGGCTGCGAGATGCGCGGCGCTCTTGGTGGAGCACGAAGTCCATTTCTTCGGCTCTCGGGGAATGTCGCCAACGATTGCCCCGCCCGAAAGCCTCGCGAAACCGGATCGCATCCGCATACCGGCATTCGAAGCACGGACGGTGTCCCGCCGCAAGTGCCGTCGCCTCGTCAAGGAAAAACAGCTCGGTGTAGCCGGAACCGAAGACCGTTCGGCGACGCCCTTTGAAGCCGAGTTCACAACAAATCCATCGGCGTGTGGCAAATCGCCGGTTCGTAAGAGATTGGGTGTGAGGATCATGGAAACGCCCTCCCCTGTTCCCGAACATGGTGCCGCGCTCTGGGATGGCAACGATCTTGCCGAACGGCGTGACCCGGTTTTGCAGGGGCATGGTGCGTGTTCAATCCGCGGTCAGAGCCCGCGCGTGCAGCTCGCGCTGAAATCTGCTGGGCAAGGCCTCACGGGGCGAGGTCCGTCACCTCGAGATCGATGAATTTCCACGTGTCGCGATGGGCCTGCTCGGATTCGGCGTGTAATCCGATCCCGCCGCCATTCTCGGGGGCTTGCGCCTTTACGCTCGCGAATTTCAAATCGTTGATGTAAGTGGTCACCGTGTTGCCGCTCGTCGTGACGCGCAGGATGTTCTTGTCTCCGGGTTGCGTCTTGATGCCTTCAGCCTTGCGGTATTCGAGAACATACATCCAGCGACCCTTGATCCTGCGCACGATTGCTGCCGCGCCTGCCGGGGTGATCGCGAAGGTGTAGTAGTTGTTGTAGTCCTGCGCCCAAAACACGGGCCCCGCCGCGAGCTGATCGGCATTTCCCGTCTGGCTCGGCACCTGCACCGTCACGCAAAGATCGGCATCGTCGAACACCAGCCCTCCGTAAAGAATCGTATACCCACCGCTCGGATCGGCTTTCACCTTCACCTTTCCGGCTTCCACGGTCACCGTGTCCGATTTGGGATCGACCCCCCAACTGTCGTCGACTTGGCGGAAATCATCCTTGAACTTCACATGTGGTCCCTTGCAACCAAGGGCCGGGCTTGCCAGCACGATGATGGCGGCAGCAAGAGTACTTGTCTTCAGCAAAGCGCGCCTCCCCAGTTTTTCCCACGGTAATCTCGCCGGAACGATCGAGATACGGTGTCTTGAGGCCACCTGTTCGAGGGCACGCCAATCAGCTGTCGCGGGCGAGCTTCGGGAAGCGATGGCGCGCTTATGTTCAAGGCGAGACGTCGGTCACCTTCAGGTTGCTGAATTTCCAAGTATCGCGCTTATCTCTTTCCGAGTCGGCGCGAAGGCCGATCTGACCGCCTCCATCGGGTTGCTGACCCTTCACGCTCGCGATCTTCTCATCGTTCACGTAGATCGTAATCGTGTTTCCGGTCGTCGTTACGCGCAGCACGTTCTTGGCGCCAGCGCCTGTCTTTGCGTTCGCGACTTGGCGCCAGCCGAGCACCGTGACCCACTTGCCCTTGACCTTGCGCTCGAGCGCGAGCTTCCCATTCGGGTCGAGCTCCAGATAATAATAGTTGCTGTGATCTTGCGCCCAGAACAGCGGGCCAGCCTCGATCATGTCGCTCTGCTTGGAATTGTTCGGCATTTGCACGGTGACGCAAATGTCGGCATCCTCGAATAAAGCGCCTCCATAAAGGACGGCGTACCCCGCGTCCGGATCGGCCTTGAATTTCACCTTGCCGTTCTCGACCGTCACGGCATCCCCGTCCTGCTCGGTTCCCCAGGTCTGGTCGACCTCGCGGAAATCGTCGCTGAATTGCACATGCGGACCTTTGCAGGCCTTGGCGGACCCCGCGGCAAGGAACAGGCCCAAGCCGGCGGCAATCGCGATGGCAGTGACGCTTTTCGACATCATCTTTCCCCTTTATGCGCTCCTCACATCCGAGGCCGTCGCGGATCGAACCGAGCGATGATCCGGATGCGTCGTCGAAAATCCATCCACAAATTCGATAAACTTGTGATGGTGCTCGTTTCCGATATTCGCGTCCTTCATCGGGTCGGGCCCGCGCGCGTGCCCAATGCTTGCAACTTGCCGAATAGAATACGTCGAACGCGTTCTTTGCGCTATCCCTCGACAACGATGATATGAAGCTTGCGCGGCCCGTGCGCGCCAAGAATGAGGGTTTGCTCGATATCGGCGGAACGCGACGGGCCGGTGATGAGGTTGAGCGTCCGCGGCATCTTTTCCTTTCCGTAACGGGCACGCAGCTTCTGGAGAAGCTCCTCCAAGTTTCCGGAAAGGTCGCCGGAGGCGACCACGACGAGGTGGTTGTCGGGAAGGAAATTCAAGGTCGTTGGATTGTCGCTTCCCGATACCATTGCGAGCGTGCCTGTTTCGGCGACGCCCCCGAAAGCATGACTCAAGGCGTTGAGATCGGCTCCGTCCGACGCACCTTTGGAAACCTCGATCGTGGTTGCATGCCAAGGCATGGCCGCAAGCCGCGGATCGTCTCCAATCCGTAAGGTTGCCGGAAGGTTTGAGTCCCGCAGATAGCGCGCCGCCTCGGTCGGAACCGACGCCGCGTCCGGCACCAGCACGACGGTCGCCAACCCAGTTTCGGCCTGAGCCATGAAGAGAGCCAGGCGTTCGGCCCTATCCACTTGCGAACGTTTCGGGATGATGCCGTCCGGGGCGCGGGAAAGTCGATCATCGACTTCGGCGCGACGCGACGCCTCGGTGCCATTCACACCGAGCGAACGGCGGATTGTCCTTAGCACATCGTCTCTGGCGAAACTCACGACAGGTCCCTCCGCTTGTCCCGTCCATGCCAGCGCGCCTGGAAGGTTGGGCCTTGTGGTGTCGGAAAATCCCGATGCGTGGTCCAGCCCGCGCCGAAGGGCAGGGAGGACAAGGTTCCCTTGCTCCGTCCAAAGAGAGCCAAGCCCCACATCGCAACGCGCGTCGCTGGCCGGTAAAGCCAGGGGCGCTTTGCGAAGAAGGCCCAAAAGGCAAGCCCGTAGCGCTGCGTCGCCGGCGAGAGATGGCGCTCGAACTCACGCTCTCGCCAATGGCGCATCATGCCCGGCAGAGGGATCTTCATTGGGCATACGGCCTCGCAGCGCCCGCAGAAGGTCGAGGCATTCGGCAGATTGCCGCCTTCGCCGAGACCAATGAGAGAGGGCGTGAGGACCGCTCCCATGGGCCCGGGATAGACCCAGCCATAAGCATGCCCCCCAATGGCGTGATATACAGGGCAGTGATTCATGCAGGCTCCGCAGCGTATGCATCGCAACATGTCCTGAAATTGCGTGCCGAGCATCGCGGAGCGTCCATTGTCCAGAATGACAACATGGTATTCGCCAGGGCCATCAGGGTCCCCGGGACGCCGCGGACCCGTCGAGAAGGTCGTGTAGACGGACATGTCCTGGCCCGTCGCCGAGCGCGCCAGGACGCGCAGGATCTGGCAGACGTCCTCGAGGGTGGGCGTAACCTTCTCGATCGAGGCGAGCACGATGTGCGCCTTGGGGAGCGTCTGCGTGAGATCGCCGTTTCCCTCATTGGTGACGATGACGGAAGTTCCCGTCTCCGCTATGAGAAAATTCGCCCCTGTGATGCCGACATCGGCCGCGAGGAAGCGTTCCCGCAAGACCTGACGCGCCTCGGCGAGGAGCTGCGTCGGCTCCGACAAGTCCCTTTTGGGATCGAGTTCCACGTGAGCACGACGGAAATCCGCCTCGACCTGGTCGCGATTGAGGTGCACGGCAGGCGCGATGATGTGGGAAGGAATTTCACCGCGTAGCTGGATGATGTACTCGCCGAGATCCGTCTCGACCGGCTTCATTCCCGCTTTTTCGAGCGCCTCGTTAATGCCGATCTCCTCCCCGATCATGGATTTGCCCTTGGTGACGGTCTTGGCGCCGAGACGCCGGCAAATGTCGACCACCGTGGCCCGGGCCTCTTCGGCGGTCCGCGCGAAGTGCACATGCCCACCGGCTTGCGTGACCTTGGCCTCGTAGCGTTCGAGATAAAGGTCGAGATGCGCAAGGGTATGATTCTTGATGTCGCGCGCTGATTCACGCAGCGCCTCGAATTCGGGTAGCCTGTCCACCGCGCTTTGCCGTTTGGCGATGAAATTCGTCCGCACATGCATGAGGGCGCGCTGGAGCTTCTCGTCCTGCATGGCGCGCGCGGCATTGCGCTTGAAGGCTTTGGCAGTGGAATGAACGGTCATGAGGGTCCAGGATGCGAGCGATGACTGATCATTTTAGCACGCGCTTCCCGGCCTTTCGTCAAGCCCCCAAACGATCTCAAAATATGCGGTAATTGCACTGGGGCGTTCACGCCCCACATCATGAACCATGAAGCGCTTCGCCGAGCTCCTCGATCGTTTGGCCTTTGAATCGTCGCGCAACGCCAAGCTCGCCTTGATCACGGAATATTTTCGAAGCGAGCCCGACCCCGAGCGCGGTTATGCGCTCGCCGCCATGACGGGCGCGCTGAGCTTCCAGCTCGCCAAGCCTGGCTTGATCCGGGCCCTCATCGAGGAGCGCACGGACCCGGTACTATTCGCCTACTCTTATGACTATGTCGGCGACCTTTCGGAGACCGTCGCGCTCATGTGGCCGCGTGACGACAAGGCGCAACCCACGAGCGCCCCGCCTTCGCTTGCCGTGGTAATCGACAGCCTGAGGCTTGCATCCAAATCCGAGCTACCCGGCCTGCTCACGTCCTGGCTCGACGCGCTCGATGAGACGGGTCGCTGGGCGCTTTTGAAACTCATCACCGGCGGGCTTCGCATCGGTGTTTCGGCGCGCCTTGCCAAGACCGCGCTTGCCGCGCTCGGCAACCGCGACCCCGACGACGTCGAGGAGGTGTGGCACGGCGTTTCGCCGCCCTATCTCGACCTTTTCGCTTGGATCGAGGGCAGATCGCGCGCGCCTCAAAGCCGCGATCCTGCTCCTTTTCGGCCGCCCATGCTCTCCCATCCGCTAGAAGAGAGCGACGCGGCGATGATCGATCCGCAAGAGTTCATTGCCGAGTGGAAATGGGACGGCATTCGCATCCAAGCCGTGGCCGGACGCGGCGATGACGGACGAAAAGTGGCACGCATTTATTCGCGCACGGGCGAAGATATTTCCCGAGCGTTTCCGGACCTCATCGCCGCACTCGACTTCGACGCAGCGATCGATGGGGAGTTGCTCGTCAGGCGCGAGGGGCGCGTGCAAAGCTTCAATGAGCTGCAACAGCGCCTCAACCGCAAGAGCGTCACGGCAAAGCTGATCGCGGACTTCCCCGCTCATATCCGAGCTTATGATCTTTTGATTGAAGGCGCGGAAGACTTGCGCGCGCTCCCGTTTTCCGAGCGGCGCAAGCGTCTTGCGGCTTTCATGGCCGGACTTGGAGAGCGCCCGATCGATCTATCTCCTTCTCTTCCCTTCGCGAGCATCGAAGAACTCGCCGCGGCTCGCGCCGACCCGGTGCTCGGCGGCGCCGGAGCCGATGCCGAAGCGGTCGAGGGCGTGATGTTGAAGCGATGCGATTCGCCCTACCTTCCCGGCCGCCCGAAAGGGCTGTGGTTCAAATGGAAACGTGATCCGAAACTCGTCGATGCCGTGCTCATGTACGCCCAGCGCGGCCATGGCAAGCGCTCCTCATTTTACTCCGACTACACATTCGGCGTGTGGAGAAAAGGCGAGGACGGCGAAGAGCTCGTGCCGGTCGGCAAAGCCTATTTCGGCTTCACGGATGAGGAGTTGAAAGAGCTCGACCGCTTCGTTCGCAACAACACGATCAATCGCTTCGGCCCGGTTCGCGAGATCAAGCATGAGCCCCATGACGGGCTCGTTCTCGAGGTTGCCTTCGAAGGCCTGCAGCGTTCGACACGCCACCGATCCGGTATCGCCATGCGCTTTCCTCGGATCAATCGAATCCGCTGGGACAAGCCGCCGGCCGAGGCCGACCGCATCGAGACGCTGATCACGGCGCTTCCGAAGGGAGCCGAGAAAAGCGACCCTCTCGGGCTCGCGACTGCGGAACACACGGTTCCCAAAGCAAAAACGGTTCCAGATCGCTCGCGTTGAGAACGGGTGCGAATTGCGCGCAACGGAGAACGCACCAGGGCTGTCGAGCGGGCGCAATCCCGCCAAACATCTGTCCGCGCGGTGCGCCTTAGCGCGCGCCATCGCGATGGTGTAGAGCGGAGCTTTGCCTAGCCGAGAGGAGATCAGGCCACGACAAATTGCGCTTTATGGAGCTGACCGATTTCCCTCCACAAACTCAACTCGAATCGAGGTTGCCATGCCGGAGAATGAATTCAGCCGTTTTCTTGGAGGATCTCCGGGCGCCGTCATTCTACGGCTCATCGTCATGTCGCTGATCGTCGGGGCGGTGATGGTGTTCTTCAACCTCACACCGCGCGACCTCCTCGAGGGGCTTCGCCAATTTTTTGAGAATCTCTGGGCAGGCGGTATCGAGAGCCTGCGCACGCTTGCTCTCTACATCGGCTACGGCGCGATCATCGTGGTGCCGATTTTCATCCTGGCCCGCCTGTTGAAGATGGCGCGGCGCTCCTGAAACCCGCGAGAAGACGCGGTGATACAGCTTTCCGTCTCAGCCGCGCGCGATCTGAGCCGCCTCCTTCCCGATCGCATCAGCAAGATGCGCCATGCCGGCGCGCGCGATGCGCGAAACAAGTCCCCGCTTGATCTTGCCGATCACCGCGGGCCCTTTGAACACGAGCGCGGTGTATAGCTGCAACAGCGTCGCGCCAGCGGTGATTTTCGTCCACGCCGCTTGCGGACAATCGATGCCGCCGACGCCAATGAGCGGCAGGCGGCCCTCGACCCGCAAAAAAGTCTCGGCGAGCATGCGTGTCGAAAGCGCAAAAAGCGGCCGACCCGATAAGCCACCCTCTTCCTGCGCAAGCCTCTTTTCCTTGAGGGAGGGTGGGCGCGCCAAAGTCGTGTTGCCGACGACAAGGCCATCGATGCCGCGCGACAGCACGACGGCGACGACGTCGTCGAGCTCGGGCAGCGAAAGGTCGGGCGCGATTTTCACGAGAAGGGGCGTGCGCTTTCCCTGCGGCGGGCAGACGCGCTCGCGCGCTTCGAGCGCACGGGCGAGCAGATCGTCGAGCGCCGCCCTCCCCTGCAAACCTCGCAGGCCTGGCGTATTGGGTGAAGAGACATTGATCGTGATGAAGTCGCAGTCTCTCGCAAGCGCCGCGATGCAATGGGCGTAATCGGCCGCGCGATCGTCGGAAAGCTTATTTGCCCCGACATTCACGCCGACAATACCTGAGCTTCCGCGACGAGCGGCGAGCGTCGATGCCACCGCTTCGGCGCCCGCGCTGTTCAGACCATAGCGATTGATCACAGCTTCATCGGCCGACAGGCGGAAAACGCGCGGGCGTGGATTTCCCGCTTGCGGAGCCGGCGTCACGCCACCGATCTCGACGAAGCCGAAGCCGAGGCGCAGGCATCCCTCGATGGCTTTGCCATCCTTGTCGAAGCCCGCCGCGAGCCCGACCGGGTTCGGGAAAACGAGACCGAACGCGCTCATCGCAAGCCTTGCATCCTCTGCTGCCGGTTCTGCTTGCGGCAGTAGACGCAAAGCCGCGATCGCCAGTCGATGGGCGCGCTCCGCGTCAACGGCCGAGAGGAAAGGTTCAGCGAGCCGAAAGGCGACTGACAGCATAAGAGGACAATCGCTGAGGGGATGGCAGGAGGTGATTACCGCTCTTGTCGAGCGGCATCGGCTCGACGAAGCGCACCGCGCTGAGCGGCAGCTGCGCGTAGAGGTGCGGGAAAAGCGCGCCGCCGCGCGAGGGCTCGAAGCGCAAGTTTTCTCCGAGCGCTTCAGGGTCGACGCCGATCAAGAGAAGATCGCTCCGCCCCGCGAAGTGCTTGGCTGCCGTTTCGGCGAGCTGTTCGGCGGTGGAAAAATGAATGAAGCCGTCACTGAGATCGGCAGCCGAGCCGCGAAAGACCTTCTCTCTCTCAGCGCGACTCCATTCACCCTTGCTGCAAATTTTGAATATCAGCTCCATCTCTCATCCCCTCGGCTTTCTTCTCTCATCGACCCCGGTTTTCTCGCGATGACCGCACTCACCGGTGATGAAAGCTCAGCACCGAAGAACTCTCTTGCATGACCTGATCTTCCGAACCACTGGCGCGGCATGGATGTGGTCCGCCGGCGATCACCTCGGATCAAATGACATGCCCGATGCCAATCAACAAGCCACGGCGCAAAGTGATTCGTGGCGAGTTTTTGCGCGAAGGGAACTCGACGCGATGCACTCAGGGTGAACGCGCCGTTAAATTTTTTTGGCGTGATGCAAAAAAGCCGCGTTCTAGAATTACTGTATAGCCATTTTGACAAAACAAAACATATCCGAGCTTATAGCTGGATGGGAAGAGATCAAGACATAACTTATACTAAATTATATCTGTATAGATTTCTAACCGCACGATCGGAATTTGACATCGGGGAACGCCATCGAATGCGCGGATCAGGTGTTGATGATGCACGATATCGTTTTTCTTAGTTGACAAGTCGTGGTAGGGTTCAGCCGCGAATCAACGCAGGGGAGTTCCCATGGCACTCGCTACTAGAAAAGCTGCGACGAAGAAGAAGGCGCCCGCAAAGGCCAAGCCGAGGACAGCCGCGAAAGCGAAAGCTGCTCCGAAGGCCGCCAAGAAGAAAGCGCCTGCGCGAAGGAAGCCGGCCGCGAAGAGCAAGTCTGCTTCTGTCGCCAAGAAGACGAAGAAGTAGACCTTGAGACGATGTTCGGGGCCGCTTCGGCCCCGACATCCTCACCCGCCGATCTCCGATGTCGGCCGGTGAAGGCGAGCAAAGCTCGAAATTGCGGCTCTCCCGTCAAGCCGCCCCCGAACCGGAAGATCGAGGTCGGGAATCGGAATTTTCAGACACCTGCCCCGATTACTTTTGCCACGATAGTTTTGGCATCTCCGACGTATCAGCCCGCGATCGGCTGTGACGCGGCAAGCGGCTCGAGCTTGCCTGCAAGGGCCGCCGCGATGAGCGCGCGGGTCTCCTTGATCCCATAAATCTCCACGAACGAACCGAAGCGTGGGCCGCGCTCCTGCCCAAGCAGGATGCGATAGAGGCTCTGGAAAAAGGCCTGTGAAACACCAGGGCGCCCATCAGGTGTTTTCGTTTTGCCGGAGAGATCTGGAAAATGCTGCCGGCCGACTTCGTAGACGGCGGCTTGGATCTGCGCGGCATCCGCGCCCTGTGGAAGTGTTGCAAGCGCCGCGTCGAGATCGTCAAGGGCGGCGCGCTCGGGTTCGCTCGGCATCGTGAATCGTTTCGTCGGTCGGATGAAATCCTCGTAGTAGCGGATGGCGAGATCGACCAAGCGGTCGAGCTCGGGATGCGCCTGCGCATCGATCTTTGGTGCGTAGCGCCTGATGAAGCCCCAAAGCGTCGACCGATCGTTCGAATTCGAGGCGGATACGAGGTTCAGCAGCATGGCGTAATCGAGCCCTGCGGCGCCGGTGAGTCCCTCCTTTCCAACATGAGGCGGCGCGCCCGAGTGGATATGCCAAACGGGGTTCTTCAATCGCTGCTCGGCGCTTTCGTTCTCATACTTGGACCGGAAGGCGAGATAATCGTCGACGTGACGGGGGATCACATCAAAATAAAGCCGCTTTGCCGCACGCGGATTTTGATACATGAAGAGTGAAAGGCTTTCCGGTGTCCCGTAGCGCAGCCATTCGTCGATGGTGATGCCGTTGCCGACCGACTTCGAAATCTTCTTTCCCTTCTCGTCGAGGAAGAGCTCGAAGTTGAAACCCTCCGGCGCCACGCCGCCGAGCGCGCGGCAAATCTCGCCCGACAGCTTCACGCTGTCGATCAGGTCCTTGCCGGCCATTTCGTAATCCACCCCGAGCGCGACCCAGCGCATCGCCCAATCGGGCTTCCATTGAAGCTTCGCCTCGCCGCCCGTCACCTTGGTCTCGAAGCGCTCGGATGTCGCGGGATCTCGCCACGTGATCGTACCCCGTGCCAGATCGCGCGCCTCGATCGGCACCTGCATGACGACACGCGACACGGGATGAATGGGCAAAAACGGCGAGTAGCTTTGCGCCCGCTCCGCTCGCAGCGAGGGCAGCATGATCGCCATCACCTCGTCGAAGCGAGAAAGCGCGAGGAGCAGCGTCTCGTCGAACCGGCCGGAACGATAGGTAGCCGATGACGACATGAATTGGTAATCGAAGCCGAAGCTGTCGAGGAAGGCGCGGAGCCGGGCGTTGTTATGCGCCGCGAAGCTCTCATGAGTACCGAATGGGTCGGGGATTTCGCTGAGCGGCTTGCCGAGGTGGGCTCGCACCATCTCGGGGTTTGGAATGTTGTCGGGCACTTTGCGCAGCCCGTCCATGTCGTCCGAAAAGGCGATGAGACGCGTTCTCACGCGGTCTTCCGTGAGCACGCGAAAGGCTTGCCTCACCATGCTCGTGCGAGCGACCTCGCCGAATGTACCGATATGCGGAAGGCCGGAGGGTCCGTAGCCCGTTTCGAAGATCACCTCGCGATTTAGCGTCTGCGCGTTTTCCACCCCGCCGATGCGCGCGATGATCTTGCGCGCTTCTTCGAACGGCCATGCTGGCGATGAGCCCGCGACCTGCAAGAGCTCGGGCGGGAAAGCGGGATTTCGTGGCATTGCTCTTCAATCGGCTTGTTTCAATTCGGCAAGGCCAACTCGGGCCTTTCGCCGGCAATCGGCGCGGTCCTGATGGCGATCGCTGGCAACCCCTAAAGTCAGTTCGCATCGCGGGTCAATGGAAGCCAAGCTGCGGCGGCGGACGCGGTCTCGTGCTTCAATAAAAACCGACAGGGAAGTATTTGAGATAAAGATCGCCGAGCCGGCCATTTTCAGACAGGCGTTGCAGCGCCTGATTGAGCACTCGGCGCATCGCGTCATCGCCTTTGCGCACCGCAATGATCATGCCCTCGCCGAAGAACCGGCTCTCGAAATACGGGCCGCCCGCGAAGACGCAACAGGCGCCGCTCGCGCCGGTCAGCCAAGAGGCGGCGCTCGGCCCGTCGACGAAAGCGATGTCGACCTCGCTGCGCGCAAGCGCATCAAAGACCGCACCGGCGGAAGAGAAGGCGCGGGGTGATGCCGCGGGAAAGAAGGCTTTCAGGAAGGCTTCATGCGCGGTGCCCGTGGTCACCGCGACCGTACGCCCGGAGAGCGATTGCGGGCTCGGTGAAAGCCCCATATCGCGGCGCGCGACAAAGCGGCCAGGCGTTTTCAGATAAGGGTAGGTCACATCGGCCCGCCCCAGGATTTCCGGCGTCGGTCTCATACCGGCGATGATGGCGTCTCCGGCTCGGCTCGCGAGCGCATCGAGCAGCGTGTCCCAGCGGCGCGGCTGTATCGTGCATTGATGCGCAAGCTCGGCACAAAGCGCCCGCGCGAGATCGATGTTGAACCCTGTCAAATTGCCGTCTGGCCCCGTGATCTGGAACGGCGGATAATCATCCTCGGTGAGAAAACGGATCGGTGTCGCGGCCGCGATCTGCGCAGCGGGCAAACGCAAATGCGGGTCGAACTGGTTCGGAAGTCTCGGCGACGAGGAGGTCTCGCCGCCGGAGCTTGGCATCGGCGACGCGTTCTGCGCCACGGCCGCTTCGCCCACGCCGAGCGCAAGAAGCGCAACGGCAATCCGTGATACGACTTGGCGCATTCCAAGCCGAATTGAAATTCCTTTCATTTACGTCTTCCCAGGGATGCGAGGTGCCGCATGAGGCCGATTGTCGACCCGTCACCTTGCGGGGGTTTTTCCCCCTTCATCATCGGAAGCAGTGTCGTCGCCAGCTCCTTGCCGAGCTCGACGCCCCATTGATCGAAAGCATTGGTGCCGAAAATCGCAGCCTCGACAAAGACGCGGTGCTCGTAAAGCGCGATGAGGCGCCCAAGCGTGAAGGGGTCGAGCTCGCGATAGGCCGTCGTGATGGACGGGCGCTCGCCCACGAAGCTCTTGTGCGGAGCGAGGCGAGACGCCTCCTGGAGCGAAGAGCCATGGGCAATGAGCTGAGCCTTCGCCTCCTCGCTCGTGCGTCCGAGCATCAAGGCGCGCGATTGGGCAAGGCAATTTGCCATGAGCAAGGCCTGGTGCTCCGCAAGCTCCGGCTCATGGCCTCGAGCCGCGATCCAGAACTCGCACGGGATGATGTCCGTCCCTTGATGCAGGAGCTGGTAGAACGCGTGCTGGCCATTGGTGCCGGGCTCGCCCCAAACGAGCGGCCCTGTGGGATGATCGACTGGCCGCCCGTCGAGCCTGACATGCTTGCCGTTCGATTCCATGTCGAGCTGCTGGAGATAGGCTGGAAATCTCGCGAGCCTCTGATCGTAAGGAAGCACGGCGCGCGCCGGATATCCGCACACATCGCGGTGCCAAATGCCAACCAAGCCAAGCAAAATCGGCATATTGGAAGGTGCGGGGCGCAAGCGGAAATGCTCGTCCATCGCATGCGCCCCTGCGAGGAATTCCTCGAAACGTCGAGCCCCGATGGCGATCATGACCGGCAAGCCGATCGCCGACCAAACCGAATAGCGTCCCCCGACCCAATCCCAGAAACCAAAAACACGATCTTCGGCAATGCCGAAAGCCTTGACCTTGTCGAGCGCGGTTGAAACGGCGACGAAATGATCGGAGACCGCTTTCTCGCCCAACGCCTCGACGAGCCAGCGTCGCGCCGTGTGCGCATTGGTCATGGTTTCGACCGTGGTGAAGGTCTTCGAAGCGATGATGACGAGCGTTGTCGCCGGATCGAGATCGCGCGCCGTGTCGTGCCAATGCGCGCCGTCCACATTGGAGACGAAATGGGTGCGTGGCCCGTCGTGATATGGAGCGAGGGCGAGCGTCGCCATGGCCGGCCCGAGATCGGAACCGCCGATGCCGATGTTCACCACGTCGGTGAAGCGGCCGCCCCGCGCCGGACGAGCGGCCCCCGAGCGCACCGCTTCGCTGAAGCGCGACATGCGCCCGAGCACTTCATTGACCTCGGGCATCACATCCTTGCCGTCGACGAGAATGGGACGGTTCGAGCGGTTGCGCAGCGCGACATGCAAGACCGGGCGGTTCTCCGTGACGTTGATCCGCTCGCCCGCGAACATGGCGTCGCGGCGCGCTTCGACGCCTGCCGCGGCGGCGAGCTCGAGGAGCAGCGACAACGTCGCGGGAGTAGTCTTGGTCTTGGAAAAGTCGAGAAGGAGATCATCCTCGACAAGGCTGAAAGCGGCGAAGCGGTCCTTGTCCGCATCAAACAGGGAATGCAGGCTCTTGCCCTCGAGCTCGCCTCGCATCGCGTGCAGGCTTTCCCAAAGAGGCGCCATGGCCATGTCGTTCATGCCTTCCTCCTCGATCGCGGAATTCAACACCGAGCTGGGCAGGAAGTGATCATATCACCGAGCTTTGGCGAAAGCATGGGCGTGCCGCGGTTCGCTTGCGTGACGCGGGCAAAAGAAAGAGGCCGAAACTCGCCGATGCCGCTTCAAGAAGGCTGCGACATGGCTGAATTTGACTGCGGCTCGGACGGCGTTCGTGTGAATCGAAACTATTTGCCTTTGAAACTTGAAACGATCCTGAGGCGCGAAAGCTGAGCCTAAACCAGCTCGACCGCCGTCACACCCGGAACCGCCTTGATGGCACCCGCGATTTGCGGCGTCGTGCGGTAGCGGCCGGGCAATTTGATCTCGACCTCTCGCCCATTGGGCTCGAGCGCTGCGATCACGCTCACTTGCGAGTCGCCGGGCTCGGAAAGACAGTGCGCCACTGGTTCCAGCGCGCGAGCGTCGCGAATGTAAAGCTTGAGAGAATGCCCGACCCGCGCGGCCGCATCATCGAGAAGCTCGACGCTCTCGATGCGCAAGCGCAATTCCTCAGCCTCGACGCCGGCCCGCACCTCGACCAGTACGCGCGAGCCGGATTCCAGCAGCGAGCGATAGGTGGCGAGACCTTCGGAAAACAGAATGGCTTCATATTGGGCCGTGGAATCCGATAAGAGCACGATCCCCATCTTGGAGCCGCTTTTCGTGCGCCGCTCGGTGCGGTCGAGCACGGCTCCCGCGAGCCGCCCCGAATTCCTCCCCGCTCGCGCGCCTTTGGCAAAAGCAGCGTAGCTCTCGACCTTGAGCCGTTTCAGGACATCCTTGTACTCGTCGAGGGGATGGCCGGAGATGAAGAAGCCGATCGCCGCGAACTCCTTCTGCAGCTTTTCGGACGCAGTCCACGCCGGCACCTTCGGGATGCGAATGGGGGGGGCAGCCTCCGACGCCGTCTCACCGAACATGCTCGCCTGGCCGGACAGACGGTCATTCTCGTTCGCTTGCGCGGTGGCGAGAACCGCCTCCACGCTCGCGAAGGCGACCGACCGCTCGGCGCAAACATCATCGAGCGCGCCGGCACAGATCAGGGTCTCGAGTGCGCGCCGATTGACGAGCTTTGGATCGAGCCGCCGCGCAAAATCCGCAAGGTCGCGGAAGGGCTCCTCCCCTCGCGCGTTCACGATCGCGTCGGCCGCCTGCCCACCCATCCCCTTGATGGCGGAAAGCGCATAACGGATGGCGCCATCCGCAGGCTCGAACAGGACGCCGGAGCGATTGATGGATGGCGGTTCGAGCTTGATGGCGAGCCTTGCGCATTCCTGTCGGAATTCAGCGAGCTTGTCGGTATTCGACATTTCATGCGTCATCGTCGCGGCAAGGAATTCAACAGGGTGGTTCGCCTTGAGGTATGCGGTCTGATAGGTGAGCAGCGCGTAGGGGGCCGAATGCGATTTGTTGAAGCCGTATTCGGCAAATTTGGCGCACGCGTCAAAAACGGCTTCCGCGGTCGCTGGTGGGATGCCGCGCTCCTTGGCCCCTTCGAGGAAACGGCCGCGCTGCGCATCCATTTCGGCCTTGATCTTCTTCCCCATGGCGCGCCGCAAGAGATCGGCTTCCGCGAGGCTGTAGCCGGCAAGCTCGCGCGCGATTTGCTGCACCTGCTCCTGGTAGGTGATGACGCCGAAGGTCTCACGCAAAAGCGGCTCGAGCTTGGGATGGAGCACCTCGACGCGCTCGCGACCGAGCTTGCGCGCGCAATAGACCGGGATGTTCGCCATCGGACCCGGCCGATAAAGGGCGACGAGCGCGATCAGATCCTCGAAACGATCAGCGTGCATGTCGACGAGGGCGCGGCGCATCCCTGAGCCTTCCACCTGGAACACCCCGACCGTCTCGCCGCGCTGGAGCATCTCGAAGGTCGCGCGATCATCGAGCGGGATCGAGGCGAGATCGACCTTGATGCCGCGACGCGCGATGAGTTCGACCGCCGTTTGGAGAATGGTGAGCGTACGAAGGCCGAGGAAGTCGAATTTCACGAGACCCGCCGGCTCAACCCATTTCATGTTGAATTGCGTGACCAGCATTCCCGATCGCGGATCGCGCGTGAGGGGTGCCACCTCCTCGAGCGGCCTGTCGCCGATCACGATGCCAGCCGCATGGGTCGAGGCGTGGCGATGCAGCCCTTCGAGCTTCTGAGCGATGTCGAGCATGCGCGCGACGCGCTCGTCAGCCTCTGCCTCTCCTGACAATCTCGGCTCGCTCTCGATCGCTGCCTTCAACGAGATCGGGTTTGCCGGATTTTGCGGCACGAGCTTGGTGAGCTTGTCGACCTGGCCATAGGGAAGCTCGAGCACGCGCCCGACATCGCGCATCACGCCGCGCGCCTGCAAGGTGCCGAAGGTGATGATCTGCGCGACGCGATCGGCACCGTAGCGTTCGCGCACATAGTCGATGACCTCTTCGCGCCGGTTCATGCAGAAATCGACATCGAAATCGGGCATCGAAACGCGATCCGGATTGAGGAAGCGCTCGAACAAGAGCCCGAACCGCATCGGATCGAGATCGGTGATCATCAAGCTCCAGGCCACGAGCGAACCCGCGCCCGAGCCACGGCCCGGCCCGACCGGGATGCCCTTGAGTTTTGCATGTTTGATAAAGTCGGAGACGATGAGGAAATATCCCGAATACGCCATCCGCCTGATCACGCCGAGCTCGAAAGCAAGTCGCGCGCGATAGTCATCCTCCACAAGGCCCGGTGCGAGCCCGTGTCTCGCGAGCCGCGCCGCGAGCCCCTCCCCCGCCTGGCGGTCGAGCTCGGCGTCCTCCTGCGCGCTCGTGCCTTCTCCGCTGAAGCGCGGCAAAATCGGTTTCGTGGCTCTCGGACGATAACTGCAGCGAAGAGAGATCTCGACCGAGTTGCTCAGCGCCTCGGGAAGATCGGCGAAGGTCGCCATCATCTCGGCGCGGCTCTTGAATCCGTGCTCGGGTGTGACGCGACGGCGCTGATCGTCGGAGAGAAGCCGTCCCTCGGCAATCGCAAGGAGAGCATCATGGGCTTCATGATCTTCGCGCGCGCCGAAATAAGGCTCGTTCGTCGCAACGATCGGAAGGCCGTGGCGATAGGCGAGCTCGAGAAGGTGAGGCTCACTTGCCCGCTCGGTCGGCAAGCCATGCCGCTGAAGCTCCACATAGAGGCGCTCACCGAAAGCGCCAGCAAGGTGCTCGAGCCGTGCTTGCGCGAGTTCCGGCCGCCGCTCGGCCAAAGCTTCATCGATCGGCCCGTCCGGGCCGCCCGTGAGCGCGATCAACCCCTGCGCATTGCTTGCGATCTCCTCGAAGCGCAAATGCGGTCGCCCGCTCGAAGACGTGTCGACGAGCGCGCGCGTCGAAAGGCGCAGCAGATTTGCGTAACCTGAGGCATTTGCGGCGAGGAGAACGATAGATGCGACACGCTTGCGCGCGTGGCGGGCACGCTCGCCGTCCCCGAAATCCAGCGAGAGCTGGAGCCCGATGATCGGCTGAATACCTTCACCCGCGAGCTTCTCGGAAAATTCCAGCGCGCCATAAAGGTTATTGGTGTCGGTCAGCGCCAAAGCCGGCATCTTGTCGGCGCGCGCGAGCTTGGCGAGCTTGGCGATTGGCAACGCACCTTCGAGGAGGGAATAGGAAGAGTGAACGTGCAGATGCACGAAACCCACGTCGCCGATCGCCATTGCGCGCCTTTCAGTGCCGACCGATCAAGCTCTTCGCAGGCCCGACTGCCGAGATCAAAGCTTACCGCCCGCTCCGGCAGTCCAGGCCAGTGCGTCAAGCATGACCGCAGGTGATCCGGCCGACCGGCGCTTCGTCAAAATCCTACCGCAGCGATCGACCAGACCCCGATCATGGCCAAAAAGCCGCAAAGAGCGGCAACTTCCACAACGTTTTCCACAAGAATGCGAGTCATGGCACGTCCCCTTTTGATCTTT
>JAFBAS010000118.1 GCA_019247605.1 Hyphomicrobiales bacterium
GTTGCGCAAAGCGTGGCGCCTCACGACGATCCGTTCTCTCAATCCTTTCGCGCGCGCCGTGCGGATGAAATCCTGGCCGAGCACGGTGAGCATAGAGCTTCGCGTATGGCGCATGATGACCGCAGCGGCCGCCGTGCCGAGCACGACGCTCGGCATCAGCATCGCGCGGATATTGCCGATCGGATCGGCGAGGAAGCCCACATAGCCGCCCGAAGGCAGCCAGCCGAGCCTCACCGAAAACAGAAGGATGAGCATGATGCCGAGCCAGAAGCTCGGGATCGAAAGGCCCGCGAGGCCGAGCACGCTCACCGCGTGGTCGAAAGCCGACCCCCGCCTCAAGGCGGCGAACGCGCCAGCCGGGATGCCGATGGTGAGGGCAACCAGCATCGAGAGGGAGGCAAGCTCGAGCGTCACCGGAAGCTTTTCGGCGACCATCGCGCGGATGGGAAGCCGGGTGCGCACGGAGGTGCCGAAATCTCCCTTCACGAATGCGGAAAGCCAGCTCGCATATTGCACCGGGAGCGGCCTATCGAATTGATATTTTTGGCGCAGATACGCGATGACCTCGGGGTTTCGCTCCTCACCGGCAAGCGCGACCGCCGGATCGCCCGGAAGAAGCTTCTGCAAACCGAAGACGAGCATCGAGACAAGGAGGAGCGTCGGAACGGCCACAAGGAGCCGCGCCACGAGGAAGCGAATCATGTGTTTAGTGAGGAGCGAATAGTGAAGAAGTGAATAGTGCGACGCGAATTCTTGTCAGGAGCCATTTTTGAAATCTCCTCCCTCTTCACTTTTCACGCTTCCCTTTCACTATTCACTCTCGGTTCTACTGCACCGGCTTTACATCGCGCAGCCGCAAGAGCCCGTCCGGCAACACGGTGATGCCATCGACCTTGACGCTCGCCGCCAAGAACCAGTTCGGGTGGTAGAGCGGGATCGAGGAGAGATCGGTCAGATAAATTCCGGTTGCCTTTTCGTAAAGCTCCTTGCGCTTTGCGATTTCGCCTTCCGCCCGCGCCGCATCGAGGACGGCCTCGAGGGATTTGTTGCAATATCTATTGACGTTCTGGCCGCCATCGCAGCTGAAGAAGGTATAAAGAGTCGGATCGGGATCGCCGCGCCCGCTCCAATTCGCGATGTAAGCCTCGAAGTTTCCGTTGAGGTAGCGCTCGATCGCGGTCGAGGTTTCGAGCGGCAAGAGCTTCACGTCGAAGCCTGCTTCCTTCGCCATCGATTGCACGATCTGCGCGACTCGTGCATCGGTGAGCGAATTCTCGAAGGTCAGCTCGACCGGAACGCTGCTCATCCCCGTTTGCGCGATCAGCGCCTTTGCGGCGCTGATGTCACGCCCTGGCATCGGGTAACCCTTCGCGTGGAAGGGGTCGGAGGGCGGCAGCATCTGATTGTCCGGCGCGTTCTCGCCGTTGAACGCGACCTTGTTGATGACGTTGCGGTCGAGCGAGAGCTCCAGGGCCTTGCGCAAGCGCCCATCCTTGCCGAGCGGCGTGTTCGCCTTCTCACCCGCGCCGACATTGACCATGAGATGAGAGACCGCAAGGCCCGGCGACATGTGAAGCTTGAGCTTTGGATCATCCCGCACGGTCTTGAGATCGGTCGGCGCGATGCGCTCGGCGATGTCGATATCGCCGGCACGCACGCGCGACAGCCTCACAGTGGAATCAGGCACGTAAAAATAGGCGACTTCGTCGTAGCCGAACCGGTCCTTGTCCCAATAGCCTTGGTATTTCGCGAGGCGGATCACGTCGCGTGCCTTGCGCTCGACGAACGCGTAAGGCCCGGCGCAAACCGGATGGGCGGCGAAATCCTCTTTCGCGGCGCCCTTCGGAGAGACCATCATGCCGGCCCGATCGCTCAACACCGAAAGCAAGGGGGCGAAGGGCGTCTTCAGGTTGAAGCGCACCTGATCGGGCGCCAGCACCTCGACGCTCGCGACGGGTGAAAGCTCCGCCTTGCGGCGCGAATCCTTCATCGTGAGCATGCGCACGATGTTGAACTTCACCGCGGCTGCATCGAAAGGCTCGCCGTCCTGGAAAGTCACTCCATGACGCAGCCTCAAGGTGAGCGCCTTCTGATCGGCGCTCCATTGCCAGGTCTCGGCGAGCTGCGGCACGATCGAGAGTTCTTTCCCGATATCGACGAGCTTGTCGCACATCGCGGCGAAGACGAATCGCCCCGTATAGGTGCCGCTCGTTGCCGGATCGAGCGCGTCCGGATCGTCCTGGATGGCGACGCGCAGGCTCGTCGCCCGCGCCGGTAAAACCAAAAGAGAGGTCGTCCAGAGCACGGCGATCAACACTGCGAAAGCGAGCTTACCCCAACGGCCAAACGGGCCCTGTCTCAGGAACAACGGACTCACGAAGGCACTCCCGCGGCGGCTCTGCGTCTTGCGGGAGCACGATGCATAGATGCCGAGCTTTGTAAATCGCGCGCGACCGCTCGTCATGCCCGCACTTGGTGCGGGCACCCACGCCTCAAACCGTCACCACAAAGAAAAGGGGTGGATGCGCGCGTCGAGCTGACGGAAAGAGCCACCACACACCGTCGCCGCCCAGCCTCGGCCCGGGGCCGACGCAACTTATCGGCGTGTACCCGGCTGCGCCATCTTGCGATGCTGCTCGGCGAGGAAGCTTGCCGGCGTGATATTGGCGATGGCGGTCTGCAATTTGTTTTGCCATCCGGTCACGACGTCGCCCTTGCCCTTGAGCATGGCCTCGAAACCCTGCCGGGCCACATCGGAGGGATCGTCCTTTTTTTGGGAACCGACCTTCGTGTCCTCCATGTCGGCACGCTCGAAGAACTCGGTCTCCGTGGCGCCCGGCATGAGGCAAGTGACGGACACGCCTGTTTCCTTGAGCTCGTTTCGCAACGCGAAGGAGAAGGAATCGAGGAAGGCTTTGCTGGCGTTGTAGACGGCCTGAAAGGCACCCGGCATGAAGCCCGCGATCGAGCCGGTGATCAGGATTCGACCCTGCCCCCGCGCGCGCATGTCCTTGCCGACACGCTGGATGAGGTCCAACGTGCCGATGACGTTCGTGTCCACGACACGCCGCCATTGTGCAGGGTCCTGGTCGAGGAAAGCCTTCCCAAGCCCGCGGCCCGCATTGGCGAGGAGCGCGTCGATGGAGCGCCCCTCGGCCTTCGCGGCCGAATAAAGGGTGCGCACGCCTTCCTCGGTCGCGAGATCCGCCTCGACCGCGTGGACGTAGGCGCCGTTCGTCCGCAAGCGTTGCGCGGCCTCCTCGATCCGCGGCTCGTCGGCCGCGATCACAAGGTCGTACCCCTTCTCGACCGCGACTTTCGCGAGCTCGAATCCGATTCCAGAGGACGCGCCCGTAACCACCGCCAATGGCCGTGTCGTGTTCATGGCTTCCTCCTCTTCATCACGGTTTCAGGACGACCTTGATGCAGCCGTCCTTCTTGTCGCGGAAGGTCTTGTAGAGAGCGGGGCCGTCCTCGAGACCGGCGCGATGCGTGATCACGAACGAAGGATCGATCTCACCCTTCTCGATCCGCTCGAGGAGGCTCGGCAAGTAATGCTGTACCGGCGTCTGGGCCATCCTGAAAGTGAGGCCGCGATTGATGGCGGAACCCATCGGTATCTTGTCGAGGAAACCGCCATAGACGCCCACGATCGAGACGGTCCCAAAATTGCGGCAGCAATGGATCGCTTGGCGCAGCACATGCGGCCGATCGGTCGCGAGATAGGTGGCGACCTTGGCCCGGTCGAGCATGGCGTCCGCGCCAGACATGGTGTCGGGCTCGGTGCCCACGGCATCGATGCAGGCATCGGCACCGCGCCCTTGCGTCAGCTCCTGGATGCGTGCGTAAACATCATCCTTGCGGAAATCGAGCGTCTCGGCGCCGGCCTCTTTTGCAAGCGCAAGGCGCTCGGGGACGGTGTCGATTGCGAGCACGCGTCCCGCGCCGAGCAGGAAGGCGCTGCGGATCGCGAACTGCCCGACAGGTCCGCACCCCCAGATCGCGATCGTATCCCCTTCCTCGATGTCGCAGAACTCGGCCGCCATGTACCCCGTCGGGAAAATATCCGAGAGGAAAAGCACCTGTTCGTCGGTGAGACCTTCCGGCACCTTCATCGGGCCGACATCGGCGAACGGAACCCTGAGATATTCGGCCTGCCCACCTGGGAATCCGCCCAGCATATGCGAATAACCGAAGAGGCCCGCCGGCGAATGTCCCCAGACCTCCTCGGCCGTCTTCTTGTCGGGGTTCGACCTTTCGCAAGCCGAAAAATATCCGCGCTTGCAGAAGAAGCACTCGCCGCAGGAGATGGTGAAGGGCACGACCACCCGGTCACCGACCTTGAGCTTCTTGTTGTCCTTGCCGACCTCGACGACCTCGCCCATCGTCTCGTGGCCGAGCACATCTCCCTTTTGCATCTGCGGGATCACACCATCGAAGATGTGGAGGTCCGAGCCGCAAATGGCGCATGCCGTCACTTTGATGATGGCGTCGCGCCCATCCTCGATCGAAGGGTCGGGAACGCTCTCGCAGCGTATATCGCCCTTGCCGTGCCAGGTCAGTGCCTTCACCTTGCGCTCTCCATTGGCAAAGGGGCACGCGGCCCGCAACGCGCGCCAGACCCCAAGCTTTGCGGAAATCCCGACGCCAACGCGGGACCAAAGAGCGCGTTCCCAAGAGGTCAAAAGAAAGCAGGTGGACAGGCACGCTCGAGAAATCCGGCACCCAGGCTCACTTTTGTGAGATCGGCGGGAAACTGCGTTGAGTGGCGCGCCGAGCCGTGACAGGAGAGATAGCGAAATGCCGCCAAGCGGTCCGTCGCAAAGCTCGAGGAGAATCGAATTGGGGCACTTGCGTGATTTTATGAGGCCCGGCCGCTCGGTCGCGGTCGCGGAGCGAGGCATGGTGGCGACCTCGCATCCCTTGGCGACGCTCGCCGCGCTCGACATGCTGCGCTCGGGCGGCAACGCGATGGACGCGGCGATCACCGCAGTCGCGATGCAATCCGTGGTCGACCCGCACATGACGGGCATCGGCGGCGATTGCTTCTGTCTTTATTCCAAGGGAGGTCGCTTGCCGATCGCTCTCAACGGCTCCGGGCGCTCGCCGGCGGCCGCCAAGCTCGAATGGTATCTCGAGCACGGCCATAAGGTCGTCCCCGATCTCTCGGCGCATGCCGTGACCATCCCTGGCGCGGTCGATGCCTGGTGCCGGCTTGCGGCAGACCATGCGGGCAAAGCCCTCGACGAGCTTTTGGCTCCGGCGATCAAGGCGGCCGAAGAAGGCTTCCTCGTGACGCCGCGCGTGGCGCGCGATTGGGAACGTCACGCCGGCCGCCTCGGCGAGGCGGCCGCGAAGCTGTATCTGCCGGGAGGGCGCCCGCCTGCCGTCGGCGAGAAGCTTAAACATCCCGCGCTCGCCCGCACGCTGAGGCGCATCGCCCGCGAGGGCCGAAGCGCGTTTTACGAGGGTGAGGTTGCCGAGGACATTGCCTCCTGCCTTTCAGCACTCGGCGGCTTTCATACGGTGGAGGATTTCGCCGCCCAGGCCTCGAACTATTGCGAGCCGATCTCGGCACGCTATCGTGGCCACGATCTCTTCGAGTGTCCACCGAACGGACAGGGGCTCGCCGCTCTCCTGATTGTGCGCATTCTCGAAGGCTTCGACCTCGCTGATACTTCGCTGAGCGAGGCGGATCGGATCCATCTGCATGCGGAAGCGACGAAGGCCGCCTATAGCGTGCGCGATGCGCTTGTCGCCGATCCCGAGCACCATGAGCTCGACATCGCGGCGCTTCTCAGCGACGCTTCGATCGCGCGCTTGCGGGCGCCGATCCGGCTCGACAAGGCGCAGCCTCTTACAGCCTGGGACGGCCCCCACCACCGCGACACGGTCTATCTTTGCGTGGTCGACAAGGACCGCAACGCGGTGTCCTTCATCAACTCGCTCTTCGCCGCCTTCGGCAGCGGCATCTACGCGCCCAAATCCGGCGTGCTCTTGCAGAATCGCGGCACCGGTTTTCGCGTGGAACGCGGGCATCCGAACGCGATCGGCCCGCGCAAGCGCCCACTCCACACCATCATCCCGGCGATACTGTGCCGCGACGGGCGCGCCGTGATGCCGTTCGGCGTCATGGGTGGGCAATTCCAGGCAGCCGGCCACGCGCATTTCCTCTCACAGATGCTCGATCGCGGCGATGACCCGCAACAGGCCTCGGACCGGCCCCGAACTTTCAATGTCGATGGCGCGCTGTCGCTCGAGACGACGATCGAGCCTTCCGTACGCGAGGATCTCGATCGGCGGGGACACCGCACCAATTGGGCGCCAGACCCTCTCGGCGGCTGCCAGGCAATCTTCATCGATGAAACGCGGGGCATTCTTCTCGGAGGATCGGATCATCGAAAGGACGGCATGGCCTTGGGTTATTGAGAATGACATTTGAACGGATGTAACCACGCTTCGCCCTTGACGTGAGACGATGACCGCCCCTCTCGCCGCCATTCGCGGGCTCACGCTTTCCCTTCCTGAAGGAGCCGACCGCGAGCACGCGGTGGAAGGGCTTTCGTTCCAGGTGGAGATGGGCGAGATCTTGTGCATCGTGGGCGAGTCCGGGTCCGGCAAGTCCGTATGCGCCCAGGCCCTGCTTGGGCTTTTGCCGCACTCCATCCGGCCGCTTCATGGGCAAATCTACTTCGAGGGGACGGATCTCACGCGCTTGGGACCCGCCGAATGGCGCGACCTGCGCGGGCGGCGCATCGCCATGATTTTCCAGGAGCCGATGACCGCGCTCAACCCTGTGATGCGCGTGGGCGATCAGATCGCCGAAATGTTCGAGGCCCATGATCTTCTCGACCCCGCCGAACGACGCCGCCGAGCCTTCGAGCTCGCGCGCGAGGTCGAGCTCTCGGAACCGGACGCCATCCTGCGGGCGTTTCCGCATCAACTCTCGGGCGGCCAGCGCCAGCGGGTCATGATCGCCATGGCGCTCGCGCTCGAGCCTTCGCTCCTCATCGCGGACGAGCCGACGACGGCGCTCGATGCCACGACGCAAGCGCAAATCCTCGCGCTCATCCGCGGCCTCCAATCTCGGCGGCGCATGGGCG
>JAFBAS010000172.1 GCA_019247605.1 Hyphomicrobiales bacterium
CCAGTCATGGGCAAGGAATCCTCACCTTCGGCAGATCACCCGCAGCGAAAGTCTGCGCTGACGGCGGCGGAACGATGGGCCGAGCGTATGAGCTTCCGATCGCAGCATAAAGCGACGTGGCAACAGGACTTCTCGACCAAGGAGGCGCTACGCGCTTACCGGCGGAGTTTGCCGCAAGCCGAACGGGATAAATTGGCAAGTCTCATTTGGGAGATACGGCGAGAGAAGCGCAAAGGTGAGGCGGGCTTTGTCGGATGGTACATCGACTACCGTCGCGATTAGTCCGCTCTGAAAGCTTGAAGAGTCCCGGCTCGCCGAGTGCCCGAGTCGGCAGCGCAAACCGCGCGGCTGGGCCCTCTTCGCGATCTGACGCTCTGCGCTCCTCACCCTCATCCGCGTTCCGCTGCGCGGAACGCACCTTCTCCCACGCGAAGAGCGCGGGAGAAGGAGGAGCGCTCGCGCCATGCTAGCGTATTTGATTCACACGGTTCCGCGAAGAGGACCGGCGACCACGTGAACTCAGTGCACTGGCACCGAATGCCGTATTGCCACGGGTCACCGCAATGGTCCCATCCTCTCCGCCAATTTCGCATCGAGCTCCGGCAACAGCACGATGCCGTCCTGATCGCTGCCGGATGAATGCACCACGATCCAGGTGCACGGTTTCCCGCTTTCGTTGCGCGGCGCGTGCGGCACATCGGGTGCGGGAAGAAGTGTAGCGGCAGTTGGGCCGCCAACCCCGGGGCCATGGCGCCACGTGATGGAATCCATGCGAAGATCGCCTTGCTCGGCGCGGCTGGCCGTTGCATCAAGAAGTTCCGTTTTCTTGCACGAGTTTCGGATGCATCCCCGCGACATCGCCATCATCATGGGGGTCTGCCTCGTCTGGGCAATGAACTCCATCGTCTCCAAGGTCGTCGTCTCGCAGATCGGCGTGCCGCCGCTCTGCTATGGGATGCTGCGTTCCGTGCTGATCGCGCTCGCGGTCTTCCCTTGGCTCTTTCCCATGCCGCGGCCGCGCTTGCGGCTCGTCGCGGCCTCTTTCCTGATCGGCGGCGGCAGCTTTGCGATCTACTATGTCGGCTTGCGCGACGCGACAGCGTCCACGGCCGCGATCGTCAGCCAGATCGGGCTCCCTTTCACCACGATCCTCTCGATCGTGGTGCTCGGCGAAAAGATCCGCTGGCGGCGGGCGCTCGGCATCGCGTTGACGCTTTGCGGCACCTTGCTGGTGATCTGGAATCCCAGCGGCCTCGCCATGTCGAACGGGCTGATCTTCGTCGTTCTGTCCTCGGCGGCCGGCTCGCTCGGCGCCATCTTGATGAAGCAGATCAAGGGCGTGCAGCCTCTGCAATTCCAAGCCTGGGCGGGGTTGAGCGCGATCCTGCCGCTCGGCGTCGCCTCGGCCATCTTCGAAAGCGGACAGGTCTCGACCACCCTTGCGGGCGGCTTGGAGTTCCTCGGCTGCGTCGCCTTCTCGGCGCTGGTCGTCTCGGTGATCGCGCACACGGCCTATTACTGGCTGATCAACCGCTACGAAGCCAACATGATCGCGCCCCTCATCCTGATGTCGCCGGTCTTCACCGTCATGCTCGGCGTGTTGGTGCTCGGCGACCGGCTCGATCCGCGCATGATCGTGGGCGCCGCGATCACGTTCGTCGGCGTGCTCATCATCGCGCTGCGGCCCAACCGCGTCATGCCGCGGGCGCTCCTCATCCGCGAGCGCATGTAGAGCTTCCATGACGCCGCGGCATGCCGTGAACGTTAACGATTTTGGTGCATGTAAGCCCGCGCGGCGCGAGCTTGCCAATCGAGCCGCGCGACGGCAATGTCGGTTCGGCAGGGGTCTGCCGAGGCATTGTCCGGTTCGGACAACAGAATAGGGGAAACAGCGGAACCATGATGACGGATCGTGTAATTGTCGATGCCGGCGCGAGGGACGAGGTCGCTCTCACCGGGCGTCGGTCGGGCGTTCTCGACCGACGGTCGTTTCTGCTGGCCTCCGCCGCCGGTCTCGGCACGCTGGGGCTCGCCGGTTGCGTGACCTCCGACGGCATGAGCCGCGCCGAGGCCGAGAAGCTCTACGGCCCGGTACCCGAGGAGAAATTCCCGATCCCGGCGGTCGACGTGAGCAAGATCGATCCGAAATATTACCGCCGGACCGTGCGCTACGACAGCAACGAAGCGCCCGGCACGATCATCGTCGATCCCGGCAATTATTATGTCTACCGCATCGAAGGCGAAGGAAACGCCACCCGCTACGGCGCCAATGTCGGCCGCGAAGGGTTCCTGTGGAGCGGCAACGCCTATGTCGGGCGCAAGGCCGAATGGCCCGTCTGGACGCCGCCCAAGGAGATGATCCAGCGCCAGCCCGAGGCGCGCAAATATGCCGGCGGCATGCCGGGAGGCCTCGAGAATCCTCTCGGTGCCCGCACGCTCTACCTGTATCAAAACGGCAAATACACGCTCTACACCATCTACAGCACCAGCGACCCCGAAACGATCGGGACCGGTATTACGAGCGGCTGCACCGGCCTCCTCAGCCAGGACATGATCGACCTCTATTCACGCACGCCCATCAAGACGAAGGTGGTCGTGCTGGCCGCATAGGCGGCGGCGTTAACCTTCGGTCCAGGCGCCGCCAGTGGGGGGCGGCGCAAAGGACACGGCATCCCTTAAACTCATAGCGTTCTTGGGTGTACGGCAGTCGCGGCCCGGCGAAGAACCGGCGCCGTGACCTCATAAGCACGCCTCGCCCAACCTTCTGCCGATGGCCCCCGCCAGGCGGGTGAGCTCGGTTCACTTCACCAAAACCCCGGAGATCGACGGCATGAACAAGAACGCGCTTCTTTGCGCCACGCTGGCGCTCGCCTTGTGTTCCGCGAAACGCTGCGAGGCGCAGACGCAGCCGCACGCCTTCCCGGTGACGGCTTCGTCCGGGAACGTGGCGGGGGCGCCCGCCATTGCGACGCTGCCAGGGGCGCCCGGGCTCACCACCTTCATCTCCGGTTTCGAGATCACCGGGAGCGGAGCGACGGCTGCGAGCTGTGTGAACGCGACCGTGACGGGCGTCGTCTCGGCAAACCTGACCTACACATTTTGCGCGCCGACCGGCCTCACGGTCGCGGCGCCCCCGCTCATCGTGAACTTCAACCCGCCGATTCCGGCGGCTTCGGTCAACACGCCGATCACCGTGACGCTGCCCTCTCTCGGCGCAGGCAACGCGAATGCCGCCGTGGTGACGCACGGCTTTCAGCAATAGCGGGCTCGACGACGCTCGGCACCGCCAAAACGCCCTTGGAATGGAGTTGATCATGGCCTCGAACACGCAAAGCTCAAGCCTCGAGGACGAAGCGCAAGACGCAGCGCTCGTCGAGGAGACGCTTGCCGCAACGGCACCGCCCGGCGACGAGCCCCCGGGGCCGGCGCCTTCGGCCTCGGCCGAGCACGCGCCCGAACCGAGCGAGGCGCGACCGCCCGAGCCGCGTGCCGAGCACGGCGTGCCGATCGGCGAATATCTGCGCGAGCGCGAGGAGAGGCTCAATTATCAGCGCCAGCTCGAAGCCTACCGGGCGCGCGAGGCGCCCGCCCCGCGACCCGATCCGTTCCTCGATCCGCAAGGCTTCGTCAATGCGCAGCTTCGCGCCGAGATGGACCCGGTGCTGCGGCAATTGAGCGTCGCCATCGCGCACAACAACAAGGCGACGGCATCGAGCGTGCACGGCGCCGAGCTCACCGAGCGCGCGCAAGCCGAGTTCGACAAAGCCTTGCCGGGACTCGACCCCGCCGAACGCAGCCGGGTGATGGGAAGCCCCAACCCCTTCCTCGCCGCCGTCGATTGGCTGAAGCAGAAAGAGCTGCTCGCCGAGATCGGCGGTGACGCGAAATCCTATCGCGAGCGCATCTTGAACGAGGCGCTCGCCGACCCCGAATTCCTGGGACGCGCCAGTGAGGCGGCCCGTTCCTTCGCCGCCGGCAATGTCCGGCCGCTTTCGCGCGCCTCAACGAAACCGCAAGCCCTGCCGTCGCTCAACCGCTCAGGCTCCGCCGCTTCC
>JAFBAS010000055.1 GCA_019247605.1 Hyphomicrobiales bacterium
ACAACCGGCGGGTTCGGATCGGCTTTGCTTAAGTTGCTAGAGGTCTCTAAAACCTTTGACTCTCGGGCATGTGACGATCGCTCGGCAGTATAGTCTCACACGATCTCTCCGCCGGCTTGAACAAAATAGCAAACGTGCTATATCAAGATGCCAACCAGATTGGTGGGCGATGTCAGGAAAATGATTGATCTGATCCGACGTGGCTTGGACTATTGAGACCCTCGGTGCCACGGTGGACGATGAAATCGCGGCCATGCCGAACGATATGCGAGCGGCATTTCTGCGCCTTGCTGAACGAATTGAGGCCGCCGGTCTTGAACGGATCAGGGAACCGCATGTGAGGCATTTGCGCGGCAAGGTTTGGGAGATGCGGTTCGGAGGTCGGGACGGTATTGGCCGTGCCCTCTATGTGACAAAGACAGGGCGACGTCTCGTGGTGGTTCATGCCTTCGTAAAAAAGTCGCAGAGGACACCCAAATCCGCCCTTGACCTTGCTGAGCGGCGCGCGAGGGAGATTAACTGATGACGAGTCTCGCGAAGCTGAGAAAACGCCTTCTGAAAGATCCCGAGGTGAGGAAAGAATACGATCGGCTCGGTCCCGTTTACGCCCTGGTCGGGGCCATGGTCGAAGCTCGGCATGAGGTAGGGCTAACGCAAGAAGAGATCGCGACGCGGATGGGCACAACGCAGTCGGTGATTGCCCGGTTGGAAAACGCGCACCATCTGCCAAGCTTGGATTTGGTCACACGCTATGCGGCCGCGCTCGGCCGTCGAATCCATTTCGACTTCGTGTCCGCGAAGTGAGCGATAACCACGCGGCCTTAGACGTCATTGTGGCCAACCGCGTATGAACGCGGCTATCCCTCCACACCCTCGAGCACCTGAAGATCGGCCGGAGCGAAAGTCACCGTCGCGCTGTCGCCGCGCCGCGGCGGCGGGGAGGCCGAGCTGTTGAAGGTGTCGAGCGAGATGAGATTGTCCTTGAAGCGCACCTTGATGCGCACGATCGCGCCGAGGAAGCTCACCTCTTCGATCGTGCCTTTCATCGCGTTTCGGTCGGGGCGCGTCTCGCCGAGCGTCACGGCCTCGGGCCGTAAGGCGATGGCGCGCATCTCGCCCGGCGCGGCATTCGGGATCTGCTGATCGAGCCTTATGTCCTGCTCGTCCACTCGGACGACGCCCTTTGCCGGATCGATTACCTTGCCGCGCAAGATATTGAGCGTGCCGACGAAGGAAGCGACGAAGCGCGTGCGCGGGCGGTTGTAGATCTCGAACGGTGTGCCGAGTTGCTCGATGCGCCCCTCGCTCATCACCACGATGCGGTCCGACATCGCGAGCGCTTCTTCCTGGTCATGCGTGACGTAGATCGTGGTGATGCCGAGCTTGCGTTGCAGATCGCGGATTTCGCTGCGCAACGAGGCGCGGATCTTGGCGTCGAGCGCCGAGAGCGGCTCGTCGAGAAGGAGAAGCTGCGGGCTTCCGGCAAGCGCGCGCGCGAGCGCCACCCGCTGCTGCTGGCCTCCCGAGAGCTGGTAGGGGAAGCGGTCGCCGAGTTGCGGCAGCTTGATCATTTGCAACATCTCGGCGACGCGCGGTTTGATTTCCGCGTCCGGCCGCTTGGCGATTTTGAGGCCGAAAGCGACGTTCTGAGCGACCGTCATGTTCGGGAAGAGCGCGTAGGATTGAAACACCATGCCGATGTTGCGCTGGTTCGGCCGCAAGCCCACGACATCGCGCCCGTCGATGCGGATCGAGCCGGCGCTCGGCTGCTCGAAGCCCGCGACCATGCGCAAGGTCGTGGTCTTGCCGCAACCGGATGGCCCAAGGAAGGAAATGAACTCGCCGCGCTCGACCGCGATGTCGAAATGCTGCACGCCGACCTGGGCGCCATAAACCTTTCGGAGGTTCTCGATCTCGAGGAATTTCATGCTGGCTCCACTCGAAGGTCAGCGACCCGCCATGGTGGCGCGCCGGTCGCGCCCGAAGATCTGGATGAGACCCATGCAGGCCCAGGTGACGACGAAGGCGACGATGGCGAGCGCCGAAGGCTCATAGGCGCGGTTGGCGCCCACGAGCTGGAGATACGGGCCGAACGCCGGGCGGTCGAGGAGGCTCGCCAGCGTGAACTCGCCGATCACGATTGCGAAGGTGAGAAAGGCGCCGGAGAGCACGGCGACGCGCACATTCGGAAAGATCACCTTGAACAGGATGGTGCCCCAGCCGGCGCCGAGGCTCTCGGCCGCTTCGGTGAGGGTGCGCACGTCGATCGAGCGCAGCCCGGTATCGACGGCGCGATACATGTAGGGGAGCGCGAGTGTCATATAGCCGAACGTCAGCAGGAGGTCGGTTCCGCGCGGCGTCGCGATCAGCGGAATCCAGGAGGATGAATTGTAGGTGTGCAGGTATCCGAAGACGATCACGATCGCCGGGATGACGAGCGGCAAAAGCGTGATGAACTCGACGAGCGGGCGCAGATTGCGAAGCTTGAGCTCGATCCAATAGGCGGTAGGCACGATGAGCAGCACACCCATCAAGATGGTCGCGATGGCGATCAGGGTCGAATAGCCGAAGCTCGCCTGGAACCGTGGATCGGCGAGCACGACCCGATAAGCTTCCAGTGAATATTCGCCGCGCTTCATGCGCAGCGAGAACTCGAAAGTGGCGATGAGCGGGATCAGGAAATAGGCGGTGCCGATGGCCATGGCGAGCCAGGGGCCGAGGCGCGAGCGTTTCATTTCAACCACCTCTCGCCTCGCGCGCGTAGCCAGATGTAGGCGCCGTTCGAGAGGCCCGTGATCACGATCATGCCGAGCGCGAGCGCGTAGCCGAGATTGGGGTTGTGCAGCACATCGCCTCGGCTCTGCGCGTAGAGGAGGATGGGCACGATATTGAGGGACGAGCCGGTGAGGCCGTAAGCGGTTGCCA
Source organism: Hyphomicrobiales bacterium (assembly GCA_019247605.1). GTDB lineage: Bacteria > Pseudomonadota > Alphaproteobacteria > Rhizobiales > Beijerinckiaceae > GAS188. The sequence continues at coordinate 2,926 of JAFBAS010000055.1, forward strand.
CCGCGCCGAAGGAGTTGGCGAACAGAAGGAGCGTCGTACCGAGAAAGCTCGGCCAGAGCACCGGGATCGCCACGTGTCGCCAATATTGCCAGCTCGTGGCGCCGAGCACCTCGGCAGCCTCGCGCCATTCGCGCTTCAACCCATCGAGGGCCGGGGTCAGGATCAGCACCATCAAGGGGATCTGGAAGTAGAGGTAGGTGAGCGTGAGCCCGGTGAAGCTCAAGACGTTGAAGCCCGTCGCGTAGAGGTCGAAGCCGACAAAATCGCGCAAAAGCAGGGTCACGAGCCCCGTGCGCCCGAGCGTGGCGAGGAACGCGAAGGCGAGCGGCAGGCCGGCGAAATTCGAGGCCACGCCGCAAAACGTCATGAGCGTGGGGCGCAGCCAGCGCGGCAAGCCCCCGAGCACGACCGCCGCGGCGAGAAAGAACCCGAAGATCGCACCGAGAAGCGCCGACGCGACGCTGATCTCGATGCTGATCTTGTAGGCATTGAGAATCGTGGGTTCGGAAAGCCGATAAATGTTCTCGAGGGTGAAATGCCCATCCGCGTCCTGGAACGAGCCGACCATGAGAAAGGCCGTCGGCCAAAGCAGGAACATGACGGCGAAGACGAAGAACGGCACGACGCCGAGGAAGGCGAACGACATCCGCCGGGGCTGGGCGAGCGGCAGCGCCGCCGCGTCGAGTTGCATCTGCGCCATTTAGGCTGTCCGGACCGTCAGGCGATTGATGAGGGAGCTGCTCATCGCGGATCGTTCCCGCCCATTTTCGATTATGCGTTTAGGTAGCGCATGCTCGCGTCGGCATGGCGCCGGCAAACGGCCGCGCACGCGAATGTCCAGCCAACTGCCGGACGCACACAGGAGCACCTCTCGCTTTAGCGCGAGAGGCGCTCCTTGCGTGTGACCGAAGCTCCTGAGCTCCGCTCACTTCACATTGGCACCGACAACGCTGTCCCATTGCTTGGTGATCGCCGGGTTGGACACGGCGAGCTGATCGAGCGTGGGGAACACGGCCTTGGCGTAGCTTTCGGCCGGGGGCAGCTTGTCCAAAAGCTCGGCCGGCACTTTCTTGCTCTCGACGAGGTTCTGGAAGCGGATCGGGTGGCAATAGCCTTTCAGGAAGTCGACCTGGCCGTCATCCGAATAAAGCCACTCCATCCAGAGCTTGGCGGCGTTCGGGTGGGGCGCGAAGGCGCTGATCGCTTGCACGTAGACGCCCGCGAGCACGCCGCTCTTCGGCACCACCACATCGATCGGCGGATTGCCTTTGAGCGTGTCGCGATCGCCGAGCGCGTTGTAGTCCCAGCGGATGAGCAAGGGCGTCGAGCCTTGCGCCACCGAGCTCGCCTTGCCGATGACCGGGACGAAATTGCCCTTCTTGTTGAGGTCGGAAAAGAATTTGAGGCCCGCGTCGGGCGCCTTGGCCACGTCGCCGCCGGCCGCCGAAAGCCCGGCCGCGAACACGCCCTGGATCGCCTGGGCCGAAACGCGCGGATCGCCGGCGAGCGCCACGGCGTTCTTGTATTCGGGCCCGAGAAGATCGGGCCAATCCGCCGGCGATTTCTTGATGATGTCTTTGTTCACCTCGAAGGTGAGCACGCCATAATAGTCGCCGTACCAGTAGCCATCCGCGTCCTTGGCGCTGTCGGGAATCGTCGACCAGGTCGCGACCTTGTAGGGCTGGATCAAGCCGTCCTTCTTCGCTGAGGGGCCAAAGGCGAGGCCGACATCGATGACATCTGGCGCCTGCGGCCCCGCATTGCCCTTATTGGCCTTGATCGCCTCCACCTCGTCGCCTGACCCGGCGTCGGGGTTGAGCTCATTCACCTGCAACCCGTATTTCGCCTTGAAGCCGTCGATGATGGCGCCGTAGCCGCACCAGTCGCGCGGCAGCGCGATAACCGAAAGCTGCCCCTCCTTCTTCGCCGCCGCGACGAGGTCGGACGATTGAGCGAACGCGCCCCCGGTCGACGCCAGCACCGCAAAGGCGGCCGCCGCGGTGAGAAGTGAAAATTTTTGCTTCATGTTTTTCCTCGAGCGTCCCTGGGATTGATGTCCGAGCACGCTCACGAAGACGCGCCCGCGCAAGCGTGGGAAGTATCACACTTCCTTGACAGGTTCGTGTCAATGCCCGCGACCGCGCTGGGCTTGTTGCGCCGGCTTCACGCC
>JAFBAS010000098.1 GCA_019247605.1 Hyphomicrobiales bacterium
GGCAATATACCCCAATCATCCGGTGACGGAAATTCATCGCTGAGCGCATAACGGCGATTGCTCGCGAAAACGAGCCGCGCGGGCTTTCGTTGGTCTCGCTTTCCATTTCGTTCGTGGTAACGGCAAGAAACTTGGAAGCTTGCCGCGCGTTGATGTGCCAAATAGAAGAGGCCCGAGGAGGAATCCAACAATAGCCTTGCCCTCGAGTGCGATGTCAGCTCCCGGATAAGGAAGATCTCTTTTAAATTCAAAGGCAATGATGTTGCCCCTGAATGCTGCTTTCTCTATGATCCTTTCTTGAATTGAGTTCGACACTGCGTTCGATGCCGGTGTTGCGGATGCTCGGCAGGGGCCGGCTGCGTCTTGGTTCGTGGAGTCTTGGTTCGTGGATTGCGGCTTCGGCCGCGCGCCGGTGGTGATACGCCTTCAGAATGATTCGCCCTGCGTTTCAATGGACAGGAAGCGGCGCTGAGGATGCCCGGGGAGATCCGCCAAATTTATCCGGAGAGGGGTGGAGGGTCCCCGCAGGGCCCCTCGCCGCGGCGGCTCGCCGCGATCGTGGCGGGGGATATTGCCGGCTACAGCCGGCTGATGAATATCGATGAGGAAGGTACGCATGCGCGGGTAAAGCGCATCCTTCGCGACCTTGTCGAACCGACGATTGCCGAGCACCAGGGACGGCTGGTCAAGACGACGGGTGACGGTTTTATCGCGATCTTCGACAGCCCGGTCGAAGCGGTACGCTCCGGCATCGTAATCCAGCAAAGCATGATCGGCCGCAATGCTTCCGTGCCGCAATCGCAGGCGATTCTGTATCGGATCGGTGTCAATCTCGGCGATGTCATCATGGATGCGAACGACGTTTTCGGGGACGGGGTGAACGTCGCGGTGCGGCTCGAGGGAATCGCCAATCCCGGGCAGGTCTACATCTCGGGCGGCGTTTACGAGCAGATCAAGCACAAGCTCGTTTGCGGCTATCAGTCGCTCGGCGATAAGCAGGTCAAGAACATCACCGATCCGGTGAGGGTCTATCGGGTGCTCCCCGACCCAGCGGCTTTCATGAAGGCGCAGAAGCGGCGCGAAATCGCCTTTGTGATGCTCGCGAGCGCCGTTCTCCTCGCGATCGCGGCGGCCCTTTGGTACACGATGCTGCCTGGACATAGTTTCCTGGCGGAGCGGGCCCCGACACCCGGCGCAGTCTCGCCCGCGCCGCCGAAGCCAGCCGAGAGCGTCGCGGCGGTCGCGCCATCCGCGGCCCCTCCCCAACCCGCTTTGCCGCAAGCTGCGACGCCGCAGGCCCCCTCTCAAACGGCATCGCCCCCTCAGCCTTCGCCGCAAACCGCCATGCCTTCGGTCACAGAGCCCGAGATGCAGCGGCTTGCTGGCGGCAGCTTCGCGATGGGCAGCAACGAGGACGCTTCGGAGAAACCCATTCACCAGGTCACGATCAAACCTTTTGCGCTCGGCAAGTTTCCGGTGACCGTCCGGCAGTGGAACGAATGCGCGGCGGCTAGCGCGTGCCCCTTTATGGCAAGCGGCGAGGAGAACGCGCCCGTAGCGAATGTTAGCTGGAATGATGCCAAGCAATATTTGGTCTGGCTCGCGCAGGCCACACATAAGCCTTACCGTTTGCCGAGCGAAGCCGAATGGGAATATGCGGCGCGCGGCGGGACACAAACGAAATATTGGTGGGGAGATCAACTCCAGCCCGGCATGGCTAATTGCAAGAATTGCGTCAGCGTCGCTTCAGCCGCCACTGAGCTGCCAACGCATGTCGGCAGCTTCAAGGCCAATCCGTTCGGGCTTTTCGACATGGGCGGAGGCGTTGACCAATGGGTCGAGGATTGCTGGCATCGGAACTACCAGGGCGCTCCCGCCGATGGTTCCGCGTGGATGGACGCAGAGTGCCTCTCGCACGTCATCCGATCCGGCTCCTGGAAGAATGACGCGAGCTATGTGCGGCCGGCGAACCGCGATCACTACGACACGGGCGTGCGCTATCCCACGCATGGCTTTCGCGTGGCCCTGTCGGCGTCTTGACGCAGGATGTCGAGGAATCTCGCAGCGCAGGAGGTGGCGCCATGACGCTCGTTCGGCTCCTCGTCCTTTCGACGCTGGCTGTCGCATTCGCGTTCGCGCCGCCAGGGGGCGCCTGGGCCCAGGGAACTTCGGCGCCGAAGGACGCCACTCTCTATTTCATTTGGCCCCTCGATGGAGCCACGCTGAAAGGTCCGTTCTGGTGTCGCTTTGGCCTTCGCAACATGGGGGTCACGCACGCGGGAGATGATTTTACAAACAGCGGGCACCATCATCTCCTCATCGACGTGAATGAGGTGCTCGACACCCATGAACCCATCCCGCAGGACAAGAGCCATCTTCATTTCGGCGCCGGCCAGACGGAGACGCGCCTCGAGCTCACGCCCGGAAAGCACACGCTTCAGCTCGTTCTGGGAGACGCGAAGCATTTCCCCTTCAACCCGCCGCTCGTCTCGAGAAAAATCACGATCACCGTGAAATAGATCGGCGCCAAATCGTTCGAGCGCGGGTCGAGACGCCTGCCCCCCGCTGACGCTCAGCTCAGCAATGGGCCGAGCAGCATCGATTGCTGACCCGCGTTGAAGGCGGCGCCGAGCAGATAGGCGAACCCGAGAAGGGCGAGAAAGCCGAGGAAGAAGAGGCCGAAGAAAATTAACGAGATGCGCTTGGCCATGATGGACACGTTCGTCATTCCGATCGCGCCGGCGACGAGCGAGATGATGAGGGAGATGACTGCAAATTTGAACATGGCGTCCTGCTTTCGGAACTGAACGTGCCGAGAGCCGGCGTGGTTCCGCGCCCTTTGCATGCCGAGCAGGATAAGCTCGGCCAGCCGGGAAACGCGTCTTTTCCAATTTCAAACGTCGACCCGGCCTGTCGATAAGACAAATGCGTTGCGTTACTGAAATTGTGCAAGTAATGTCAGTGCATTCAAGATTCGGCATGACCGTTTGTATGCGTAACTCGGTCCGCGAAACGTCGACGGGTCGGGCTGGGGTTGTCGACGCCTAAACAAGAACAACCCTTGACCCACGGGGAACGCATGTCCGATCCGATCACCTCGCTCCACTACGCACCCAACGCCAACATCGTCAACAACACCTACGCGCCCGGCGCCGACGGGTTCAACCTCGCCGACATCAGCTCGGCGGGCGAGCTGCCCTACCTGCCGGCCGGTGTCGAGGGGCTCGCCTGGTTCGGCATGACGGGCGGGGTGACGAGCGCGTTTCAGGCCGCGGTCAATTCTTACATCGGCGCCACCAATCTCTTCGGTATTTATCTCACCGATGAACCCGATCCGTCGACCGTGCCCGCGGCCAACCTCAAGGCAGAGACCGACTACATTCACGCGACCTTGCCGGGCGTGAAGGTTTTCATGGTCGAACAGAATCTCAGCAGCAACACCAATCCCGTCTACGCCTATAACCCTTTCAACACCGATATCGATCTCTTCGGCCTTGATCCCTACCCCGTGCAGACCAACGTCCCCAACAATCTCGACTACAACATCATTCCGCTTGCCGTAAGCGTCGCGGAAGCGGACGGCATCGCGCCCCAGCAGATCGTGCCGATCTATCAAGCCTTCGGTGGCGGCCAGTACACGACCTACATCTTGCCGACGGCGGCGCAGGAACAGCAGATCCTCGCCACCTGGGGCACCGTGATTACGACACCCGTTTTCGACTATGCCTACAGCTGGGGTTCGCAAGTCGGGGATACGGCGCTCGCCAACGATCCAGCGCTGCAACAGGTATTCGCGGTTCACAACGCTGCGGCAACGTCTCAGCCTCCTCCTCCCCCTCCTGCCGCCGCTGCCTCAGTGCTTTCGATCGCCGCCTCGGGAACCGGCATCGACCCGAATG
>JAFBAS010000144.1 GCA_019247605.1 Hyphomicrobiales bacterium
CTTCGTCTCCAAGGTATTCATTAAACGGGTGGGCGGCACCATTGCCGAGCGCGCCGGACGCATCGCGCGCGATCTCGACGCCGCGGCCGCGGCAAAGGTGCGCGCCGACGAGGCCACCGCGGCGCATGCAAAGGCTGTCGAACAAGCCCGCGAGAAAGCGCAGGGCATAGCGCGGGAAACTCGCGATGCGATGAACGCCACAAGCGAGACGAAGCGCAAGACGGTCGAGGCGGATTTGGCGGCCAAGCTCGCCGGCGCCGATAAGGAGATCGCCGCACGCAAGCTTGCCGCCATGGCGAACGTAAACGCCATTGCGCAAGAAACGGCTGCAGCGATCGTGGCGAGGCTCACAGGCCAGCCCGCGAGCCCCGCCGAGCTTTCCACGGCGCTGTCTACGGCCCACAAGAGCTGAAGGGGGCTTGCATGCCGCGTCTTTTCGCCGATCCCGAGTTCTGGGTGGCTGTCGCGTTCGTGACGTTCCTCGGTTTTGCGGCATGGCTCGGTGCCTTCAAGGCGCTGGTCAACGGTCTCGATCAGCGCGGCCAGCGCATCGCCGCCGAGCTCGCCGAAGCGAAACGTCTGCGCGAAGAAGCGCAGACGCTTCTTGCCTCCTACGAGAAGCGCAGGTTGGAAGCCGAGGGCGAGGCCGCCGCGATCATCGCGCAAGCCAAAGTGGATGCCGAGCGCCTCGCCAAGGACGCAGAGGAGAAGCTCGCCGATTTCGTCGCGCGCCGGCAGAAGACCGCCGAACAAAAGATCGCGCAGGCCGAAGCCGAAGCCATGAGCGAAGTCCGTGGAGCCGCCGCCGAGGCAGCGATCCGCGCCAGCGAGGCCATATTGCGCGTTCGCTCCAAGGGCGCAGCCGGTGCAGGTCTCCTCAAGAAAAGCCTCGACGAGGTGAAATCGAAGCTGAATTGAGCCGCCCATGAGGATGGCATTTTCGAGGGGCGCCGCCGTGAGCATCACGCTGAGCGCGCGACCGTGATCCTTTCGACCACTCCTTCTGCTTTTTTGCGGCTCGCGCGCATCCCCGACACGCCTCGAGGCCAGACAGGCCAGGCCGGAGAGTGGTGGCGGGCGACCTCACGACCATGGCCCTCCTGATTTTCGATTGCGACGGAGTTCTCGTCGATTCCGAATACCTGTTTGCGCGAGTGGCTTCCGCTTGCCTCAGCGAAATCGGGATCGAGATGAACAGCGCCGAGGCGGCGCGACGTTTCGCGGGCGTCAGCATCAAGGACATGCTCGCTCGCATCGCGCTCGAACGCGGCGCGGCGCTGCCGCACGGTTTCGAGAATCTCGTCATTAGGCGCGAGGACGAAGCTTATGCGCGGCTGCTCGAGCCGATCAGCGGGGTCAGGGAAGCGATCTTGTCGGTTCCATTGCCGCGCTGTGTCGCCTCCTCGTCCCTCCCGGAACGGATCTTTGCGTCGCTCGCAGTCACCAAGCTTGACGATCTTTTTGCGGAAAATGCGCGCTTCTCGACGGCGCTCGTCGCCAAGGGCAAGCCGGCGCCCGACATCTTTCTGCACGCGGCGCGGCAGATGGGAGAGCGGCCGCGAAGCTGCGTCGTCATCGAAGATTCGGTGCCAGGGGTCCAAGGCGCGGTGGCCGCCGGCATGCGCGTCATCGGCTTCATCGGTGGGCGTCATTGCACGCACGACCATGGCAAACGCCTCGAGGCTGCCGGCGCGCATCGCGTGATCGCCGCGATGGCTGACCTTCACGACGCCGTGAAGGGGCTCACATCGCCGACAGGCCTCCATCGAGGACGAGCTCCGAGCCCGTCATGAGCTTCGATTCATCGCTCGCGAGATAGACGATGGCGTGGGCGACATCGTCGGGCTCACCGATCCTGCCTAGCGGGATTTGGCGGCCGAGCTTTTCGCGAGCCGCCTCAGGGCCGCCGAGGGACGCAAACATGCCCTGCACCATCGGCGTGTCGATGAAGGTCGGATGCACGGAGTTGCAGCGAATGCCATAGCCCTGGCGTGCGCAATGCAGCGCGATCGATTTCGACAAGTGCCGAACCGCGGCCTTGCTGGAATTGTAGGCTGCGAGATTGCGCGCCGCGACGATGCCCGAGATCGAGGAGAGGATCACGATCGAGCCCGGCGGGTGCCGGCGCATCAGGGGCAAGGCCGCTTTCGTCCCGAAGAAGACGGCATCGAGATTGACCGCGTGGACGCGCCGCCATTCCTCGAACGTCGTATCCTCGATCGTCCCGATGCCGCCGACGCCCGCCGAATGCACGAGGACCTGGAGCGCACCAAAATGCTTCTCGATCAGCGCGAGCGCGTCAGCCCATTGGGTGGGCTCCGTCACGTCCATCTCGATGGACAGCGCGGCGGCGCCGATCTCGCTCGAAACACGGCCTGCGCCTTTCGCGTCGCGATCCGCGACCACGAGGCGCGCGCCCTCGCGCGCCATCATGAGCGCCGTCGCGCGACCGATCCCGGAGGCTCCTCCGGTGATGAGAACGGTCTTGCCGCTCAAGCGCGCCATGTCGGTCTTCTATGCGTCGGAACCCTCAGAGCGTCTTGTGCGTGCCATCGCAAAGCGGGGCTTTCTTCGAGTGCTTGCAGGCGCAGAAATAAAGCGTGCGGTCGCTTTCCGACTTGAACTCCATTGGCGTGAAGCTCGACCCTTTGTGGGAGCCGTCACAGAAAGGCTGGTTTTTCGATTGGCCGCAAGCGCACCACCAATAGCTTTGGCCCGCTTTCACTGGGATGGCGATGGGCTCCTGCCCAGCGATGTGCGGGGTTGTCATGGTCGTGCTCCGAATCGAGAGTTCGTTGAAAGGGTTGCGAGTGATGACCCAATCAGCGCGTCTCGGCAAGACCGTCTCGGCGAAGATCGTTTCGGCAATATGCTCGAATTGGCCTTTTTTGCGTAAGCTCGGCGCGCGTTTGCCTTTCAATCCTTGAATTTGGCTCAACCGCCAGTGGCAAAACCGCCGCCCTCGGTTCTCAGCCAAGCAGCCCCGCAGGCCTTGGCGAGCTCGCGCACGCGCAGAATGTAGCTTTGGCGCTCTGTCACCGAAATCACGCCGCGCGCATCGAGGAGATTGAAGAGGTGGCTCGCCTTGATGCATTGATCGTATGCGGGCAACGACATGAGATGCCTTTCGTCGTTCCTGCCCCCTTCCGGCTCTCCCCACGCCAGAAGCGCGCGACACTCCTCCTCGGCCTCCTTGAAATGGCGAAACAGCAAATCGGTGTTCGCCGCCTCGAAACCGAAGCGCGAAAACTCCTGCTCCGCCTGGAGGAAGACATCGGCGTAGGTGATCTTCTCCTCGCCCTCACGACCGTTGAAGTTCAGATCGAAGATCGAATCCACGCCTTGCACATACATGGCAAGACGTTCGAGCCCATAGGTGATCTCGCCTGAAACCGGCGCGCATTCGAAGCCCGCCACCTGCTGAAAATAGGTGAATTGCGAGACTTCCATGCCGTCGCACCAACATTCCCAGCCAAGCCCCCAGGCGCCGAGCGTCGGGCTTTCCCAATCATCCTCCACGAAGCGAATGTCATGGACGCGCCGGTCGATGCCGATAGCCTCGAGTGAGGCGAGGTAGAGATCCTGGAAATCGGGCGGGTTCGGCTTCATGATCACCTGGAATTGATAATAATGCTGCAGCCGGTTCGGGTTCTCTCCATAGCGTCCGTCCTTCGGACGGCGTGACGGCTGCACATAGGCGGCGCGCCAGGATTTTGTCCCGAGCGCGCGCAGCGTGGTCGCCGGATGGAATGTGCCGGCTCCCATCTCAACGTCGTAAGGCTGAACGATCACGCAGCCCTCGCCCGCCCAGAATTGCTGGAGCGTCAAAATGAGATCTTGAAAGCTTCTCGCCGGATTCATCGGGCGCGATACGGCTTGCGTTTCGGTCATCGCTCACGGTTCTCATTTGCTGTCGCCGAGTGCGGCCAACTCGACCGGCGACGATCACCTCGGCTTAGCGGATCGCACTGAAGTGGATCAAGGTCGACAACGCGAGTGATGTGAGGCTCGTGTTCAAAGGACGTTTCCCGGAGACGGAGGTTGCGCTCCGTTTTCGCCAAAGGGCGCTGAACAGCTGAAGGCGAAGGATATTTAAAACTATCCTCCATTGTTCCAGCTTTTCCTGGTCACAAAAGAAGAAGAGCTCACTCGCTCGTGAACAATCAGCAGGAATGAAAGCTTCGCTTAGGCGAATAATATCTTGTTTCGGGGCCTTGATGAACGCAATCCGTCCAATGAATTAAGTCTGTGTTCAGGCTCATCTTGAAATAGTCGAGACGCGCCTCATACTTTCAGGTCGCGGGGCGGAAGAGGGCGCAGCCGCCGCCAAAATGGCGGTCCGGTTCTCTTGAGGCAAAGGAGACTTCCATGGGAAGAATCAAGGTAGCGCACACGCTTAAAGCCGCGACCCTGGCATCGGTCCTCGCCGCGGTTTCGTTCACGACTGGCATAGGGGAAGCCTTTGCGGGCGTTCCCACCACGGCCGCCATTGCTCCGGCGATCACGACTATGGCACAAGCCGATCCCGCACAGCCCGTTTATTGGCGCGGCTACGGCTGGCGCGGCTATGGATGGCATCGCGGTTGGGGCTGGCATCGCGGCTGGGGTTGGGGCCCCGGCTATGCCTGGGGAGGCCCTGTGGTCTATGGCGGGTGCTGGCGCTGGCGCGCGACGCCCTGGGGACCCCGCCGCGTTTGGGTTTGCTGATCGGCGACGATGCTGAATTGAACGGGGACGCGCCCGCATGGGGCGCGTTTCCGTTTCGACCTCGCGCGAATTGACGAGGTCGTCATGTGCAAGAGCCCCCTTGGGGCACAGCACATTTTCGTGATCGGTCATCGGAAACTATTCCTCCGACAGCAAGGAAACGGCCTTGTCGTGAGGTGTGCAGCGAGCGCGACCGCGCGCTAAGCCTCGTTCAACTCTCATAAATTTCGGCTCGGAAGTCTATTCGTCGCGCCCCGACAGACGTGCGATCCCAGAGCTGCCGCGCAGCGGCTCCCATCCGATCACATTTTTTCAAATGCGTTGTGAGCCGCAAGGCTAGGATTATATTTATTCAAGGACGGTTCTGAGGGCGTCCGAACAACCGTACGGTCTCGGCCTCGCCGGGATGTGCGGCATGGGCATCGGTTTACCGACGCGGCGGCACGATGACGCCCGAGGAGCTATCGGTATTCATCGAAAGGTCGTGCCATGATACGAAAATTGATCGCAAGTGCCGTCTTCGCTTTGGGACTCGCGGGTGTAGCCGCGGGCCCTGCGCAGGCTTTTCACGGCGGAGGTGGAGGCTTCCACGGTGGCGGCTTCCACGGTGGCGGATTTCATGGCGGCGGATTTCATGGCGGCTTTGGCGGATTCCACGGCGGCTTTGGTAACCGAGGATTCGCCTTCCGGCATGATCATTTCCGCCGCGGCTTCTTCCCCTTCTTCGGCGTGGGCGCCGGTCTCGCCTATGCGGGGGCCTATCCCTACTACGACTACTATGATTCCCCGTACGGCTATTACCCCGACTATTGCTATCTACGCCGGCAATGGGTGTGGAACGGATACCGCCACGTGTACGCCCTGGTGCGCGTCTGCCCGTGATTGCCGAGCGAGACGCTAAGCATCAGAGGTTTGACGGAAGCTGAGCTCGGCCTCGCCGCCATGGATCGCGGCGGCGAAAGAAGTGAAGCTTCCGTCCTTCTCGTGAAGCACGAGGGGCGCCAAGAGTTTGAGCGGCGCCCGGCCGCCTTTTTGGGCGCGGATCAGGAGGCGCGTCGCGGCTTCCTGTGCACGGGCGAGCACGGGACGAAGCGCGATCGACGAAAACCTCGGCTCGAGCGCCGTCAAAACTTCCCCTAGTGCGTCGGGGCGATAAATCGCGATCAACACTCCCTTCGGCTTGAGCAGGAAATGGGCGGCATCGATCCAGCGAGCAAGTGTTCCCTTACTTGCCATATGCGCGAGCGCGCGACCCTGATCGGGAGAGCTTTGCGAAACTCGCGCATTCGTGAAGGGCGGGTTCATCACGATGAGATCGTAACAGGCGCCGAGCTCGCGCCGCAAACGGGATGACTGGGCGAGTTCCTCCACATCGGCCACGAGAGCCCGCACACGCTCCTTGCAGCCATTGAGGGCCGAATTCTCTGCGCCGAGCGCCGCAAGATCGGGATCGATCTCGACGAGCGTCACTTCAAGCGCGGATTCGAAAACGGCGAGCGAGAGGCCGATGGCGCCGGTACCAGCGCCGAGATCGGCGACGCGGCCTTTCGCGTCGGCCCTCGCGGCGGCGATGAGGAGTGCGGCGTCCGTGCCGACGCGATGTCCGCGGTGGAGTTGGCGCAGCAGCACCCGCCCACCGAGAAAGCCCTTTTCGTCAAAATCGTCGCGCTTTTGCGCTTTCACACCGAGCCTTGACGCAAATAGGAGCCGAGACCACCCTCCGTGAGGATTCGGCGGGCTTTGGTTTCCCTCTCACGCTCGACGAGCAACCGGCGCTGAAAGGCGCCGATCGAGCCCTCGAGCGCGCTCATATGCCGATCGGCGACGAAGCACTCGATTCCCGCGCCACCCAAAAGAGCTTCCGCAAGCGAGAGCGCGACGGCGTCATTGGTGCGCAAAATCTCGATCATCGCCATTCCCACTCGACGAACACGTGCACGGCTTATTGCGGCGCGAACAAAGAACGTGCAACTTTCCCATCAGCGCCGCAAGCACGCACGCCCTTTGCGGCGTTGACGTTCACTGGCGATGGATTGCGGCCTTCGGCCGGCTTGCCGCGCGCCGCACAAACCATTACTCGCAACGTGTTTTCCTGCGAAGGCGCTCGTCGGCAAGCTCTCGCCGATGATCTACGAGGAGCCGACGGTCTTGAATCTCGCTGTGCCGGTCAAAAAGGCGTTGAGCATCCCGGCGAGCATCACACCGCTCGCCGACCACACCGCGCGCGAGCTCGCCAAGGTAAATGACCTCATCTTGTCGCGCACCGGATCGGAAGTGGCGCTGATCCCCGAGGTCGCGAACCACTTGATAAGCTCGGGCGGCAAGAGGCTTCGCCCCATGCTCACGCTCGCCATGGCCATGCTCAACGGCTATCGCGGCGATGCCCATGTGAAGCTCGCGGCGAGCGTCGAGTTCATGCACACCGCGACCCTGCTTCACGACGATGTCGTGGATGAAAGCGATTTGAGGCGCGGCCGCAAGACGGCCCGCATCGTCTGGGGGAATCAGGCAAGCGTCCTCGTCGGCGATTTCCTCCTGGGCCAAGCCTTTCGGATGATGGTCGAGGCGGGCTTCATGGACGCCCTCGACATCTTGTCGAGCGCCGCGACAGTTATCGCCGAAGGCGAGGTGATGCAGCTTGCCACGGCAAAAAATCTCGCGACCGACGAAAAAGCCTACCTCACCGTCACGGCCGCCAAGACGGCCGAACTCTTCGCGGCCGCTTGCGAGGTCGGGCCGGCGATTGCGGGACGAGGAGCGGCGGAGCGGCGCGCCTGTCGGGTTTTCGGGATGGCGCTCGGTCAAGCCTTCCAACTCATCGACGACGCTCTCGATTACGGCGGCAGATCCGAGGAGATCGGCAAGAATGTCGGCGACGATTTCCGCGAGGGCAAGATTACGCTTCCGGTCGTCATTGCGTTCGAGCGCGGCGACAAAGAGGAGCGCGAGTTTTGGCGCCGCGCCATGGAAAGCGGCGATCTGCGCGAGGGCGACCTCGAACGGGCCATCGCCATCCTGCGCCGGCATGGAGCCATAGACGCGACCACGGCGCGTGCCGCCCGTTTCGCCCAGGACGCTCATGAAGCGTTGTCGATCTATCCCGATGGGGAGATGCGACGCGCCCTCGCGCAAGCCGTCGACTTCGCCGTGGAACGCAATCGATAGTGCCTGTTGGGGCTAGGCGAGAGCTGAGGCGTTTGGCCGGTTCTCCCGAAATTCGTTCTGAAACGTCGGTACAAGCCGTGCGCTTGCTGTTTCGCCATCGCCGGTGGGACCCGTGGACTTCACCGCCTCGGTTCTGACAAGCAGGCGCCTGCGTCGTTCCGGGCCGCCTCATGCTTGAGCTTTTCTGATTCCTTTCGCGCCGGAATGGCTCTAGAGCTTGCTCGCTATCGTGATGGCGAGGCTCGCTTCGGCGCTCCCCCAGGCGCCACCGCACGTTCTCGGCCCATGACGATGAAGCCATCCGCTTTTCGAGATTGCGCCCGACCCCATGCCTGACCTTCTGCTCGAGCTCTTCTGCGAGGAAATCCCGGCCCGCATGCAAAGGCGCGCGGCCGAGGAACTCAAGCGAATGGTCACCGATGCGCTCGTGGAGCGCGGCTTTCTCTACGAAGGCGCAATTGCGCATGTGACGCCG
>JAFBAS010000008.1 GCA_019247605.1 Hyphomicrobiales bacterium
GGCGGGCATACGAGCAATCGTCGCGAAAAGCTTCGCGCGCACCTTTTACCGCAACGCCATCAACAACGGGCTTCTGCCGGTGATCGCGGAGACGAAAGGCATCGAGGAGGGCGAGCGCATCGAGATCGCAGTGGCCGCAGGCAGCACCGTTCTCGTGCTCGGCGAGGGGGCGCGCCGTATCGCGGCGCAAGGCATCCCAGCTGCGCTTGCCTCCATCTTCGTCGAAGGCGGACTGGTGCCCTACATCGCCAAGCATCGAGGTTTCCCGGCACCTCTGCCAGGGTGAGCTCACCTCTCATGCGGGAGGCCTTCACCTCTCCGCAGGGAGAGGTGAGCTGCTTATCGGTCGAACATCATTTGCATGCGGATGCGGCCGGCATTCTCGATGTGATGGCGCGCCGCGGCCTCGGCTCGCACGGCATCGCGGTCCTCGATCGCCTTGAGGATCGCCCCATGCTCCTCGCGGGCCGAGGTGATGCGTCCCGGCGCGGTGAAGGTCGTCCCCGGCAACAGCGCCAAGGACGCGTAAAGTTGGCGCAGCGAGAGCACGAGGTAGCGATTGTGCGCCGCTTCGTGAATGGCGTTGTGGAAGCGCCGATTGAGGCGCGCCGCCTCCTCGGACGGAAGCGCCGAACGGTCCTGGCGCTCGAGCAGTTCGACGAGAGCCGCGATCTCCGAAGGCGAAGCGTGCTGGGCCGCAAAGCGCGCGGCCGCGCCTTCGAGCGTCTCGCGCAAGGCGTAAAGCTCGCGCACCTGCTGCTTGTCGAGCTCGACGATCATCATCCCGCGCGAAGGCGCGAATTCGATCAGTCCCTCCGACGCCAAGCGGCGCAAGGCTTCGCGCACTGGCGTGCGGCTCACGCTCAAGCGGTTCGCAAGCTCGGCTTCGCGCAACCTTTGGCCCGAGTGGAACTCTCCGTCCTGGATGCCTTCCCAAAGCTTCTTGTAGACGAACTCGGCCCGTGACAGATATTCCGTCTCCGCACCGAACCCGCCAAAAGCGTGAACATTTTCGTCATGCATCTCGCGCTCGATGCTCCTCGAGGAGGGAAAGCGGGACAGGCGTGGCAAAACGAGCGCGCGAGCAGCGATGAACCCGCGCGAATCCCGCGCTATAGCCGCATATTCGAAGGCTTTGGGCAAGTCCTTGCCAGAATAAGTTACCAGCCATGCAAGAGGTCGCGAGAACGCGCAAGGCCTCGTTCCTCGGCCTCAAGACTTCGTGCCGATGCCCCGCATGAAACGGTCGCGGATGAGCGAGGGGTCGCGCTCGGTCGTGGCGACGGCCGGCTTGTCGTCGATGCGCGCCGCGATCAGGTGCGGGCCGTCCTCGGCGAGCGCGCGCCGGATCAGGCTTTCGAACATGGCTTCGTCGGCGGCCCAGCGCGCCTGCTTGAGGCCCGCGCCTTGCGCGATCGCGACGATGTCGGCCGCAACGGCGGTCGTCGTCTTCTGGGCCCCGGTGATCTGGTAGCAGCCATTGTCCATCACGATGATGGTGAGGTTCTTCGGCGCGAGCATCGCG
Source organism: Hyphomicrobiales bacterium (assembly GCA_019247605.1). Lineage (GTDB taxonomy): Bacteria > Pseudomonadota > Alphaproteobacteria > Rhizobiales > Beijerinckiaceae > GAS188. The sequence continues at coordinate 1,526 of JAFBAS010000008.1, forward strand.
ATCGTCGTCAGCGAGCCGAGCTGCATGAGGAGCGAGCCGTCGCCTTCGAGCGCGACCACCCCTCTCGTCGGCTGAGCCAAGGCAACGCCGAGCGCGATCGGGCAGGCAAGTCCCATGCTGCCGAGCATGTAAAAGTTCTCGGGGCGGCGCCCGGCCGCCCACAGATCGAAATTCGTGTTCCCGATCCCACCGATGACCGCTTCCCCACGGGTGAGGAGGGCAACGAGCCTTTGGCTCAGATCGAAGCGGCTCGTCAATTTGAGATTGGCGTGGTGGGGCGCCGCGGAGGCGATGTTCATCGGTGCTGCCCTTCTCAATGCGCGAACGTCTTGCCGCCGGTGAGGAGCGGCGAGAGGATGAGCGCGCAAGGCGCCTGCGTGGCGACCGCCTGCTTGATCGAACGGTCGACAATGAAATCGAGCTCGTCGAGGCGCGTGATCGTGTGGTTCTCGATCCCGAGCGCGTCGAGCACGGGCCGCATGGTGCGGCAGACGAGTGCCTGGCCGAGGTTGAATTCACCCAGCGTGCCGCGTTCGGAAACGAACATCAGAAGCGGGATCTGGTAGGGGACCGCAAGCGAAGCGAGCGCATTCGGCAAGGTAGCAAAGCCGCTCGTCTGCATGAGCACCGCGCCGCGCATGCCGCCCATCCACGCGCCCGTCACGATACCGAGCGCTTCCTCCTCCCGCGTCGTCACGAAGGCGGTGAAGAAATCGTCCTTGTGAATCGCGTCGATGAGCGGGGTCAGCACGCGATCGGGCACGTAGGTGACGAGCCGCACATCATTGCGCTTGAGCGCCTCGCGAACGATGGCGTGCCAAGCCGTTGGGGCACGGCTCGGCTCGTTCTCCATCCCCTTGGCCATTCCATGTCCTTCATCGGCTCGGGCAACCGCTTTTTGCCCCTCAACCTGATCTTTCCTGGCGCCTTGACATTGTCAACAATCATTTCGACAATTTTGAACACCGTCTTTCTCCGAAACGAGCCCCCTCATGGCCGTCGCATGCCAGGCCTTTGAAAGCCAGGCACCCAAATGTCAGGTTGAAGCGCTGACCAAGCGCTATGGCACGAGAGCGGTCGTCGAAAATGTGTCCTTTGAGATCGCCGAGGGCGAGTTCGTCGTGGTCCTGGGCCCGAGCGGCTGCGGCAAGTCGACGACGCTTCGCCTTGTCGCCGGGCTCGCCGCGGCCGATGGCGGGCGAGTTCTGCTCGGTGGGAAAGCCGTGTCGGACGCCGCAAGCGGGCTCTTCGTGCGTCCCGAGCGGCGCGACATCGGCATGGTGTTCCAATCCTACGCGATCTGGCCGCACATGGATGTCTTCGAGAACGTGGCCTACCCCCTGCGTGTGCGCAAGCGCGGCAATGCCGAGATCAAGCAAAGGGTGGAAAACATGCTCGCCCTTGTCGGCCTTGCCGGAGAAGCGCGCCGCTCCGCCGCGCAATTGTCGGGTGGCCAAATGCAAAGGGTGGCGCTCGCGAGGGCATTGGTTTTCGATCCGACGCTCCTTCTTTTCGACGAGCCGTTGTCCAATCTCGATCTGAAGTTGCGCGAGCGGCTTCGCCTCGAGCTCAAGGAGCTGCAACGGCGCACCGGGCTCACGAGCATCTACGTCACCCATGATCAGGCCGAAGCCGTCGAACTCGCCGATCGCATCATCGTGATGGAGAGCGGGCGCGTGGTCCAGGTCGGAGCGCCCCACGAGCTTTACCGGCGCCCGCTGAGTCGCTTCGTCGCCCAATTCATCTCGAGCGCCAACATCTTCCCTGGACGCGTGCTTGCGCGCATCTCCGATGATTGCGCCTCGGTGAGAACCGAAACGGGCCGCGAGCTCGCCGCCACGCATGACGGAAGCGTCGCGACCGGCGACCTCGTCGACGTCGTGATCCATCCCGAGGATTGCCTTCTCGGCGAGAGGGCGCCCGAGGCGCCCGACAGCCACCACGCCCGCATCGTCTCGCGCCGCTACCAGGGCACCTCGACGCGCTACACCGTGGACTGGGCCGGGGCGCCTTTGGAGGTCGCGGCGCTCGGCAGCGAGGCGCCGCTCGCGCAAGACAGCCCTGTCGTGCTCACCGTCCCGCGCGAGCGGGCGCGGATCATCGGCAGAAGCGCCATCGCGGCGAGCGCGCCATGACCGCGCTCGTCGCCTCTCCGGGAGCGCGTTCACGCGGCGCGTGGCTCGTGGCGGCACTCTCGCCGCGTGGCCTCTTCATGGCGGTCCTTTTCGCCGGCCTCTTCTTCCTCATCGTGCTTCCTGTTCTCGCGCTCGTCCTCGGCTCCTTCCTGCCGGTGCCACCACGCGCGCTCGCCATCGATTGGTCCGGGCTCACGCTCGCGAATTATCGCGAAACCCTCTCGGGCGGCGGCTTCCTCGCGCTTTTGCGCGTGACGCTTGCTGCGGCCATGATCGGCACGGCCGGCGCTCTCGCGATCGGCGCGAGCCTCGCCTGGCTCGCCATCCGCACGAATGTTCCGGGACGGCATCTCCTCGAAAGCATCGCCATCCTGCCGATGTTCGTTCCCCCGCTCGTCGGCGCCTTCGCCTGGGACATCCTGGCCTCGCCGAGAAGCGGGATCATCAACATCGCGCTGCGCTCGATCGGCATCGAAAAGGCGGTCAACATCTACAGCCTCGGTGGGATCGGCTTCGTGTTCGCCATCTACTATGCGCCTTACGTGCACCTCTTCGTCGCGGCGGCCTTGCGCAATTTCGATCCGACGCACGAGGAGGCAGCCCGCATGTGCGGGGCCTCGAGCTGGCGTTGCTTTTGGCAAATCACGCTTCCCCTCATCTCGCCCGCGCTCCTTTCCTCGGGTCTTCTCGTATTCGTGCTCTTGATCGAGCTCTTCGCCATTCCGGCGATCCTGGGAGAGCCGGGCAATCTTCATTTCATCTCGGTGCGCATCTGGGAAATGGTCGGATTCACGCCGCCCAAGGTCAACCAGGCTTCCGCGCTCGGCGTGTTGATGCTCGTCATCACGGTCACCCTCGTCCTCCTCCAATACCGCGTCCTCGGCAAACGGAGCTTCGTCACCGTGAGCGGCAAGGGCTTGCGGCCCGACGTCGTGGCGCTCGGCGGCGCGCGCTGGCCGCTCGCCTTCGTCGGCTTCGGCTATATTCTCTTCGTCGTGCTCCTGCCTTACGCGGCCCTTCTCTTCATCGCACTGCGCAAGAACCTCTTCTACGCCACGCTCGGAGCGCTCGCCGATACGAGGCAGCTCTCGCTCGACCAATTCGCGCTCGCCTTCAGCGATCCGGTGGTGCGCGCCTCCTTCCTGAACTCGCTTGCCGTCTCGCTCGGCACCGTCGCGATCGGCAGCGTGCTCTACTTCACCATCGCCTATGTTGTGCAGCGCACGAGCCTGGCGGGACGGCGCGCGCTCGACGTCATCACGATCCTTCCGGTCGCGATTCCGGGCCTCATCATCGGGCTCGGCTATCTCTGGACCTGGATCAGCCTGCCGTTCGGCATCTACGGCACGCTCTGGATCATCATCCTTGCTTACCTCTCGCAATTCTCTCCGCAAGGGGTTCGCGCCATCTCCGGCTCTCTCGTCCAGATCGACCCCGAGCTCGAGGAAAGCTCGCGGCTTTGCGGCGCGGGTCTCGCCTACACCTTGCGACGCATCGTCGTTCCTCTCGCCTGGCCGGGCATCCTCTCGGCGATGATCTTGTTGCTGATCTTGTCGTTTCGTGAGCTTGCGACCGCGCTCTTCCTCTACACCTCGACCACACAGGTGTTCTCGCTCACCATGTTCGATTTCTGGCTGCGCGGCTCGACCAATCTTGTCGCCGTGATGGCCCTCGTGCAGACGCTGGTGCTTGCGATCCTGGTCTTGCTCGCGCGGCGCATAAGGCGCGAGCGCACTCCATTCATCACCTGAAGGACAATCATGAGCACGATCACGAAAGACATAGTCGAGCACGAGGCGCCCGATCTTTTCATCGGCGGGGAATGGAAGGCGCCGCATTCAGGCCGGATGATCGCCTCGATCGACCCCTCGACCGAGAAGGTCTGGGCGCATGTGGCCGAAGCCGATGAGACGGATGTGGACCGCGCGGTCGGCGCGGCGCGCGCCGCCTTGCGTGGACCCTGGACCCAGAAGGTCACCGCGAGCCAGCGCGGCGCCATGCTTTCGAAGCTAGCCGAGCTTCTCCGGCGCGATGCCAAAGCGCTCGCCATGCTCGAGAGCCGCGACAACGGCAAGCCCTTGCGCGAGACGCTGGGCGAGGTGCAGCGAGCCGCGGATTGGCTCACTTTCTTTGCCGGGGCGGCCGACAAGATCAACGGGGATCAAATCCCCTTCCGGCCCGACGCGCTCGCCTACACGCGGCGTGAGCCCGTCGGCGTCGTCGGCGCCATCCTGCCGTGGAACTCGCCCGTCTCGCTCTACTCGTGGAAGCTCGGCCCGGCGCTCGCGGCCGGCAACACGGTCGTGCTCAAGCCGGCCGAGCAGACGCCGGTCTCGGCACTCGCGCTCGGCAAGCTGATCGAGGAAGCCGGCTTTCCGGCGGGTGTCGTCAACATCGTCCCGGGATTCGGGCCGGTTGCCGGCGCGGCGCTCGTTGCCCATCCGGGCGTCGACAAGATTTCCTTCACCGGCGAGCATCGCACCGCTCAGGAGATCATGCGCGGCGCGAGCGTCAATCTGAAGCGCTGCTCCTTCGAATGCGGCGGCAAATCACCTCATATCCTCTTTGCCGACGCGGATCTCGACAAGGCGCTCGTGGTGGCGACGCATGGCGCCTTCCGCTCGACGGGACAATCCTGTTCCTTGGGCTCGCGGCTTTTCGCGCAGCGCTCCATCTATGATGTGGTCGTCGAGCGCATGGCGGAGCGGGCACGGCGCATTCGCGTCGGCATGCCGCTCGACGCCAATACCCATATCGGCCCGCAAAGCTCGGCCGAGCAGCTCGCGAAGACGAACGCCTACATCGCGCTCGGCAAGGAACAAGGGGCGCGCCTCGTCGCAGGTGGCGGCCGCCCGGCCGGCCTCGAGCGGGGCTATTTTGTCGAACCCACCGTGTTCGCCGATGTCGACAATCGCTCACGCCTCGCACAGGAAGAAGTATTCGGGCCGGTGCTCGCGATCATCCCGTTCGAAACCGAAGAGGAGGTGATCGCGCTCGCCAATGACGTGCCCTATGGGCTCGTGGCCGGATTGTGGACGCAGGATATCGGCCGCGCGCATCGTGTGGCGGCGCGGATCGATGCCGGCCTCGTCTCGATCAACACCTACCGTCCCGTCCACTGGATGCTTCCTTACGGCGGCTACAAAATGAGCGGGCTCGGGCGCGAGAACGGCCTCGCGGCTCTCGACGAGTACACCGAGATCAAGACGGTGGTGGTCGAGCTCGCCACGAATTCGCCCGCCGATCCCTTCGCGGATTGAGCACCGCGATGAATGCAAGAAGCGACGGCAAGGATGTGACCGCGAGATTGCGCGAAGCGATCGTCAGCGGGCACTTCCAGCCGAGCGAAAGATTGATCGAGGTGGAGCTTGCCGGGTTGCTGGCGACCAACCGCACCAATGTGCGCACGGCACTTGCGCAACTGGAGCAGGAAGGGCTCGTGGTGCGCGAGGCCAACCGCGGCGCGCGCGTGCGTCTCGTGAGTCATGAGGACGCGATCGAGATCACGCAGGTGCGCGGCGCCTTGGAGGCCTTCGTCGCCGGACTCGCCGCGGCCCGCGCGCGACCGCAAGATCATAGGCGCCTTCGCGCCCTGGTGGAGGCGATGCGAGAAGCCGTCGAGGCGGGCGACCTCATCGCATATTCCAAGATCAACGGATCCTTGCACGCCGAGATCCTGCGCATCGCCCAACACCGCACCGCGGCGAAGCTGCTTGCGAATCTCAATTCGCAAGTGGTGCGCTTTCAATATCGCTCGATCCTTTTGCCCGGACGTTCGCGGCGCTCGCTGGCCGAGCATGAAGAGATCGTGGCGGCGATTTGCGCCGCGGACGTGGAGGCGGCGGAGCGCAACATGGGCGCGCATCTGCGCGCCGCCGCCGAAGCGCTGCGCCAAGTGATCGAAGCCTCGAAGACGGCCATCGTCTAGCGGTAGGCGAAGGCGGGTGAATTTCTAAAACCTTGCGGAACACCGATATGAACGACACCTCGACTCGAAAGACACGGCGCGCCATCGTCGACGATCCCGTCGCGCTTCAAGTGGTCTGGACGCGCCTCATCGCCATCGCGGACGAGGCGGCGGCCACATTGAGGCGAACCTCCTTTTCGCCGATCGTGCGTGAATCGAATGATTTCTCCTGCGTCATCTTCGACGCCGAAGGCAACGCGGTCGCCGAGAACACGATCGGCATTCCCTCGTTCAACATGACGCTGTCGCGAACGCTCGCGCATTTTCTTTCGGTCCGCCCGGCGGTCGAGTGGCGGGAGGGAGATGTCGGCATTTGCAATGACCCTTGGCTCACCTCGGGCCATCTCCCCGACATCACCATCCTGGCGCCGGTCTTTCACAAAGGCCGGCTCATCGCCTGGACGGGCAGCATCGCGCATATGGCCGATATCGGCGGCACGCTCTGGTCGGCCGATACGCGCGAGGTGTTCGAGGAAGGCCTCCTCATCCCGCCCTTGCTCTATATGCGCGAAGGGCGCCTCAACGCCGATCTGCAAAACATCATCCGCGCCAATGTGCGCTTGCCCGACGAGGTGCTCGGAGATGTCGCGGCCCAGGTCGCGGCCGGCGAGACGGCGGCGCGCGGCTTGCGCGATCTCGTGGGGCGCGAAGCCATCGTCGATCTTTCAGCGATCTCGCGCGAGGTCCGTGCGCGCACCGAACGCAGCATGCGCGACGCGATCGCGGCGATGCCCGACGGCATCTACGGCGCGGCGCTCGATCTCGACGGCACGGGCGAGGAAGACGTGCATCTCGAAGTCACGATCGAGATCCGGGGCGAGGAGATGTTTCTCGATTATGCCCGCACGTCGCCGCAAGTGGGACGCGCGCTAAACACCGTGATGACCTATACCGAAGCCTATTCCTGCTACCCGTTGAAATGCGCGCTCGATCCGGGAACGCCGCGCAACGAGGGCACCTACCGGATGATCACGGTCAAGGCGCCCGAGGGCTCGATCCTCAACCCGCGCTTCCCGGCGCCCGTGCATGCCCGCCAGCTGGTCGGCCATTGCCTCGCAGCCCTCATCTACAAGGCGCTCTCGCCGGTGCTCGGCGAGCGCATCATCGCCGAATCGGGAAGCGCGCCCACCTTGCGCGTCATCGTCTCGGGATACCGGGAGGATGAGCGGCGCTACACCTCGATCCTCTTCATCAACGGCGGCATGGGAGCACGCTCGACGAGGGACGGCTTGTCGGCGACCTGCTTTCCCTCGAATGTCGTGTGTGGCTCGATGGAGACCATCGAGGCTCAATCGCCACTGCGCATTTGGAAGAAGGAGCTCGCTCCCGATTCGGGCGGGCCGGGACGCTTGCGCGGCGGGTTGGGACAAGATGTCGAGATCGAGCTCACGGGTGACCGGGCGGGTACGCTCTCGCTCCTCGTGGAGCGCGTCCGCCATCCCGCCCTCGGCGTTCTCGGCGGCCATCCGGGCGCGCCCTCGCGCGTGCGATGGAACGGCAAGGAGACCGGATTTCCGCTCAAGGGCAAGAGCCGCATCGAGCCCGGCGACCGTCTCGTCGTCCGCTACCCCGGCGGCGGCGGGTATGGCGACCCGCGCGAGCGTGACCGCGACGCGGTGCGCGAGGATGTCGCGACCGGCCTCGTCTCGGCACGCGCCGCGAAGGAGGTCTACGGCTTATGACACGTTACCTCGCCGGCGCCGATGTGGGCGGCACCTTCACCGACCTTGCGCTTTACGATGCCGAGAAGCGCACACTTGCGCTCAACAAGCTGCTCACCACGCCCGATGATCCGGCGCGCGCCATCACCGGAGGGCTTGCCGCCATGCAAGCGCGCGCCGGGCAGGTCGTGCATGGCACGACGCTCGTCACCAACGCCTTGATCGAGCGGCGCGGCGCACCGGTCGGGCTCATTACGACGGAAGGGTATCGCGACGTTCTCGAGATCGGCAACGAGCTTCGCTACGACACTTTCGACCTCGGGCTCGAGCGCCCGACCCCACTCGTCACGCGGCCGCTGCGCAAGACGGTGAAGGAGCGCATCGGCGCGCGGGGCGACATCGTGCTGCCGCTCGATGAAGCTGGCGTGCGCACCGCCGCGCGCGAGCTCGCCGAAGCGGGCGTGCGCTCGCTCGCCATTGCGTTTTTCAACAGCTACCGCAATCCGGCCCATGAGCTCGCCGCCAAGGCGATCATCGAAGCGGAAAATCCAGGCATCGCGGTCTGCACCTCGGCCGAGATCGCGCCCGAGATCCGCGAATACGAGCGCTTCTCGACGGCGGTCGCGAACGCCTATGTGGCGCCGATCGCGCAAAGCTATCTCGTCGAGCTCGAACGACGGCTCGGCGTTCCGCTCTTCATCATGCTCTCGGACGGGGGCATCACCACGGCGCGCAACGCGAGCGACCAGCCGATCGCGCTCGTCGAATCGGGGCCGGCGGCGGGCGCGATGGGCGCCGCCTTCTTGTGCCGGCAGGCCCAGTGGGGCGACGTGATCGCCTTCGACATGGGCGGCACGACCGCGAAGATCAGCCTCATCCATGATGGGCGCCCGCACCGCAGCCATGAGCTCGAAGCTGCGCGGCTCCAACGATTCAAGAAGGGGAGCGGGCTTCCGCTTCGGCTCCCCGTGATCGAGCTCATCGAGATCGGTGCTGGCGGGGGGAGCATTGCGGCGCCCGATGGGCTCGGCCTCTTGCGCGTCGGCCCGCGCAGCGCCGGCGCCCTTCCCGGGCCGGCCTGTTACGCGCAAGGCGGCGAGGAGCCGACCGTGACCGACGCCGACCTCGTGCGCGGCTACCTCTCGCCCGAACGCTTTCTCGGCGGCCGCATGCGGCTCGACACGCAACGGGCGCGAGAGGCGCTGAGCCACCTCGGCGGCAAGCTTGGGCTTGGCGTTGCCGAGACGGCCGCCGGGATCGCGAGCGTGGTCGACAACAACATGGCGACGGCCGCGCGCGTGCATATCGCGGAGGCCGGCACCGATCCCAGCCGCTACCGCATGGTCGCGTTCGGCGGTGCCGGGCCGGTGCATGCCTACTCGATCGCGCGGCTCTTGAATCTCAAGGAGGTGATCTTCCCCCTCGGTGCAGGCGTCGCCTCGGCGATCGGCATGCTGGTCGCGCCACGCAGCGTCGAATATGCACGAAGCCTGATCGCCCCGCTCGATTCCCTCGAATGGCCGCTCGTCGAGGAGATCGTCGCATCGCTCGACGCGAAGGCTCGCACCGTCCTCGCAGAGGGTGGAATTGTCGATGACGAGATCGCCCGCGAGCTTTCCGCCGACATGCGCTATGCCGGCCAGGGCTTCGAGGTGAACGTGCCCCTCGACGAAAAGGCGCTCGAGCGCCATGACGCGGTCGCGTTGCAGCATGCCTTCGATGCGCGCTACGAAGAGCGTTTCGGTCGCAATCTCGGCGCCGTGCCGGTCGAGGTCGTCTCCTGGCGCGTGCGCCTCATCGCGCCGCCGTCGGTCGACGAGATCAGGTTTCCGGAACATGCAGGCTGCGTGGACACGGGCGAGGCGCTCACCGAGCACCGTGAGGCATATTTCACGGAACTCGGCGGCTTCGTGGATACGCCCGTCCATTCCCGCTCCCGGCTCGCGCCGGGCAGTAAGATCGAAGGTCCCGCCTTGATCGAAGAGGCGGAATCGACCTGCGTGATCGGGCCAGGGGCGAGTGTCGAGGTCGACCGCTTCGGCAACCTCATCATGCGTATCGAGGCCGCCGCGCAAACCGCGAAGCCGAAGGAAGTCACAGGGGAGCGGAAAAGTAAGCGATGATGAACTTGAAGAATGCTCGTGGCGGCTCAGGCGTGGGGAAGATATTCCGCACCGGCATCGCGCTCTGCGCGATGCTCGCCCTCCTTGCGCTCACTCCCGCCAAGGCCCAAAGCCCAGTTGTGGAGGGCGAGACGATCGGCACAGACGAACTCGTGAAGGCCGCCTGCGCCGAAGGCCAGATCGTCCTCTACACGGCGCAAAGCGATGCCGATGAACGCGCCATCATCGCGCCCTTCGTTCAACAATTCCCTTGCGTCAAGGTCTCGATCATCAGCGCGGTGACCGGCCGTCTTTACGAGCGCATCGCCACGGAAGCAACGGCTGGAAAGACGCAAGGCGATGTGGCGATCGTTACCGACGAAGCGCTGACGCAACAACTGATCGACGCAAAGCTCGCGCGGCCCTGGACGCCGCCGATGAGCGCAAGCTATCCGGCAAACGCCAAGGCGCAAGGCTGGTGGTACGCAGCTTCGGGATCCCTGATGTACCCCTTCTACAACACGGGCCTCGTACAGGAAGCCGAGGCGCCGAAAAGCTGGAAGGACGTGCTCGATCCGAAATGGAAAGGAAAGATCGCGAGCTCGCCGATCTCGATCGGCGGCACCGCTTGGTTGCAATACGCGTTCCTGCTCGATCATTTCGGCGCCGAGTTTCTCAAAGGCTTCGTGGCGCAGCAGCCGAAGCTCTTCACCGCCTACAACCCCGCGGTGCTCGCCGTGGCGCGAGGCGAATCTGTGATCGGGGTCGGCGCCGCCGTCAACGAATATCCGGCGCGCGTCGGCCAAGGCGCACCGCTGAAGCCTGTCTACCCGCCGGAGGGCCTGCCCTACACCAACTACCCGATGATCCAGCTCGCCGGCGCGCCGCATCCGCATGCGGGCGAGCTCTTCGGCAATTGGTATCTCTCGAAGCTCGGCCAATCCCAGCTCGTGAAGACGCGCGGCGCCTATTCGGTGCGCGCCGATGTCGCGCCCGCACCCGGCAACCCGCCGCTCGCCGAGGTGAAGCCGTGGAACCCAGGCCATGATGCGATCCTCGAGCGGCACGACGCCGTGATCGAGGAGGTAACCCGGATTTTTGAGGGGCGGTGACGGGTTCGGATGAGGTGGGGCTTGACAGTGTAAAATCATGTTTTACATTGACGTGAGCGATGTGCAGTGATCGTCAGTTTTCGGCATAAGGGATTACAGGCCCTCTTTGAGGCCGATAACACCAGAGGCGTGAACGCCGAGCACGTTCGTAAATTGAAACAGATTTTGGCCTTGCTCAACGTTGCCGGCACAATTCAGGATATGGACTATGAGACGTTTCGGCTTCACCCGCTGAAGGGTGATCTCAAGGGCTGGTGGTCGGTGACTGTGCGCGCCAACTGGCGCGTGATTTTCCGATTCGATGACGGCAGGGCCTTGCATATCGACCTCGTCGATTATCATTAAAGGAGAGTAATCCGACATGCTCACGATGAAGACCCCTCCGCACCCAGGCGAGATGATCGGCGACAGCCTCGAGGAGATGGGCGTAACGGTCGTCGACGCGGCGAAGGCGCTCGGCGTGACCCGCCAACAGCTCCATAATGTGATCGCTGGCCGTAGCGCGATCGTGCCGGAGATGGCCTATCGGCTCGAAAAGGTTCTCGGCAGCACGGCAGATGCCTGGCTTCGGCTACAGGCGGCCCATGAGCTCGCTCAGGTGAGGGCGCGCGCCTCGCAGATCAAGGTCGGGAAGTTAAGGCGGAAAGTGGCTTAAGCCGAGGACGAATAATCGCGATGATTCTCGAAGATAGCACCTATAGTGTGGTAAAGGATTTCGCCGGACCTGCCGCAACGTTCTTTGCAGCGATGTCAGCTCTTTTTTACGTACGGCGCCAGACACTAACCGCCGAAAAGCAGGCTGAAACAGCCCTTGATCAACTTCGCTACAATCTCTTTGAAAGACGCTACGCGATTTATAATGATATAAAATCGTTCCTCCACCTGCTTCTCAAACATTCAAATAATTATGATTTTGATGAGTTAAAAATTGTTGAGCACTATGTTGTCATGGATGAAGCATCTTTCTTTTTTCCACCAGATATTTGTATATACATCAAAAAACTTAAAAATGACTGCAAATCTCTTATAAATATGACTGAGCAACAACTTCCAAGATCTCCCCGCTATACCCAAGCTAAAAGTCAACTCGCATTTCACCTACAGCAACTACCTAGCCGGTTCCAGAAAGAGTTGCGCTTTAAGCAGCTTACAAGGGCACGGCCAAATTATTGGCGAAGACTATATAACAAGTTATACTGGTTCATAACTTATGATCCTTTTCTCGCTAAGGTGTGGAGAGAACGCTAAGCTGATCCACCCAACGCGACCACCTTCTCCCTACGAGAGAAGGTCCATCTGAGCGTCGGCTCTCACGAAGCCGCGTGCGCGGGCGTCCCACCGGCAAAACGTGCATGCACCTCGCGGAAAGCCGAAAGCGCGCGCTCGACATCGCCGTCTCCGATATGGCGATGCGTGAGGAGGCGAATTCGCTTCGGCTTCGTCGGGCCGACGAGGATACCGCGTTCCTTGAGCGCCAAGGCCCATTCGGGGGAAGGGCGAGCATGCCGCGAAAGGTCGACGTTCACAATGTTGGTTTCGACGTCGCGCGGATCGGAAAAGCTTTGGTCGAGCGCCGCGAGGCCGCGCGCCAATTCCTTGGCGCGGCGGTGGTCCTCGGCGAGACGCTCGATCATCTCCTCGAGCGCCACGATGCCGGCCGCCGCGACGACGCCCGCCTGGCGCAAATTACCGCCCACCATGCGCCGAAACGCGCGTGCGCGATCGATGAAGGCGGCCGGGCCGCAGAGCAGCGAGCCGATCGGAGCGCTCAAGCCCTTGGAGACGCAAAACCCGACCGAGTCGCCGAAGGAGGCGACACGGCTCGCCGGCACGCCGAGCGCATGGGCCGCGTTGAAGAGCCGCGCCCCGTCGATATGCACCGGAACCCCGCGCTCGCGCGCGAGCTTCTGCACGGCACCCATGTGCTCGAGCGAGGGCACCGTGCCGCCCGCATCGTTGTGGCTCGTCTCGATCGCGACGAGACCGGTCGCGAGCCGGTTATGAGCGAGGCCTGGGCTCAAGGACTCGCGCAGCGCCTCGAGGTCGATCGCGCCGCGCGGCGCGGGAAGCTCGCGATGGAACAAGCTCGCGAGCCCGGCAACGCCGCCCATCTCGGTGCGCGAGATATGGCTGCCTGCGCTCACCAGCACCTCCACGCCCCTCCCCGTATGCGCGAGAAGCGCCACGAGATTGGCCATGGTGCCGCTCGGCAGGAAAAGGCCTGCTTCCTTGCCGGTGCGCTCGACGCCGAGCGCCTCGAGGCGCTTCACCGTCGGGTCGCCGTCGCGTGAATCATCCCCGAGCGGAGCGCTCGCCATCGCTTCGTGCATTCGCTCGGTCGGCAAAGTTACCGTGTCGCTGCGAAGATCGATTGGGCTCGTGGTCATGACAAAGCTCCGTGATCAGAGAAGCGAGGCTTCGTAGCGGCGCAAAAGCCGATAGACGAGCGCCAGCGGAACGAGCGTGATCACGATGAGGAGCGAGGCGGCGGCCACCGCCGTACCGGCACCCGTGCCTTCCAGGGCCTGGAACATGACCACGGTGAGAGTTTGCCATTCTCCGCTGTAGAGCACCACCGTGGCGCTGAGCTCGGACGATACCGTCACCCAGGTGAGCACCATGCCGCCGATGATGCCTCCGAGCATCAAAGGCACGGTGAGGCGCGCGAAGGTCATCACGGGCGAGACGCCGAGATTGACCGAAGCCTCCTCGAGGCTCGGATCGATCTGATGCAAGACACTTGCAGAGGAGCGCACGCTGAACGGCAGCTTGCGCACCACATAGGCGATGACCATGATCAGCCAGCCTCCGGTGAGCACGAGCCAACCCGAGTTGAACGAGATGATCAAGCCGATGCCGAGCACCGTTCCGGCTACGGCGAAGGGCATGGTCGAGACGATCTCGAGAAGGTTCGTGAGCGTGGAGCGAAAGCGCGTGATCGCGTAACCGATGGGCACGCCGATCAGCGCGGCGACGAGGGCTGCGAGGCCCGAAAGCATCAAGGTGTTCTCGAGCGGACGCGCCGAGCGGCCGAGGAGATCGGCGAAATTGTCGAGGCTGAAACCGCCCTGCAGCACGGGCCCGCGAAATTTCATGAACGAGAGCACGACCACCGCGAAAAAGGGAAAGAGCGACAAGAGGACCACGGCCCAGCAAGCGGCGCTCGCGACGAGCCGAGATCCCGATCCGATCGCGATGATCGGGGGGCTGCGTCTTGCGCCCGTGGCAAAGCGTCGGCGCGCGAGATAATGGCGCTGAATGAGAAGCACGAGCGCGGTCGAGACGATGAGGAGCACGCCCAGCACGCCGGCCGATGAAGGGTTCTGATCGGTCTCGCCGACGAAAAGCTTGAACGCTTCAACCGAGAGGATGGGTTTGTCCTCGGCAAGCACGATCGGCACGCCGAAATTCTCGAGCGTCTCGATGAAGACGAGAAGCGCGCCCGAGAGCACCGAGGGGATGACGATCGGCAAGGTCACGGTCCAGAAGCCACGCCAGCGCGAGGCGCCGAGATTGTGGCTCGCCTCCTCGACCGAGACGTCGATCGCCTTGAGGCCGGCAAGCGTCGGCAGGAGCACATAGGGGTAAAGCGTGAGCGTGTAGACCGCGATGATGCCAGGCGCGCCATAGATCGAGCCGAACGGAATGCCGAGATCGCGAAGGGCTTGTGTGGCGAGCCCGGCGCGCCCGAACATGAGCAAAAGCGCATAGGCGCTTACGAAACTCGGCAGGATGAGCGGCAGGACGACGAGGCTGAGCAGCACCGATTTTCCGATGATCGGGAAGCGCGCAAGCGCGAAGGCGAGGGGCACGGCGACGAGGACCGCAAGGAGCGTGGCGAGCGCGCCGATCTCGAAGCTGTTCGCGACAGCCTGCTGATAAAAGGCGCTCCCGAGAATCTTGATGTAGTTCGCCAGCGTGAGATGCACGCCTTGCCGGTCGAGAAAACTGGCGCTGAAAATGCGCGAAAGGGGAAAGAGGAAGAAGACGGAAAGAAGCGCAAGCCCAAGCACGGTGACGAGAAGGGGGAAGCGTTGGCGTGGGGCCGCAAAAATCGTCATGGGCTCAAGACTTCGTGCAAGGCCGACGTGCGGGACGTGGCGGACGCGCGCCGCACCGCTTCACGCAAACACGGTGACGCGGCCGGGATCATAGGCGAAGCGCAAGAGATCGCCCGTGTGCAGGCGCTGAAGCGGAAGATCGAGCCAGGCGGCGCGCAAGGGAGCTCCATGGCTCAAGCTCGCTTCGACGCGGGTGAGGGCGCCGAGAAATTCGAGGCGCGTAAGCTTGGCCGCGACCACCGCCCATCCTTGGGGTGATGCTTCGTCATCGATGAGCGGGCGCAAGGCTTCGGGCCGCAGCGAGAAGGAAACATTTGTGCCATCCGGCGCTTCGAGGCGTGGCACCCCGAATTCGGTCTCGCCCACTTTGATGCGAGTACCCTGCGCCGCAAGGGTGCCCATCAAAAGATTGGTCGTCCCCATGAACTCGGCGACGAAGGGTGTGGCCGGCCGCCGGTAGATGTCGTCGGGCGCACCGATCTGCTCGAGGCGGCCTTGGCGCATTACGGCAATGCGATCCGAAATGGCGAGCGCCTCTTCCTGGTCATGCGTCACATAGATCGCGGTGATCCCGAGCGATT
This sequence comes from Hyphomicrobiales bacterium, assembly GCA_019247605.1. Classification (GTDB taxonomy): domain Bacteria; phylum Pseudomonadota; class Alphaproteobacteria; order Rhizobiales; family Beijerinckiaceae; genus GAS188. The sequence goes on from JAFBAS010000008.1 coordinate 17,145, forward strand.
GTTGGAGCTGGCGAATCTCGCCGCGCATCTCGACCCGCAATTGCGCGTCGAGGTTGGAAAGCGGTTCATCGAGCAAAAGCACCTCGGGCTCGATGACGAGGGCGCGTGCGATCGCGACCCGCTGCAATTGGCCGCCCGAGAGCTGATGCGGCCAGCGATCGCCATGCTCGGCAAGCTTCACGAGACGAAGCGCGCTTGCGACGCGCTCGGCGATTTTCGGCCCTGGAACTTTTCTCGCGCGCAGCCCGTAGGCGACGTTCTCGCCAACCTTGAGATTGGGGAAGATCGCGTAATTCTGGAACACCATGCCGGTGTTGCGCCGATGCGCCGGCAGCGTGTCGATGCGCCGCCCGCCGAAACGAATCTCTCCGGTTTCGAGATCGGCAAAACCCGCGACCATGCGCAAAAGCGTGGTCTTGCCGCACCCCGAGGGACCAAGCAGCGTGAAGAATTCCCCATCCGCGATGGTGAGGGAGATGTTGTCCACGGCGTGAACCGATCCGAAGGACCGGTTCACCTGTTGGAGCGTGATGTTCGCCAAGGTGAAGGGCCTCGAGACTCAGCGCATGGTTCGGCGGGTTGTCAGCGTGTTTCCTGGATGACGTCCTTGAGCTTCTCCAAGGTCTCGGCGCGCTTTTCGGTCCAGCCGCTCTCGTCGTAAGGGATAAGCTTGAGGCTCGACAAGACCGGCATTCCGCCGGGCAGGTTGGAAAGGTCGAGATCCGTGCGGGCCGGTCGACGGAATGTCGCCTTCAGCATCATCTCGCAAATGTCCTTGCGATTGATGTAATCGACGAATTTCTTGGCGGCGTCGGGGTTGCGGTCGGCCTTGATGATGGCGACCCCCTCCATGATTGCGAGCGTGCCGTCGGACGGGTAGATATTCTTCACTGGCGCGCCATTGCTCGCCCAGAGATCGCCCGCGTATTCGAGCGAGATGCCGAGCGCGTATTCGCCGGTGCCGACGCCCTGGAACACTTGCGTCGATCGATTGAGAATTTTCGTGTTGGCGAAAAGCTCCTTGAGCTTCGCCCAGCCCGCATCGCCACCGCCCCAATGGTCGATGAGAAGCGTCGCGTTCGTGTAGGCGGAACCGGAATTCGCCGGATCGGTGAAGGAGATCTTACCCTTGTATTTGGGATCGAGAAGATCGGCCCAGGTCTTCGGTCCCTGTCCTTCGGGGATGAGCTTGGTGTTTTGCGTCACCACCAGAATGTGCACGTTGGTGCCCGTCCACAAATGATCGGGGTCGAGGAATTCGGGAGGGATCGCCGAAATCTCCGAGGATTTGTAGGGCGAAAAATACGCCTTATTCGTTTGCAGGAGCGAACGGCTCACGCCCCAGACGATATCGCCTTGCGGGTTGTCCTTCTCGGCCTGAATGCGCTTCATCAACACGCCCGAGCCCGAGGACACGGTCTCGACCTGAATGCCGGTCTCCTTCGTGAAGGCGTTGAAGACGAGATCGTTGAGCGTCGAATCGTTTGCCGAGTAGATGACGAGCTTTTGCTGAGCCTCGGCGGCTGTCGACACACCGAACAGGCCCGCCCCGAGTACGAGCATCGCAAGGGCAGAATTGCGAAACCTGCCGCCGGGCACGATGCAAAACAAGCTCGCGGCGGCCCGTTTCGCGTTCATCGCAAGGCGCTCTAACTTCATTTCTATCTCCTTTTTGGCGCAAACGAGCGCCAAGTCGCTCGCGATCCGGTTGGCCTTGGCCTACCAAGCTCGCATGCTTCCAGAGGCCGGTGATTGCCGGTATACAAACCCATACTCATGGCCTGTCAACGTTCGGGCCGCAGACATTGGTACAAGAGCATGAAGCGGCTCGCTATCCTCGACGATTATCAAGGCGTCGCGCTCTCCATGGCGAACTGGGCGAGCCTCAAATCCGAAATCGTGACCGACGTCATCACGGAACCTTTGCACGGCACAGACGCGGCTGCCGCGAGGCTCAAGGACTACGAAGTCCTGATTGCCATGCGCGAACGCACCCCTTTCCCGCGGGCGCTGCTCGAGCGCCTGCCGAAGCTGAAGCTCCTCGTGACCACCGGCATGCGCAACGCCTCGATCGACGTGAAGGCGGCGGTCGAGCGCGGCGTCCTCGTCTGCGGCACCGGCATGCTTCCGCATCCGACGGCCGAGCTGACCTTGGGTCTCATTCTGTCTCTCGCCCGCCATATCCCTTACGAGCACCAGGGAATGCGCGAAGGCGCCTGGCAGCGCACGCTCGGCATGAGCCTAAACGGGCGCACGCTCGGCGTTGTCGGGCTCGGTAAGCTCGGGAGCGAGGTGGCGCGGCTCTGCCAGGCGCTGCACATGAAGGTTCTCGCCTGGAGCCCGAACCTGACCCCTGAGCGCGCCGCGCAGGCAGGGGTCGAGATGGTCGCGAAAGAATCGCTCTTCACCAACGCCGATATCGTCACCGTCCACATGGTGCTGAGCGAGCGCTCGCGCGGCATCGTGGACGCCGCCTCGATCGCGGCGATGAAAAAGACCGCCTATCTCGTGAACACCTCGCGCGGTCCACTCGTCGACACGAAGGCCTTGATCGACGCCCTCACCGAACGGCGCATCGCGGGCGCCGCGATCGACGTCTATGACGAGGAACCGCTGCCGACCGAGCACCCGTTGCGCAAGCTCGACAATGTCGTGCTCACCCCGCATCTCGGCTATGTGACGCAAGAGAACTACCGCGTGGCCTATGGCGAGGCCCTGGAAGACGTGAAGGCTTGGCTCGCGGGCAAGCCGCTACGCGTGCTGCAACCGGTGTGAACTGCACAGGTTGGATTTGGGTCCTCGCACCCTTATTGAACCACGATGTCGGCGCTTCCAAGACAACGCGATTCGCGGCTCCTCGATAGAGCTCCCGCGTCACGTCCAGGCCGAATGAAATCGCGCCAGGTCTCTGCCTGGCATCGCACCCAACACTTACGGCACGATTTTCGATCCAGGCAATTAGGTGCATCGTCTAAGGACCTGCGCGCGAGAATCCACGCGCTCTTTTTGACCTGAGCGCCAAGCGCGACGACACGGGGCAGAACCCGTGATAGCCTGCTCGCCCTTCCCGCGGCGCGTGCATGATGGCGATACGACTTCACGCCCAAGATCGAACTTTGTTTTTTGCTCCCGGAGGATGACAAATGGCAAAGAAGAACCACAAAGGCGGATGCTTGTGCGGTGGCGTGCGGTACGAAATTCGCGGCGAGCTTCGCTCCGTCGTCGCTTGCCACTGCTCGCAGTGCCGGCGCACCAGCGGCAATTTCGTCACGGCCACGAATTGCGGCTTGGACGACATCGTGTTCGAGACCGACGACAATCTTCGCTGGTATCGCTCCTCGGAGAGCGCCGAGCGAGGATTTTGCTGCGTCTGCGGCAGCAACCTCTTCTGGAGGCCCGTCAACGGCGATCATCTCAGCGTCATGGCCGGGACGCTCGACACACCGACGGGCTTGCGGCTCTCAAAGCACATCTTCGTCGCGGACAAGTCCGATTATTACGATCTCAACGACGAACTCGAGAAGCACGCGCAATGGTAGAGGCTGGTGAGAAGCGCCTTGAGGCATGGGCCACGCCGAAGCCTTCTCCGACGATCCTGCCATAAGGCACCGGGCGAGGGACATGGCCGCCCCGCCGCCCTAAGCGTCACGCGAGGCAAATGCCTGCGTTGTCAAAAGAAAAAGCCCTCGCAAGGGCGAACCGTTGCGAGGGCCGGCCTCGGCGCAAGTGGGGGGCAAACGCGCCGAGGCTGCAGGCTCTATAACGGGCGGCTGGAGGCCGGGCAATACGCTCGAGGCGTCGCTCACGCGCAATTCATTGTTTTCCCCGCGTTTAGCCGCAGGCCTGCATCGCGGTCGCCTGGCCTGTCGATTTGACGCAAGCTCCTGTCATTCGAACGACGCAATCGCGCTCCATTGTGTGGGGGAAAAGAACGCGGTCCCCGAAACACGAAAAGGCGGGATCAGAACCGGCCAAAGAGGGGGTTCGGCGCCTATGCGCCGCGCCCCCGGCAAAAACGCCACGCATGATCTGGAGGAGTTCATCACCATGACGCTTTACCAGATGTATTTCGTCGACGAAACCAACCGCATTGCGCTCGGCGAGGACATGGAATGCACCGATGACGCCGCGGCGCTCAGGAGCGCGCGGGCGGCGCTGCGACACAGGGATTACCCGGCCGTCGAGATCTGGCACCAGGCGAAAAAGGTGGGGCGGGCGAAGCGCTTCGATTGGATCGAACCCGCGACGCGGTTGCCCGAGAGTTCTCGGTCGTGCGGCGCATAACTCGGGCCTGCGCGAGAAGCTCCCTTCTCAAGGGAGAGCGACGAGCTTAGCCAAAATCGCCGCAAGCGCGCGACCGCTATCGACCCTCGTGAGCACCTCGACGAGCTCGCCCGCTTCGGAATCGATCACGGTTGCGCCGTCTCGCTCGGATCGATCGATGACGACGCGAAGCGCGAGAGCCTCGGCACCAAAGAGCCCCGGCTCGATGGCGCGCAGAACCACGCAAGGGTCGTGCATGGGAAATTTCGGCGTGAATGGCTGAACCAGGGCGCCTCGGTTCTTGCCTTTGGCCGAAACCCTCGCCTCGAAATTGCGCAAATAGGCTTCGATGAGGGCCTGCGCCGTTTGAGCCACCTTGCCGCCCTTTGCCGAGAGTGTCGTGTTCCACTCGCGATCGGCGAGGACCTTGCGGGTGACGTCGAGCGGAACGAGCGTGACCGCAATCCCCGAACCGAACACGATGGAAGCCGCCTCCGGATCGGCCGCGATGTTGAACTCGGCAAATTGCGTGACATTGCCCGCTTCGCGGACGGCTCCCCCCATGGCGATGATCCCGGCAAGGCGCCGCGCGGCGTCCGGGCGGCTCTCCACGAGCTGCGCCACATTCGTAAGTGGCCCGAGCGCGAGAATTCGAACCGAATGGGAAGGCCGGCGGAGCAACTCGCGGGCCATCCATTCGCTGGCTTCGGTCGCGAGAGGCCGTCTTTCCGGCAAGGGGAGGTCGGCGCCGCCGAGACCATCCTCGCCATGGATTGGCGCCGCTTCGATGGCGCCTCGACGAAGTGCCTGCGCCGAGCCGGCGATCACCGGAATTTCGTCACGTCCGAGGTGGTGGAGAAGCTTCAGGGCGTTTGTGGTCGTGCGCCAAAGGCCGATATTTCCCGCCACGGTTGTGACGGCGATGATGTCGAGCTCAGGCGAGGCACAGGCGATGAAAAGCGCGAGCGCGTCGTCGAGTCCCGGATCAGTGTCGATGATGACCGGGGTCGGCATTCCTCAGGTCGGGACCTGGAACGGATCGTCACCTTGTCCAACCGCCGCCGCCCGGCCGAATCTGCCTTCCTCGAAACGCTGCAGCAGCACATAAAACGAAGGCACGAAAAGCACGGTGAGGAAAGCGGAAGCCAGCATCCCGCTGAAGACGGCAATGCCGATCGATTGACGCGCCGCAGCACCCGCTCCGCTCGCGAAAACGAGAGGCACGACGCCGAGAATGAAGGCAAAGGAGGTCATCGCGATCGGCCGAAAGCGAGAGCGCGCCGCCGCAAGGGCGGCTTCGGTCACATCCGCGCCCGCCGCACGCTTCTCGCGCGCATATTCGACGATGAGAATGGCGTTCTTGCTCGACAATGCGATGAGGAGGATGAGGCCGATCTGCGTGTAGAGGTTGTTGGCGATCCCCAGCATGACGAGGGCCGCTACCGTGCCGACGAGTGCGAGCGGAACCGCGAGAAGAACCGAGAGCGGTTGAATCCAACTCTCATATTGGCCGGCAAGAACGAAATAAACGAGCAAGATCGCGAGTGCGAACACAAAGTAGATCTGATTGCCAGCCGCCCTTTCTTGGTAGGACATCGCGCTCCACTCAAACCCGATTCCCCGCGGTAGGTCGCGCTCCGCGATTTGCTCCATGATGTCGAGCGCCTGGCCCGAGCTGAAGCCCTCCGCCGGCCCGCCGACCACCGAGGCCGACGGGTAGAGATTGTAGAGGCTGATGAGCGAAGGCCCTTGTGCCATGCTGATATCGAGAACGGTGCCGAGCGCCACCATGGTGCCATTCCCCGATCTCACCTTGAGATTGCGGATGTCCTCGGGGCGAACGCGAAACTCCGGAGCGGCTTGCGCATAAACCTGGAAAGTTCGCCCGAACTTGTTGACCTGCGTCACATAGCTCGAGCCCATATAGCCCGAAAGCGCCGAGAAAACTTGCTCGACACTGATGCCGAGCGTCTCGGCCTTGACGCGGTCGATGCTCACCGAAAGTTGCGGCACGCCGGCGCGGAAGGATGAATTCAACCGTTGGAGGGACGACTGCGTGTCTGCGTGCGCAACCATCGAGTCGGCGAGGCTTTCGAGCAGCGCATAGTCGAAATTGCCGGTCTTCACCTCGATCTGCATGGTGAAGCCGTTGGCATTTCCGATGCCCTGAATCGGCGGCGGAACGAGAACGAAGGTCTGCGCCGTGGCCACGTCCTGCAAGGCGCGCGTGAGGTGGGCGTGAATCGCGCGCAGATCCTGGCCTCCCGCCTTGCCGCGCGCCTCCCAATCCTTGAGCACGACGTAGGCGACACCGGCATTCGGCAGGCTCGCATTGTTGTCGAGCACCGACGTACCGCTGATTGCCATGACTTGGTCGACGCCCGGCGTCGCGCGCGCGATCTCGGCCACTTGCCGCATGACCTGATCGGTGCGTTCTTTTGAGGCGCCGTCCGGCAGTTGCACGCCGACAAGGACGTAGCCCTGGTCCTCCGTCGGCAAGAATGCGGTCGGCACGCGCGTGAGGCCGAAGAATGCGGCAGCAATCAGCGCCAGTGCGACAACCACCATCAGGCCGCAACGACGCACCATCGTTCCCACAACGAGAAGGTAGCCCCGTTCGACGGCATCATAGCCCCGGTTAAAGCCGCGAAAGAGGAAATTACGCTTTTCGGAGGCGGTGGGTGGCCGCAGCCAGAGCGCGCATTGGACCGGCTTGAGCGTGGCCGCATTGATGGCGCTGATGACGGCGGTCGCCGTGATGACAAGGGCGAATTGCCGATAAAGCTGGCCGGTCAGCCCCGGCAGGAAGGCCGCCGGAACGAAGACCGACATCAACACGAGGGTGATACCGATCACCGGGCCGATGAGCTCGTGCATGGCTTTCTCGGCGGCCGCGCGACCCGATAAACCCGCCTCGATATGATGGGTGACGCCTTCGACGATGACGATCGCATCGTCCACCACGATGCCGATCACGAGCACGACGGCAAACAGCGTGGAGAAATTGACGGTGAAGCCGAGCGCCGCCATCGCGGCGAACGCGCCGATGACGCTCACCGGGACAGTGGTTGCCGGAATGAGGGTGGCGCGCCAATCCTGCAAGAAGAGCAAAATGACGACGAGGACCAGGGCGCCTGCTTCGATCAAGGTGACATAAACCTGGCGGATGGAAGCATTGACGAATTTCGTCGTGTCGAACGGCACTTGATAAGCGAGGCCTTGCGGGAAGCTCTTCGCAAGCTCCGCCATTTTCGCACGCACCGCGTCAGCCACCATGATGGCATTGGCCTCTGGGAGCTGAAAAATACCGATGCCGGCCGCCGGCTCGCCGTTGAGCTCGAAGGACTGGCTGTAGGTCTGCGCGCCGAGCTCGACGCGCGCGATGTCGCGCACGCGCGTGAGACGGCCACCGGCATCCACCTTGACGATGATGTTCTCATAATCAGCAGCGTCATTGAGTCGGCCATTGAGGTTGAGCGTGTATTGAAAATCCTCGCCCGCCGGCACCGGCGGGGTGCCGACCGCGCCGGCGGCCACATCCTGGCTCTGTTGGCGCACGGCGCCGATCACGTCTGACGGTATAAGGCCGCGCGCCTGCAACAAGTTCGGGTCCATCCATATGCGCATCGCATAAGGTCCGGCTCCGAAAACCGCGACATGGCCGACCCCCGGCAGGCGGGCAAGCTCGTTTTGCAGATTGAGAACCGCGTAGTTGGAAAGGAAAAGCCCGTCGAAGCGACGGTCCGGCGAGGTAAGCGTCACGAATTGCAGGATTGCAGTCGAGCTCTTTTGCGTGACGACGCCCTGCAATTGCACGGCTTGCGGCAGGGCAGAGAGCGCGATGGCCACACGGTTCTGCACCAGGACTTGGGCTTGGTCCGCGTCCGTGCCGATCGCGAACGTTACGGTCAAGTTATAGGTGCCGTCGCTCGTGCTCGTCGAGTTCATGTAGAGCATGTTCTGGACGCCGTTGACCTGCTGCTCGATCGGCAAGGCCACGGTATCCACGATCGTCCTGGCGCTGGCGCCCGGGTAACGGGTTGTCACCTGCACGGTTGGTGGAACGACGTTCGGGTATTGCGCGACGGGCAATTGGCGAAGCGCCACGGCGCCGATCAAAACGATGACCAGCGCCAGCACGTTGGCGAGCACCGGGCGGGCGATGAAGAAGCGTGACATTACGGCATGTCCCCTGGACTGCGAGCAACGGAGAGCTTGCCCATCAAGGCGTGCCGGTTTTGCGGGTATCCGCGGCGGCGCGCTCTTCGGCCGCCATTTCCACCTGTTGGGGCGTCACCTTGTTGCCGGGGGTCGCCCGCTGGACGCCTTGCGTCACAACCAGATCGTCGAACGCGAGGCCGGATTCGACGATACGCAGGCGGCCTTCGCGCGAACCGATGACCACCGGCCTTTGGACGATGACGTCGTCCTTTCCGACCACGAGGACGTAGTTCCCCTGCTGGTTCGTCCCGATGGCATCGTCGCGCACGAGAAGCGCCTTCTCTCGGCGTGCCACAGGCACCCGAACACGCGCGAAGAGCCCGGGCGCGAGCGAGCGATCCTTGTTATCGAGCACGGCGCGAACCTGCAGCGTCCCGCTTGCCGGGTCGAGATGCGGCGCGACGTAATCGAGGTGCCCCGCGTGCGGGAAGCCGTCCTCGCCTTGCAGCCCGATGTCGACCGGAATTTGCGAAATCTCATCCTCGGTCAATCGCGTTCCCCTTTTGGCAAGCGACTTCTCGATCTGGAGCACTTGCGGTTCGCTCACGGTGAAATTCACATAGATCGGGTCGACCTGGAGGATCGTCGCAAGCTTAGTCGGCCCGGCAATTCCGACGAGGCTGCCCGCATCGGCGAGGTGCTGGGTGACGACCCCGTCGAAGGGCGCAAGCACCTGCGTGTAACCGAGATTGATCGTGGCGAGGTCGAGCCCGGCCCGCGCTTGTGTGACGGCAGACGCAGCCTTGTCCAGCTCCGCCTTGGCCTGCTCGACGCGAGCCTGGGAGGCGAAATCCTGCTTTCCGAGCGCTGCCTGCCGCTCATAATCGCCCTGCGCGTTGAGCTTGGCGGCCTCCGCGGCATCAAGGCTGCCCTGCGCCTGCGCCAGTTGGGCCAGGTAAACGTCGCGCTGGATGCCGAACAACAGGCTGCCCTTGCTCACGGCAGCGCCGTCCTTGTAATCGATCGTTTCCAGAAAGCCCGGAACCCTAGCGGCGAGATCGACGGATCTGAAAGCCGCAGTGTTGCCTGTGAGCTCGAGATAGGAAGTGACCGCGCTTTCCGCCGGGCGCGCCACGCTCACTTTCGGGGGTGGTGGTGCCACATATTCGTTCTTGGCGTTGCAACCGGCAACTCCCAAGGTGATGAGAAGACAGGACAAAAACCGCGCGCTCAGTGGCTTCCCCGCGGCACATTGGCAATTCATGGGCACCTCGTCTCAACGCACACCGCTCGCGCCCCATTCCGCCGACCGAGCAAGGCGCCTTGCGCGCGGCTGCTTCATAACTCTAATTAGAGCTACCGACCGAGATCGAGCGCGAGGGCTCTAGCACGATCTCAAAAAATAAAAACTATTTTTCCGGTTAACGGAAACGACGATGGGAAATTATCCGCGAGAGCTGATGGTCTCGGCGGTTCGGCCCCATCCAAACCACGTCGGGAACTACCCTAAAAATCCTTGGCTAGGCGTAGCGCGTCATATACCGCTGCATGGATGTTGCGCGAAGAGACCGCGTCTCCGATACGATAAAGCGCAAAACGCCCTTCGCGATTGTGCAAGAGCGCTTGCGGGCGGTTCGCGATAAGCGCCGCGTGATCGATTTCGCCGAGATTGCGCGAAAGGGGCTTCAGCGCGAAATAGACCTCGTCGTTCGGCAAGGTGCCATGCTCGATCACGATCTGCTCGGTGCGGCGTTCCTCGGCGCGCCGGCTGTAATCGTTGAAGAAATGGGCGATGAGCCGGTTGCCTTCTCGGGTCACGCGTTCGAGGCGAAGATTCAAGGTGATCTTCGTGTCGGCAGTCGTGAGCGCCTTGAAGTACGCGGGATAGTTGGTGCCGCCGACTTCCGGCGCCAGCACGCGTTCGGGTGTCACGATTTCGAGCCTTGCGCCCGCTCCGATCATGAACTCGGCGGCCGTCATTCCCGGATGCGCGCCATTGTCGTCATAGAGGATCGCGCTCTCGGCCGGTTTCGCACTGCCCGAGAGAATATCCCAGCTCGTCGTCACCAGCTCCTCGCCGGCGTCGAGAAAAGAGGTGTTGGGAATGCCCCCCGTCGCGACGATCACGATGTCGGGTTCTTCGGCCAGGACCGCGCTTTCGTCGGCGTAGAGGTTGAAGCGCAATTCGACATCGTGCTTCGCGCATTGATCGAGCCGCCATTCGACGATGCCCATGATCTCGCGTCGCCGCTTTAGCTGCGCCGTCAGGCGCACTTGGCCGCCGGCCTCGCCTGCCGCTTCGAAAACGACGACCCGATGGCCGCGCGCGCCGGCGACCCGCGCCGCCTCGAGCCCCGCGGGCCCCGCGCCGATGACCACCACCTTCTTGTGTGGACCGGATGATGGCGCGACCACATGCGGCATCGTGCCCTCGCGCCCCGTCGCCGCGTTGTGGATGCACAAGGCCTCGCCGCCGAGATAGATCCGATCGATGCAATAGCCCATCCCGACGCAAGGACGGATTTCGTCCTCGCGCCCTTCGGCAACCTTGAGAGCGATGTGCGGATCGGCGATGTGAGCGCGCGTCATGCCGACCATGTCGAGCTTGCCGCTTGCGATTGCATGACGGGCTGTCGCGACATCCTGGATGCGGGCGGCATGGAACACGGGCAGCCGCGCCTCGCTCCTTACCTCGCCCGCGAAATCGAGATGCGGCGCCGAGCGCGCGCCCATGCCGGGAATGACATGCGAAAGCGCCTCATCGGTCTCGATGTGGCCGCGGATTACGTTGAGGAAATCGACCTTTCCGGTCGCGGCAAGCCGGCGGGCGATGGTGACACCTTCCTCGCGCGAAAGCCCGCGATCCCAATCCTCGTCGCAGACCAGGCGGCAGCCGACGATGAAATCGGGCCCGACGCGCTCGCGCACCGCATCGAGCACCTCGAGCGAGAAGCGCATCCGGTTCTCGATCGAGCCGCCGTAATCATCCGCGCGCCGGTTCGTGGCGGGGGACCAGAATTGATCGAGGAGGTGGCCGTACATCTCGAATTCGAGGCCGTCGAGCCCGGCCGTCTTGCAGCGCTCCGCCGCGTCCGCATAGTTGCGGCGGATGCGCGCCAGGTCGAAATCCTCGACGGCTTTCGGGAAGGCACGATGGGCCGGCTCGCGAATGGGAGAAGGGGCAAGAACCGGAAGCCAATCCTCCTTGCTCCAGCTGGTCCGGCGCCCGAGATGCGTGATCTGGATCATGACCGCCGCGCCCTCTTCATGGACATCGTCGGCGAGCTCTCGAAGCCAGCGCACCACCTCGTCGCGATAGAGGAGGATGTTGCCGAAGGCCGGGGGGCTGTCGGGCGAGACGATCGCCGAGCCGCCGATCATGGTGAGCGCGATGCCGCCTTTCGCCTTCTCGCGATGATAGAGCCGATAACGCGCCTTCGGCATCCCGTCCTCGGTGTAGGCAGGCTCATGGGCGGTGGACATGATCCGATTGCGCAAGGCGAGGTGCTTGAGCTGAAAAGGTGTCATAAGCGGGTCGGATGCACTCATGGGTCAACCCCTTGGCGCGAAGGCGGCCGCGGCAAAACGTGGATAGACCTCGGCGATTTCATCGCGGACCGAGCCGCGGATCAAGGCGAGGGTCTCGGGATCGGGCGAGGGCGTTTGCGGGACCTTCTGGGGCCGCTCGAAGGTGAAGCCCGTATTGTCGAGCACCTCCTCGACGCTGTGGCCGGGATGCACGCTTCTGAGGCGAAAGCGGTGACGACCGCGGTCGAAGTCGAAGAGCGCCAAATTGGTCAAAAGCGCATGCGGCCCGCCCGGCCGGTAGACGCCCGGATCGCTTTTGCCGGGCGCGCTGACGAAATCCACCTTTTCCACGAGAACGCGCCGGGTGTGCTCCTCGCGAAAGAGGATCACGCGCGGGACGAGGAAGTAGAGATAGGCCGAGCCGAAAGAGCCCGGCCAGCGGACCTCCATGGACGGGTACGCCCCCGTGCCGACGAGGTTGATATTTCCTTCACCGTCGATTTGGCCGCCGCCGAGGAAGAAGGCATCAACCCTCCCTTGCGCGGCGCAATCGAAGAGCTCGACCCCGCCATCGGTGAAGAAATTATTGCGCAGCGAGCCGAGTACGGAGACGCGCATGGCGCCTCCCGAACGGGCGCGCGCCAGAAGCGCCGCCGAACCCGGAATGGGTGACGCGCTACCCACCGCCACATGCCCGCAACCGGCGATGAGGCCCGCGATCGTGGAGATCAGGAATTCCTGGCGTGTCGCCACCTCGGAGAGCGGCGCGTCGTTCATTCCGCCGCCATCGCGGGCTCGTCGAGCCAGCGCGCGAGCACCTGGGCAAAACCCTCATCGGTCTTGGCGAGGGTCGCGTAGCGGCGCAGAAAGGCGTCATCGGCTTCGTAGGCGTTCCAAAGGCCGAGAGGCCAGGCGCCCGACTTCGCCCGCACCACGGCCGAGACGTAGAGCGCCGGAATGACGCCTGCCGCGAGGCGCTCGTCGTCGAAGAGCGACGTCTCGCTGATCTCCTCGACGGTGACGAAAGTTCGCCTTGCCGCATGGGCCATGGTCATGAGCTCACGGCGTCGCCCGATGAAGACATTCCCCTCACGATCGGCGAGCGGGGCATGGAAAAGAGCGATGTCGGGCCTGATGGCGGGAAGCGCGACGATGGGGTCGCCGGCTTCGAAGGGATTCTCGATCACCCTCCAATCCGGCCGATGCGCGAGAAGATCGCTTCCGAGAATACCCCGCAGGGGCATGAAAGGCAGGCCCTTGGCAGCGGCCTGCAACGCTGCGTGAATCGCGGGGCAAGTCGCATCCTTGAGCGTGATCTTTCCGTAGCGGACGGCTTCGACGAAGCGCGGCGCTGGCCCATATTCACCGAGCGTCACGGCCGAGCTTTCAATCACCTTCACGGCGCCCGCCCCGATGAGCATTTCGGCCTGAAGGCCGCTCACCGGAACACAGACGAGATGAAGATGCCTCACGCCGCGCCGGATGAGCGCGCGCGTTGCCGCCATCGCCACGCCCGAATAGTCGGCCGGAACCGCGAGCTTCGCGCCATCCGGAACGGCGGCGGCGAGGTCGAAGAGATCGCGGATGTGATGCTCGCTCATGGCGCGTTCGAACAATGTGACTTGAGCTTCAGCGGCCGTTTGACATCAGTCATATATCGGGGAAGCGCTGATCGCAAAGGTCTCCCGGGCGCGACCCGAGGCGCGTCGAAACGCGTCAGGTGCCGACCGTGGCTTGTTTGCAAGGTTGCACCGATCAAGCAAGAAGCGTCGTCATCCAGCCAAGGCCTTCGGCGGTCGTCGTGCGCGGCTTGTATTCGCAGCCGATGAAACCTGCCCAGCCGAGCCGGTCGATTCCGGCAAGGACCTCGCGGTGATTCAATTCACCGAAATCCGGTTCCGACCGACCGGGCACGCCGGAGATCTGGATGTGCCCGATCCGCGCAAGGTTCCCCGCGATGCGCGCCAGGATGTCGCCTTCCATGATCTGCGCATGATAGGTGTCGAACATCGCCTTCAGCCAGGGCGAGGCGAAGCGATCGACGATGGTGAATGCATCCTGCGAACGCGACAGGAAGTAGCCTGGCCGGTCGCGCGAGTTCAGCCCCTCGATGACGAGCCTCACCCCCGCCTTCTCGGCACGAGGGATGGCGCTCTCCATGTTGCGCATGAAAGTCGCTTCCGCGTCCGTGGTCGGTATGCCATCGATGAGGCCCGAAAGCACATGGACATGTCCAGCGCCGGCGATTGCCGCGTAGTCGAGCGCCGCGTCGAGGTTCCGCTCAAAAGCCTTCTCGCGTCCCGGCAAGGCGGCAAAGCCGAGGCGCTCGCTTGCGGCCTCTCCGGGAGTGGTGTTGATGCCGACGATCGTGAGGCCAAGCTCCTTTGCGCGGTCGCGCATTTCCGCCGCCGCAATCTCCGGAGCCGCGCATTCGACGCCGGCAAAACGCGCCCTTTTGGCCGCTTCCATGCGCTCCGCAAAAGGCAGCTCGAGCCAGAGAAAGCTTAAATGGGCGGAAAAACGAAGCATGTGATTTTCCTCGGTCGAAGGATGGGGAACGCTCAAGTTATTCGGATCGATAATCAACCCCGATAAGGCACAGCCCCGCCGCGGGCGCCATGGGTCCGCAACGCGAACGGTCGCGCGCCTCGAGGGCCGACTTCACGTCCGCAAGCGACCAGCGACCCGCGCCCGCCATTTCGATCGTGCCCACGAGAGAGCGCACCTGATGGTGCAGGAAGGAGCGTGCCGAGGCGTAAATCACCACCTCGTCGGTCTGGCGAGCGACGTCCAGGCGATCCAGCGTCTTGATCGGACTTCGAGCTTGGCAATCGGCGGCACGGAAGGTGGTGAAGTCGTGCCTGCCGACAAGAAGCTGGGCGCCCTCGTGCATCTTCTCGGCGTCGAGCAGGCGTGGCACATGCCAGACGCGTCCGGCCTCGAGCGCCGGCGGCGCGCGCCGATTCAAGATGCGGTAGCGATAATGGCGCTTGATCGCCGAGAGGCGCGCGTCGAAGTCGCTGCTCGCCGCGGCCGTGGCGAGCACGCTGATCGGATGGGGGCGCAGATGTGCGTTGAGCGCGTCGCGCAAAGTATCGGGGCGCCAATTCTTGGCGAGGTCGGCATGCGCCACTTGGTGCGAGGCATGCACCCCGGCGTCGGTGCGTCCAGCGGCGCGCACGCGAACCCGTTCGCCGGTGAGCTTCAGAAGCGCTGCCTCGAGTCGGTCCTGCACCGAACGGCCGCTGGCTTGAGCCTGCCAGCCATCGAACGGCGAACCGTCATATTCGAGGATCAATTTGAAGCGGGGCACGGGGGAGCGGCTATTTGTGTGGGGTCACTCTACAGGGGAAGCGGGATGAATAGAATGCCGGTCCAAGCAGCCCGCGACGAAAGGTTTCGGGCAAAATGACGGAGCTCCTGAATTCCGCCCTCGGCCTCGCCGTTGCATTCGTGCTTGGCACCTTGATCGGTGCCGAGCGCCAATATCGCCAGCGCACCGCGGGCCTCAGGACGAATGTGCTCGTCGCGATCGGGGCCTCGGCCTTCGTCGATATCGGCATGCGCCTCACCGGCACCGCCGGCGCGGTGCAGGTAACCGCCTATGTGGTGTCCGGGGTGGGTTTTCTGGGCGCCGGCGTCATCATGAAAGAGGGGCTGAACATTCGCGGCCTCAACACCGCTGCGACCTTGTGGTGCTCGGCCGCGGTCGGCGCCTTCGCGGGCACGCGCCTGCTCGGGGAAGCGATCTTGCTTACCGCCGCCGTGCTCGCGGGAAACACGCTGCTGCGGCCCTTGATCAACTTCATCAACCGCGCTCCTCTCGATGAACGCAAGTCCGAGGCGACCTACGAGGTGCGCGTCACCACCGCAGACGCGGATGTGATGAGCGCGCGGGAACTCGTGGTCGAGGCGCTCGAGGCTGCCCATTACCCGGTAGGCGATATCGAGACCGAGGAGCGTGAGGATGGGGTCGAGATCGTCGCCACCCTCGTCAGCACCGCGATCGAGCCCGTGGAGATCGAGGCGGTGATCCGCTCGCTCAAGGCGGCGGCTTCCGTGCGCGACGCGAGCTGGACGGTCCGCACTTCGGATTGAGGGAGTGCTCAACTCTTGAGCGCAATCGCCGAAAGATGGCGCCCGTAGTCGGGCTCGCCCCGATGCGTCATGCGCCGGTAGCTGAAGAAGCGCTTTTCGTCGCCATAGGTGCAACGGCCAAGATCGTCGATGCTGCCGATGCCGGCAAGCGTCAAGCGCTCCGCGATGAAGCCCGGCAAGTCGAACATCGCATGGCCCTCCCGAGGCGAGGGCGCGAAGAATTTCGCATGTGCCGGATCGGCGTCGAAAAACCTTGCCTTGAACTCAGGCCCGACCTCATAGGCGGCGCTCGAGATCATGGGCCCGAGCGAGGCATGGATGCGCGCGCGTCTGGCACCTTGGCCCTCCATCGCCGCGATGGTCGCCTCGATGACGCCGGTGAGCGCCCCTTTCCAGCCCGCATGAGCCGCCCCGACCACACGCGCATCTTCATCGGCAAAAAGAAGCGGGCCGCAATCGGCCGAGGAGACCGCGATGGCGAGCCCCGCCCGACGCGTGACCATGGCGTCGGCGCGGGGTCTTGCGCTTTCGTCCCAAGGCTCGTCCAGCACGATCACATCCGGGGAATGGACCTGAAAAACGGTCGCGAAGTTTTCGGGCGCGACGCCCAAGGCGCCGGCCATGCGCTTTCTGTTCTCGACCACGCGCGCCCGCTCGTCTCCAGAGCCGAGGCCGCCGTTGAGCGAGGCATAAACACCTTGCGAAACGCCACCCTCACGAGTGAAGAAGGCGTGCGAGACGCCGGCAAGCCGGGAGAGAGTTGTAGATCTTAGCATCATCCTGTGGCGCCTCAGCCCGCAGCCTCGCTCATATGCGCGAACCAGGTGAGGAGGTAGGCGCCCGCGGAAGCGACCGTCAAGACGCCGATCAGCGCCATCATCCAGTCGCGTGCGGCTCCAAGATCGAATTGAAAGGCGTTGGCTGCAAGCACCAGGCCGGCGAAGCCGATCTGGGCCGCCGTGTTCACCTTGCTCACCACGAGCGGCTTGATGGCGAGAGGCCGCCCCAGGATCCAGGCGACGACGACCCCGACAAGAATCATCACGTCGCGCGACACCACTGTGATGGCGAGCCAGCCGGGCAGAGTGCCGATCACCGCGAGCGTCACGTAGATCGACATCAACAAGGCCTTGTCGGCGAGCGGGTCGATATAGGCGCCGAGTTCGGTGCGCAGCGAGAACCTCTTGGCGATATAGCCGTCGACCGCATCCGAGACGCCCGCGACCACAAAGCAGATGACGGCTGCTAGCCAGCGCCCTTGCGTGATCATCACGATCAGGAAGGGCACAAGCAGAAGGCGGCCGATGGTGATGAAATTCGGGAGGTTGATCATGACGAGGTCGGCATTGGGCGAAAAAACCGCTTTTCATGCTTTCCAGCCGACCACCCGCGAGTTGACAACCTTGAACTCGGCTTCATTTTTCCGGCAATCCGCGTTTTCTCGGGGTTGGATCGAAAGGACGCTAGCCGATTCGGTCCGAAGCGACTATTTCATATTATCGGTAGCGCTTACCGGGTCTGGGCCGTCCCTCGGAGCAAGACCCGCGTTCGTCCGAGCTTGGGCGCGCAGCTCCTTCGAGCGGCTGTCTCGAGGTGCAAAGGGTGGAGGTCTTCATGTTTTCCTTCCGCAAGCGTGTGGCGATGCCCTCTCCGGACGAGGCGCTTCCAGGGCGGACCCAGCCGATCCCGACGGCGCGGCGCCATTTCGTGAACGGTCGCGATCTCTCCCCGCCTTATCCCAAAGGGACCGAACAGGTGCTTTTCGGCATGGGTTGCTTTTGGGGCGCCGAAAAGGCGTTCTGGAACATCGAAGGCGTTTGGATCACCGCGGTCGGCTATTCGGGCGGCAGCACCCCCCATCCAACCTACGAGGAGGTGTGCACCGGCATGACCGGCCAAAACGAGGTCGTGCTTGTCGTTTACGACCCCGCGAAGGTCTCGTTCGAGGAGCTTCTGCGGATCTTCTGGGAAGGCCATGACCCGACGCAGGGCATGCGCCAGGGGAACGACGTCGGCACGCAATACCGCTCCGCCATCTATGCGACCACGCAACAGCAGATCGATGCCGCCGAAGCCTCGCGCAACGCTTACCAGAAGCAGCTCACGGCCGCCGGTTACGGCGAAATCACGACCGAGATCGTCAAGGCGGGCCCCTTCTATTTCGCCGAGGACTATCACCAGGAATATCTGGCCAAGAACCCCCACGGCTATTGCGGTCACGGTGGCACCGGTGTTTCATGCCCCATTGGGACCGGTGTCATGACCTGACCGGTTCCGCCTTCCGCTCAGCCCTCATTCAGGCCGCTTTGTTCGAGTTCGGCCGTCATCCCACACGATCCCCCATGCTCATACGCGCGACTGAACGCCTGCTTTTCGCGAGCCGCTGGCTACTTGTTCCCTTCCTGATCGGCCTGGTCGCGGGGCTCGTCCTTCTGCTCCTGCGTTTCGTCAAGGCCGTGTGGGAGCTGACGCAGTTCTTTTGGCTCGGCTCTGACAAGGATCTCCTGACGGGACTTCTGTCACTCGTCGAGCTTGCCTTGTTCGCCGCCCTGATCGTCATCGTGATCTTGTCGTGCTACGAGAACTTCGTCTCGCGCATCTCGAACGATGAGCGGCTCAATTGGCCCGAATGGATGGGGCACCTCGACTTCGCCCAGCTCAAGCGCAAGCTCATCGCCACCATCTCGACAATCGCATCCGTCCAAATCCTGAAAGAGATCGAATCGATCGACGACCTCACCAATCGTTATCTCGGTTGGCTGATCGGCATGCAGCTCGTTTTCGTGGCGACGGCCGTACTTTTGGCGCTTTCCGACCGGATCGCATTCGGTGTCAGCGAGCGGGGTTCAAGCGGGCTGCAACCTGCCCGTGACGGCGCTCAACGCGACGTAGAGCCGCGGCGGGTCTCGCTTCGGCCTTAGGCCGGCAGGACCGCTCCCGAAACCCCTTCGAAAGCGCCTTGCGTCAATTCAAGCCATAAGAGCCTTTCCGGATCGACCGGTCCTGGAAGCTCGAGCCGGCCTTTGGGCACCTTTGAAAAGCCGGAACGACGATAGAACGGCTCATCTCCGATGAGGATGACCCGCCGATCGCGCTTCTCGCGCGCCGCATCGAGTGCCGCCGCGATCAATTCGAAGCCGATGCCCCTGCTCATAAAGGCCGGCTCGACTGCGATGGGGCCGAGAACGAGGCCGGCCTCGCCGCCGAGCGTGATCGGCGAGAGACGGATCGAGCCGACAAGATAAGTTCCGACATGCGCCGTGAAGCACAGATCCGGCCGCGCGCTTGCACCCTCGCGCAAGCGAAAGGCCGTGCGCGCGAAGCGCCCAGGGCCGAAGGCCCGCTCGTGAAGACGCTCGATCGCTTGTGCGTCCGATGGGTCTTCGCGACGAATGAGCAAAGGCAAAGTGGTCATGAGATGAGCATCGAGGCAGGATGGGCGCGGGCGTCACAGCCGGCGGTTCTTTAAGCGAGACTCGGGCGAGAGGCAAAATTGAGGAAGCGCCTCGATCCTTCCCCTTCTTTTGCCATGAAAGCATGCCCATATCCTCAGCTTGCGCAGGCGCGACAGGTGATTTCGATGCTGGCCTTTTTCATCTCTGTTTTCAGCGGGCGGGCCTATCATTGGCGGCCCGACCTCGATGTCAGCGATCCCTTCGTGCTTTCCACGCTTTTCGCGGATGGCGCCCATTAGAGTTCGTTGGTCACAAGACTGAGTGGCTGAGAGAGGAGGCGCAAAGACTTTCCGTCCCCGGACCTCGTGTCCGCCCTCGTTGCGCACACGTCTTGCAAGCCTTTTTTCTTTAGATTAATTCTAAAGAAAAAGGAGCCTCATGAAATACCTTTCCGAGCTGACCGAATCCGAAGTCCTTGCCTTGGCGATCGCCAATGAGGAAGAGGATTCGCGCATCTATCAGACCTTCGCCGAGAAGATACGAAAGACCTATCCCGATTCCGCTCGCGTCTTCGATGAAATGGCCGAGGAGGAGCGCTCGCACCGCTCGACGCTTTACGACGCGTTCCGCCAGCGGTTCGGCGAGCATCTGCCCCCCATCCGGCGCGAGGACGTCCGCGGCTTCATGAAGCGGCGCAGCATCTGGCTCATCGAAAATCTCGGGCTCGATCGCATGCGAAAGGAAGCCGAGATGATGGAGCTGCAGGCCGCGAATTTCTACGACAAGGCGGCTGCCCAGACGCAGGATCTCGGTGTGCGCGAACTCTTCGTGCATCTTGCGGAAGTCGAGCGCGGCCACGGGCATCGCGCCGCCGAAAGCGAGGACCGTAACCTCACCTTGCCGGCGCGCCAGCGCGAGGACGAGGCCAGCCGGCGCGTCTTCATCCTGCAATACGTGCAGCCCGGACTCGTCGGCCTCATGGACGGCTCGGTCTCGACACTTGCCCCGCTTTTCGCCGCCGCTTTCGCGACGCGGGAGAACTGGCCGACGTTCCTGGTCGGGCTCGCCGCCGCGATCGGCGCGGGCATCAGCATGGGGTTTGCAGAAGCCTTGTCGGATGACGGCAAGCTCTCCGGCCGTGGCTCGCCGCTCATCCGTGGCATCGTCTGCGGGCTCATGACCACGATCGGCGGCATCTTCCACACCGTCCCTTACCTCGTGCCGCAAACCGTCCCGAATGCCTTCACCATCGCGACGAGCATCGCCGCCGTGATCGTGGTCATCGAGCTTTCGATCATCTCCTGGGTGCGCGCGCGCTACATGGACACCCCGCTCTTGCGGGCCGCCTTCCAGGTTGTCATCGGCGGGATCCTGGTGTTCCTTGCCGGCATCCTCATCGGCAGCGCCTAGACTGGACCGCGCCATGGAGCACGAGGGCGCGCCCAATGATGTTCACGCCCTCACTCTTGTCCGTGCGTCGAGGCCTGTGAGGACGTAGGCGTCCGCAGTCGCCAACCTTCATTCCCGGCAAAAGCCGAGGGCCGCGTGGCCAAGCGCGCCGGAACGCACCGAGTCGACTGGCGTTGTCGACGCGCAGCGTCTCTGCAGCGTCTCGAGGTCGCACATGTCAGTACTCAATTACCTGCTCGGGCGCCGGCTTGCGAACGAGGAATATAGCGAGCGGAAAATCAGCGCCTTCGAAGGTGTCCCAGCGATGGGATTGGATGGGATCGGCTCCTCATCCTACGGGCCGGAGGCCGCATTGAGCGTGCTGGCACCGCTGGGCGCGGCTGGTCTCGCCTATATCGGCGTCGTCATGCTTCCGATCCTGCTGTTGCTGGTGATCCTTTACGTTTCATATCGCCAGACGATCCGTGCCTATCCGAGCAACGGCGGGGCCTACGTCGTCTCCAAAATCAACCTCGGCACGAATGCCAGCCTGCTCGCGGCGTCGGCGCTCATGATCGACTATGTGTTGAACGTGGCGGTCGGCATCTCCGCGGGCGTAGGCGCACTCACCTCCGCGGTGCCCGCGCTTCAGTCCTATACTCTGGGCCTGTGCCTCTTGATCCTGTTGCTGATCACGATCATGAACCTGCGCGGCACGGTCGACGCGGGGCGGGCCTGGGCTTTACCCACCTATTTGTTCGTCGCGAGCTTTCTCGCAATCGTCGCGCTCGGCCTCTACAAGACGCTGACCGCGGGCGGGCATCCTCTACCGGTAGTGGCACCCCCGTCGGCGGCCCCGGCCACTGAAGCGGTGACGCTCTGGCTTATTCTGCGTTCGTTCGCGGCAGGCTGTACGGCGATGACCGGCGTGGAGGCGGTGAGCAACGGCGTCAGCGCTTTCCGCGAGCCCGTGTTGCCGCGCGCCTACCGGACCCTGGGCGCGATCTGCGCCATCCTCGGCATTTTGCTGGCCGGCATCAGCTATCTGGTGCGCGGCTACAACATCAATGCCATGGATCAAACTCAGGAAGGATATCAGAGCATTTTGTCCCAGCTCGCCGGTGCCGTGGTCGGGAACGGGGTCTTCTATTACGTTGCGATCGGCAGCGCGCTCGCCATCCTGTGCCTCTCGGCCAATACCAGCTTCGTCGATTTTCCGCGGGTGTGCCGTCTGGTCGCGGAGGACGATTTCTTGCCTCGGCCCTTGGCGGCTGTCGGGCGCCGGCTGGTGTTTTCGGTCGGCATTCTCTATCTCGCCGTCGCCGCGGGCCTGCTGCTGATCGCGTTCGGCGGCATCACCGACCGGCTGATCCCGCTATTTGCGATCGGCGCCTTCCTCACATTCACCTTGTCGCAGCTCGGAATGGTGTTTCACTGGCGCGGCGAGCTCGGGCACGCGACCAGCGGGAGCGTGCGCCACGGCCAACGGCTCAGCCTCCTCATCAACTTGGTGGGCGCTTCGGTCACAGGGGTGGCGCTCGTCATCATCGTGGTGGCGAAATTCATGGAAGGCGCGTGGATCACCGTGCTCGTCATTCCGTGCGTTATCCTGCTCTTGAAGACCATCAACAAATACTACGTCGAGCTCGATACGAGGCTGCGGGCGGAGGAACCCCTCCACCTCATGCACATGGATCCGCCGATCGTCCTTGTCGTAACCGAGAGGTGGGATCGGTTGACGGATCGCGGATTGCAGTTCGCCATGGGGCTATCGCCCGATGTGGCGGTCGTGAATTTTACCAACCTGCAAGGCCCCGACACCCGCGAGGAGCATCGGGCCTTGCGCAGCCAGTGGTCCGACAACGTCGAGCAGCCCGCGAGAGCGGCCGGCCTGAAGCCGCCGCAACTCATGCTGCTGCAAGCGCGCTACCGCCGCATCACGGGGCCGTTGCTGCAGCTCATCGCACAGATCGAGAAAGACAACCGCGACCGTTTGATCGCCGTGCTGCTTCCCCAGGTGGTGAAGGAACATTGGTGGCAGTACCTGCTGCACAATCACCGCTCCTATCGGGTGCGCCGCGCCCTGCTGCGCTATGGGGGTTCGCGCCTGGTGCTGCTCACCGTGCCCGGCTATCTCGAGGAGCCTCGCATCGAGGAAGGGCTGGAAGAGGAGGAGGTCGCCGACACGACACGCGAGAAGGTGGGCTAGCCTCCGCCCCTGTCAGGCGGCCCGCGGCGCTCGACATGGCTCGAGCGCGGAAACCCGAATGTTGCAGACAAAACTTCAGGGCTGGGGTACAGAAATGGCCCTCCTTCTCGAAAAGACGGTTGCATTTTTTCGGACCACGCTCGCGCCCGCAGAGGAAACTGTCCATGGCCTATTGGCTGGTGAAATCCGAGCCTGACGCGTGGTCGTTCGACCAGCAGGTTGCGAAGGGCCATAAGGGCGAGCCTTGGACCGGCGTGCGCAATTTCACGGCGAAGCAGAATCTCAAGCTCATGAAGAAAGGCGAGCACGCCTTTTTCTATCACTCGAACGTCGGCAAGGAGATCGTCGGCATCGTCGAGGTGATCCGCGAAGCCTATCCCGATCCCACCGATGAAAGTGGCAGGTTTTCCGCCGTGGACGTGAAGGCGGTCAAGTGCGTGCCCAATCCCGTGACGCTCACCGCCATAAAGGCGGACCCTCGGCTTTCCGACATGGCGCTCGTCAAATATTCGCGCCTCTCCGTGCAGCCGGTTACGGATCGCGAATGGCGCCTTATTTGCGAGATGGGCGGTGTGACGAACTGAGAGGCCGGGGGCAGCGTCTCTCGGGCGCAATCCATCCAGGCCCGACCCAAGGGCAAGCGTGGACGCAGCATAAGTTGGGATTCTAATCCAGAGGGGGCACGGCGCATCCGTTGTCTGGGATTGGAATGATAGAATCGCCACCAAACCCAAGGTGGCGTGAAGCTCGGGCGAGCCCCGATGTCGCCAAGCCTGGACGGTTCACACCTCGTACCCGCTCGACAGCCGCCGCCGCGCTCGCTAGAGCAGGATCGTCCAGACGGGCGCTGCGAAGCACGACGCCATCTCCCGCCGGGCGGCGTGCTGTTGACCGAGAGCTTCAAACGCATGACTTTTCCGTTCGGCCGCGGCGCCGTGCCGAGGCTCAAATCCTGAGGCATGCCGATGCGTGAAGGAACGAGGTGATGAATTTGACGGTCACCGACGATCTGATGGCGACGATCCGCACCATCCCGAACTACCCCAAACCCGGGATCATGTTTCGCGACATCACGACGCTTCTCGGCAACGCGCGTGCGTTCCGTCGCGCGGTGGACGAGTTGGTGCATCCATTCGCCGGCGCGAAGATCGACAAGGTCGCAGGCATCGAGGCGCGCGGCTTCATCCTCGGCGGCGCGGTTGCGCACCAGCTTTCGGCGGGCTTCGTGCCGATCCGCAAGAAGGGCAAGCTGCCCCATGACACGGTGCGCGTCGCCTACTCGCTGGAATATGGCCTGGATGAGATGGAGATCCACCGCGATGGCGTCTCGCCCGGCGAGAAGGTGATGCTCGTCGACGATCTCATCGCCACCGGCGGCACGGCCGAAGGGGCCGTCAAGCTCTTGAAGCAAATCGGCGCGGACGTCGTCGGTTCCTGCTTCATCATCGACTTGCCCGAGCTTGGCGGCGCCCAGAAAATCAGGAAGCTCGGTGTCCCGGTGCGCACGCTCATGGAATTCGCCGGGCATTGAGGAAGAGCGAATGGCGCATAGCGAGTAGCGAATAGCATTCGCCCTCACTCCATCCTACTCGCTACTTAATTTGAGTGAGGAAACCGGCAAGATCATCCGTGCGATGATCGATGAACCGGGCCGACCCGCCCTCGCCCTCCCAGGCCTCTCGCGTCTCGTGTTCGGCACGAGGCGCGACGAGTACGGTCGTCATCCCGAGCCGATGCGGCACTTCGAGATTTCGCGGGATGTCCTCGAACATCGCGGCCTTTGCCGGTTCGATGCTGAACTGCCCGAGGAAGCGCAAATAGGTTCGTTCATCCGGCTTGGGAATGAAATCGCCCGCCGCAATGTCGAACACGCCATCGAAGAGGTGGTCGATCTTGAGATGCGCGGTGGTCTTCATCGCATGCCCATGCGAGCCCGAAGTGAGGACGAAGCGCCGACCCGGGAGCGCGGCAATAGCGATTGCGAGCGCTTCATCAGCCGCGAGCGTCGAGCGGTCGATGTCATGGGCAAAGTCGAGAAAGATCGCGGGGTCGAGATCATGCTCGATCATGAGGCCGCGCAGCGTCGTCCCATAGCGCTGGTAATAATATTTCTGAAGTGCGCGCGCGGACATCCCGTCGATGCCGAAAAGACCCGCCACGAAAGCCGTGATGCGTTGATCGATCTGCGGCCAGAGCGGGCTTCCGGCGGGATAGAGCGTGTTGTCGAGGTCGAATATCCAGCTCTCGACATGAGCAAAGCCACGCGGACGAGGCTCGCCGCTTGCCGCTTCCGCGACCGAGGTGGTCCCCCCGCCCGAAGGCATGGCCGGCGCTCGGGTGTCGTTCACGAAGCCTCCTTAATGCAAGGCGCTGGCGGGATTTCCCTGGCCACAGCTTCAGCAGCCATGAGCGCTGCCATATAAGGCGGCCGCCAATCTTTGTCGCCTCAGCCTCGGCTTGCGATCAAAACACCCCCGATGGCGAGCACAAGGCCAATGATCTGGACGGGACTGAGCGTCTCGCCGAACATCAGGTAGGCCAACAGCGAGGAGATCGCGGGCACGAGAAAGAAAAGCGACGACACCGCCGCGACGGCGCCCTTGCGGATCATGTGGAGCAGCATCAGGATCGCGATGATCGACATGCCGAAGATCGACCAGGCAAGGCCGAAGACGACCTGCGGGACCGGGTCGAGCCTGCCGTGCTCGAGCACGAGCGCGAAGGGCAGGAGCACGAGACAGGCGCCCGCATATTGCAAGGCGGTTCCGGCGCGGGCATCGAGCTCGCCGCCGAATCGTTTCTGGAAAAGCGTGCCGAAGGTGAGGCTCACCATGCCGAGCCCGCAAATCATCGCCGGCACGGGCGGGATCGCCCCCTCTCCTGCAAGGCCGAGCTTGGGCGAGATCACGAGCAGCGCTCCGAGCGCCGCGGCCGCGATGCCGCACCAGCGTTTCAAACTCACCGTCTCGCCGAGGAAGGGCCGCGCCAAAGCCGCGGTAAGGATCGGCTGCAGGCTCGCGATCAACGCGGAAACGCCCGCTGGCAAGCCTCGGCTCACCGACCAGAACACGGCGCCGAGATAGGTGCCGTGGATGAGCACCCCCGCCACCATCGGCGTCGCGAGCCTGAGGCCCTGGCGTGGAAAGCGCACGCGCGCGAAGCCGGCAACCAGAGCGAGAACTACGCCCGCAATGGCGAAGCGCCAGATCAGGAAGGTGAAAGGCTCGCTGTATCCGGAGACAAGGCGCGCCGTGACGAACCCGGTCGACCAAAGAAATACGAAGGCCGGCGGTATCAAGCGTTCGGCGGAGATTGCCATGAAATTCGGGACCCTCAGGTTCGCGGCCGGTACCGGGCCTCACGGGAATCGCAGCCTGGAATCGATCGTGATGCGACGCGCGCCAATCGCCCGCTTAGACGGACAAAGGCAAGCGCCGTCGCGCATGACTGCCGAGCAGTCCCAGGCCTCAAAGCGGCGAGCCGGGTGGAAAAAGGTCAATGAAGTCAGAGACAAAGCGACCCGCAAGGGCGAACCATTGCGGGTCAAAGTGGTCATCATCCGGCGACCTGGAGGGGGGATGGTCACCGGGGGATGCGGTGGAGATACGCCATTTGACATCGGTTTGTTTCGGCTTCGCCCTGGCAATTTCGGGCCTCTGCTATGCAACCTAATCGACGAGAGTGCCCGCCGGCGCTCCGCTTGACAGGGATGGGTTCGTCCCCTCTCTCGGAAGAAAGCTCGTAATGCGGCCTGGTTTGGGCCCAGCCGCGAGCGCGAACCGTTCCCGAGGACCGCATGGCGACGAGCTCCCCTGGCGCAATCTATCCCGATCTCGAGAACAAGAGTGTTCTCGTCACGGGAGGAGGGAGCGGCATCGGCGAGGCGATGGTGCGCGCTTTTGCGCGTCAAAAATCCAAGGTGGGTTTCCTCGACATCAACAAGGAAGCCTCCGCGACGCTCTTCGGTGAGTTACGAAAGGCGGGGCACGCCGTCCATTTCGAGCCTTGCGATGTGACCGACACCAAGGCCCTGCGCGCGAGCATCGACAAGGTCCGTGCCGCGCAAGGCCCGATCGACGTGCTCGTGAACAATGCGGCCCATGATGAACGGCACAAGGCCGAAGAGGTCACCGAAGAATATTGGGACGGGCGAATCGCCGTCAATCTGAAGCATCAGTTCTTCGCCGCCCAAGCCGTCCTTTCGGACATGAAGCAAAAGGGCGCGGGCTCGATCATCAATTTCGGCTCGACCTCATGGATGATCGGCCAAGGCGGAATGGCGGCCTACACCGCGTCGAAATCCGCGGTTTTGGGTCTCACGCGCTCGCTCGCGCGCGATTTTGGGCCCTTCAACATCCGCGTGAACGCCGTCGCCCCCGGCTGGATCATGACTGAGCGTCAGCTCTCGCTTTGGCTCACGCCACAAGCGGAGGCGGAGCTGATGCAGCGCCAATGCCTCAAGCGCAAACTCTACCCGCCGGACATCGCGAAGTTCGTTGTTTTCCTTGCGTCCGAAGAGGCAGGCGCCTGCACCAATCAGCATTATGTTGTCGATGGCGGCTGGGTGTAGGATCGTGTCATGGCCGCACGCATCCGCAAGCTTCAGGTGACGCTCGAGGAGACCTGCCTCGAGGCGGGTCAGGACGTATCGCCGCCGACACGCCGCGCCCTCGCCTGCGCCGTGATCGAGAACCCCTTCGCCGGGTGCTTTGCCGCCGATCTCTCGGCGCTCGCGGAGATCGGGGCCGAGCTCGGCGATCTTTTGACCAAGCGCTGCCTTGCGGCACTCGGCATCGAGGGCCGGAAGGCTGAAAGCTTCGGCAAGGCCGCCATCGTCGGCGAAAACGGCGAGCTCGAGCACGCCGCCGCCTTGCTGCATCCGAAGATGGGGACGCCCGTGCGCGCAGCGCTCGGCAAGGGGCCGGCGCTCATCCCCTCGGCGAAGAAGATGGGCGGGATGGGAACCGCGATCGACGTGCCTCTCGGCCACAAGGATGCAGCCTTCGTGCGCTCGCATTTCGACGCCATCGAAGCGCGGGTGAATGACGCACCGCGCTCCAACGAGATCGTCGTCGCGATCGCGATCACCGCTTCCGGACGACCGCTCGCCCGGGTCGGCGGCCTCACCAAGCATGAGATCAAGGGCGAGGACGGGCTCAGATGACAATAAAGCCGCGGCTTGCCCCGACCGACGATCTTCGTCCGGGCGAGGTGGCGCTCGGCGTCGAGCCAGCTGCCGGATCGGCGAGTCTTTTTTTCATCGGGCGCATCTTCACCCCTTGGGCGACGCGCGGCGAATGTCCGAGGCGTGGCGATCTTGCCGGTCCGTTGTGCCGGGTCGACATCGCGGAACCTTGGAGAGAGGCGCTCTTCGGAATCGAGACCTGCGAGCGCCTCCAGCTTCTCTATTGGATGCACCTTTCCCGCCGCGACCTCGTGCTGCAGAACCCGCGGCACGGCGATCGAATCCACGGCACTTTCGCGTTGCGCTCGCCCGTTCGTCCGAACCCGATCGCCTCCTCGATCGTGGTGCTCGAGCGCGTCGAGGGCTCGCGCCTTTTCGTGCGCGGCCTCGATTGCGTCGACGGCACGCCCCTCCTCGATATCAAGCCCGAGCATTGCCCGCGCGCCTGACTTCGCTTGCGCTTCAGGCTCGCTTGTTTTGCATCCGCCACCTTTGTCGCATAAGCCTAACAGGTGGGGGATTTCGTGATCGGCTCGAAGAGGAATTGCATGCCCATCGGCTTCCACATTCACAAGGCGCCCGCGCGGCCCAAGCCCGAATTCCTCGAGCAGTTTCGCGATGTCGTGACCGCGCATCTTAGCGACAATATGAGCCGCATGTGCGGCACCGTCGGTTTGCGGCGCTACAACCCGCGCGGCAAGCTCGTCGGCACGGCGCTCACGGTGCGCACACGCCATGGCGACAACCTGATGATTCACAAAGCGCTCAACCACGCCGCGCCCGGCGACGTGCTCGTCGTCGATGGCGGCGGCGACATCAGCCAGGCCTTGGTCGGCGAGCTCATGATGCTCTACGCGCGTTCCCGCGGCATCGTGGGCTTCGTCATCGACGGCGCGATCCGCGATGTCGCCGCCTTCGCCGATTCGGATTTCCCTTGCTACGCCCGCGGCGAAACTCACAAGGGCCCCTACAAGGACGGCCCCGGCGAAATCCACGTGCCGGTGACCATCGGCGGTCTCGTCATTCACCCCGGCGACATCGTGGTGGGCGACGAGGACGGGGTCGTCGCGCTTTCGCCCGCCATTGCTCCCGAAGTGCTTGCCGCCGCCCGCAAGCAATTCGAACGCGAGGAGAAGGCGAAGGCCGATATCGCGGCCGGCCGCTACGATCGTTCCTGGGTGGACAAAGCCTTGGCCGCCAAGGGTGTGCTCGGCTCTTGACCGATCCTAACGGCCACCATTTCTCGCAGGATGGAACGCTAAATCGAGGCGCATGCGCCATTCAACACGCGTGCGAACGGCACAAATATTGGCTCCGAACACATTGCAAGAAGACAGCCATGGCACTTCGCGCTAACTGGGGTGTGATCACTGGTGCGGTTCATGGTGAAAGGTTGGTCCGATGAGGCGCCGAAATTTTATCGTCTGCGTCGGCGGCGCGCTGGCAACCTGCGCTGCGCCGGGTGCGGTCCGGGCGCAATCACGCAAAATGCTGCGGCTCGGAATGGCTTCCATTCTGCCGCAGAACACACCCTTCATGGACGCCTTCGTGAAGCGTTTGCGCGAGCTTGGTTATGAGGAGGGAAAAAATCTTGCCGTCGATTACGTGAAAGTTTTTTCACCGGCCGAATACCCGGCGGCTATGGAAGAAGTACTGCGGCGCAATGTCGATATCATCGTCGCGCAGGGGCCGGACACGACCTTGCAATCCGCGATGGCGGCAACCAAGAACTTGCCCATCGTCATGATTGCAATCGATTATGATCCGTTCGCTCGCGGGTATGTGACGAGCCTCGCGCATCCCACGGGCAATGTCACCGGCGTCTTCTTCCAGCAAATCGAATTGTCGGCCAAGCGTCTGGAAATTGCAAAACAACTTATTCCGGGCCTGCAGTCGGCGGCCGTGTTTTGGGATAGCGGTTCCGCGGATCAGTTCCAATCCTTGAAAACCTCCGGTGAAAATCTCGGGATACGGCTCTTTGACGTGGAGCTGCGCGATCCACCCTATAATTATGAGTCCGCGTGGGAACGCGTGCCGGCAGATTTTCGCACCATGCTGATATTGCCCACCTCGGGTGTGCTTTTTCGCGACCGCCAGCGGATCGCGAGTGTCACGGTGGAGCACCGCATTCCGGCAATGTTCCCCTTTCGAGATTGGGTCGACGCCGGCGGCCTCGTTTCGTATGGCGCGAGCTTGCCAGGTTTATTCGCGCGCGCCGCCGAATACGTGCAAAAATTGGCAAAAGGCGCCTCGCCGGCGGATTTGCCGATCGAGCAGCCGACAACGTTCGAGCTGGTCTTGAATCTGAGGACCGCCAAGGAAATCGGCCTGACCATTCCCCAGGCGATTCTCCTGCGCGCCGACGAGGTGATCGAATGAGAAGGCGGGTGTCAGCTCTTGATGATCCGGGTGGATCGTCCTGGGCTCGTCTCGCAGGCCCTACGACCTCGCCTCGTTATCGCGTCGCGACGACGAAATGACGTGAGCGGAGAAGAGCATGAGGCGGCGCATTTTCATTCTTGGTCTTGGCACAGCCATGGTCGCTCGCCCGCTCGGTGCGAATGCTCAACCAGCGGCCATATCGCGGGTCGGGTATGTCTGGGTCGGCAGGCGTGGCACGAACGTCAGCGGTGCCGGGCTGCGCAAGGGGCTTTCCGATCTGGGCTACGAGATCGGACGAAACATCACACTCGAAGAGCGCTACGCCGATGACGACGGCGCCAGGGTGCCGACGCTCATCTCCGAGCTTCTGGCGCAGAAGGTCGACCTGCTCGTAACGCCCGGCTCCTTTGCGACGCTCGCGGCACGGCGCGCGACCTCGACCGTGCCAATCGTCTTCGTCAGCGGTGATCCGGTGAAGGCCGGAATCGTGGCGAGTCTCAACCGGCCCGGCGGCAATGCGACCGGAATGTCGATCCTCGCAAGCGATTACAGCGCGAAGTGGCTGGAGTTGATGAAAGACGCCCTGCCGAAGCTCACGCGGGTGGCGGTACTTCGGAATCTAGATAGTCCTTCGACGAGTGCGGAAATCGAGCGAATGAAAACCGCCGCGCAAGCGCTGGGCGTCGATTTGTCTCTCTTCCGCGCAAACGCCGAGGAAATCGAGCAAAGCCTGGCATCGATCGCGAATGGCGCGTTTGACGGGCTCGCCTTGACCACCGACCCTTCGCTGGAATCGCTGACCACGCGGGTCATCTCCTTCGCCGCGGAACACCGCCTGCCCGCAATCTACCCTTTCAGCTTCGCCGTCGAGCAAGGGGGACTGATGTCATATGCCACCGACCTCTTCGAGATGTGGCGGCACGTTGCGAGCTACGTCGATCGCATCCTGAAGGGCGAAAAGCCGGCCGACCTTCCCGTCGAACAGGTCGAACGGATCGAGCTCAAAATCAATCTCAAGACCGCGCGCGCCCTCGGCCTTGTTATGCCCGCATCCCTGCTCGCCCGAGCCGACGAGGTGATCGAATGAAGGAGATTTTACTCGAGCACTTCGTTCGCTTGCGCCAGCAGATTCGGTGAAAATGTTGTGCCGGTCGCGCTGGCGGCTTTCGAGTTCAGGACTAATTGAAAGTCAGTCGGTCTGTACACCGGCGTTTCAGCGGGTTTGGCTCCCTTAATAACGGTGGCGACGTAGCGACCAAGATGCTGATACCAAATGGGAAGGTTCGGACCATACGACATCAGTCCACCGCTGTCTGGCAGACTTCGAAAGATAGAGACGGCAGGTATGCGGTTTGTTGTCGTAATATCCGCGATGCGATTGGCTCGCGCGTTGATGATTGGTGATCCCAGCGAAATGAGCGCTTGGGGGCGTTCTTTAATTCCGGTCGTGATCACAGATTCCATTTCTGCGGCGTTACGAAATTCAAGCACCTGAAGGTCGATAGCCACTGTCTTGGCTGCGTCGGTCAACGCACGAAGTTGAAATTCGCCTGTGTTGGCGTCCCAAAGGACGGCGATCTTTCGCGCGTCTGGTGCGACATCTCTTACTAACTGAAGCCATCTGCCGGTCAGACCCGGAGCATCCAAAAACAGGCCGGTAATGTTTTTGCCCGGCGTGGCCAGACTAGCCACGTAACCGCTGGCGACGGGGTCGGTTTCGAGATCAACTGCAACGATGGGAATATCTTTTGTCGCAGCTTTTGCCGCCTCTATAGAAGGACGAGCAGTAGCCACCAGGATGTCGACCTTGAGCCCGACGAGCTCCTGCGCAAATCCCGGAAGGGTTTCAGGTTTACCCTCCGCCCAACGAGGCTCAATCCTGATGGTTTCGCCGTCCGAATAACCCTCTTTGCGCAAGGCATCCCTAAGCCCTACGATGGCCGCTCCCGGATCGGTGGCATTTGAAAACCCGGGCGTGAGGAATCCGATTACCGGCACTTTGCGCGTTTGTTGAGCCCTGAGGCCAAGGGGCCACGATATCAACACACCAGTAGACAAGCCGATAAATTCGCGCCGCCTCATTCGTCCACCTCTAAAGGCAATGGCCTGCCGAGTCCCCGGCCACGGCGGACGCAAAAGCGGTTTAGTCTAGTTTGTCAACAGCACAGCTAGGCAGACTATAGTCTGCCTGTTAACAGTTCGTCCCACTCGCGTGATCGTTAGAGCTAAGGGCTCGCACCCGCTTACGTTCGACAATCGACTGCCGTGCGCTACCAGGAGACTTCGATCCCTTCTATCGCTCAATTTGAGTTCTACGAACCCATGGGTTGGAGAAATAATGAGACGCCGCAAGTTTATCGGTCTTCTCGGGAGCGCCGCTGCCTGGCCTTTCGGGGCGAGGGCGCAGGAGCCTGGCCGTATCTATCGCCTCGGGTTTCTCGGCAGCGGTCCACGCAATAATTATTTTCCCGTTTTCGAACCTCTCCGCCGCGCCGGCTTCATCGAGGGCCAAAACCTGATCGTCGATTGGCGCGCTTTTGCGCAGCAGGTCGACAAAATGCCGGAGCTCGCAAGAGAGCTCGTCGAGGGGAAGCCCGACGTCCTTTATGCCAGCGGAGATCTTGCAATATCGGCCTTGCTGCAGGTGACCTCAACGATCCCAATTGTGGGTGTGACCGAGGACATGGCGGGGTCGGGATTGGTGAGATCGCTGGCCCGGCCTGACACAAATCTCACAGGTGTGAGCATCTTCTCGACCGAGCTCGACGGCAAGCGGCAGGAACTCCTCATTGATGCCTTGCCCGGGTTGAAGCGCTTGGGCGTGCTTGCCGACACCCGCGCAACCGGAGCGCCGCCGCTTCAGGCTCTGCATGAGGCGGCGCGCGCACGGAATGTCGAGCTCCTGGTGCAACCCGTCACAAGATCGGAAGAGATCGGGAATGCCATCGAGGCGGCAAAAGAGTCGGGCGCCACCGCATTGAATGTGCTGGCCTCGCCCGTTTTCTACGCTTTCCGGGGGGTCATCATGCAACGTGCCGCCGAGCTTCGTCTGCCGGCCATTTACCAGTTTCCGGAAGAGGCCAAGGAAGGTGGCTTTGCGGCCTACGGCCCGAGCTTCGTCGCCCTATACGTGGATATGGTAACGCCAAAGCTTGTCGGATTGTTGCGCGGCGCCAAGCCTTCCGATTTTCCCGTCGAGCAGCCGAGCAAGTTCAAATTGGTC
Organism: Hyphomicrobiales bacterium; assembly: GCA_019247605.1. GTDB lineage: Bacteria > Pseudomonadota > Alphaproteobacteria > Rhizobiales > Beijerinckiaceae > GAS188. The sequence continues at coordinate 50,978 of JAFBAS010000008.1, forward strand.
GTCAATCTCAAGACAGCCAAGGCGCTTGGCGTTGCGATCCCGGAATCATTCCTTCTCCGCGCCGACGAGGTGATCGAGTGAGGCGCCGTTTTGGCCTGGTGAGGCGCCGATGAGGCGATCGAATGATTTCATCAGGACATGGCTTTACGGCTGAGCCTTACCTTGTCGGCTGCGGTTCTTGGACATCTCGTAGCGCGGCAAGACAAGGCCAAATCTAATTGCTAAAGAGCCAGAATGAGCATCTCCGTTCACCCCCCTTCCGATCCGGGAGGTGTCGCGGCCAGGGCTGCGGCGCGTACCGAGCCGTCCGCGAGCAAGCCTTTCGGGGCACGGACACGCACCCGGCTCTTCACCAAATACGTCGCGCTGTTCGTCGCGGTCGTCGCCATCGCGCTGTTGTCCAATGGCATCTTCGAGGTCTTCTTCTATTATCGCGAACACAAGGCGGCCTTGATCCGCATCCAGCACGAACAGGCAGAGGCGGCGGCGGCCAAAATCGGCCAATTCATCAAGGAGATCGAAAACCAGCTCGGCTGGACGACGCAGCTTCCGTGGTCGGCAGGCTCGATCGAACAACGACGGTTCGATGCGCTGCGATTGCTGCGGCAGGTGCCGGCCATCACCGAACTCGCGCAGGTCGACTCGACCGGCAAGGAGCGGCTCAGGGTTTCGCGGCTCGCCATGGATGTTGTCGACAGCGGGCTCGACCTTTCCCAAGACTCGAAATTCAGCGAGGCGCAAGCCCACAAGGTCTATTATGGACCGGTCTATTTCCGACGCGATTCCGAGCCCTACATGACCCTGTCGCTCGCCGGAACCCGCAAGGATGCCGGTGTGAGCATTGCCGAGGTCAATCTCAAGCTGATCTGGGACGTGGTGTCACAGATCAAGGTCGGCGAGCATGGCCATGCCTATGTGGTGGGTCCGGCCGGACGGCTGATCGCCCATCCGGACATCAGTCTCGTTTTGCGCAACACCGACATGTCGAAGCTGCCGCAGGTGCAGGCGGCGCAGGCCGGTGGGTCCGATGCCGATTCCGAATCGCTGCAAGGAGCCAAGAATATTCAAGGTCAGGAGGTGCTGACGGCCTCCGCGCCCATTGCGCCGCTTGGCTGGACGATGTTCGTCGAGCTGCCGGTGGAAGAAGCCTATGGGTCGCTTTACGCCGCCTTGCAGCGACTTGCGTTGGTGCTGGCGGCCGCCTCGCTTTTTGCGGTGCTCGCCGGAATATTCCTGGCGCGCCGCATGGTCGGTCCGATCCAGGCGCTGCGCGCCGGTGCCGAACGCATCGGTGGCGGCGATTTCGGGCAGAGGATCTCGATCACGACGGGCGACGAGCTCGAGGGACTTGCCGACCAGTTCAACGAGATGGGCGCTCGTCTGCAAGAGTCTTACGCCGATCTCGAGCACAAGGTCGAGCAGCGGACGTCGGAGCTGAAGCAATCGCTCGAGCAGCAGACCGCGACCGCCGAGGTGCTCAAGGTGATCAGCCGCTCGGCATTCGATCTCCAAAGCGTTCTCAAAACGCTTCTCGCTTCGGCGGCCAAACTCTGCGAAGCCGAGAAGGGCATTATCTTTCTCCGAAAGAAGAACAGCTATCGCTTGGCCTCCAATTACGGCTTCTCCCCCGAGTTCGAGGCCTTTGCCAAGGCCAATCCATTTCCAATGGATAATGCCAGCACGACGACCCGCGCCGCGCAATCCGGTGGAATAGTCCAGGTCGTTGACGTGCTTGCAGACCAGACCCGGAGCGCCCTCGCACGTGAGTATCAGCGGCTAGGTGGGTTTCGGACGAATCTCGGCATCCCGCTGAGGCGCGGGGGCGAAACGATTGGCGTCTTTACCCTGACACGACAGGAGGTCCGGGCTTTCACCCCGCGCCAGATCGAGCTTCTGCAAACCTTCGCCGACCAAGCGGTGATCGCGATCGAAAACGCACGGCTTTTCAACGAGACCAAGGAAGCATTGGAACGGCAGACCGCGACATCGGACATTCTGAACGTGATTGCCGGTTCGCCGACAGACACAAGGCCGGTCTTCGAGGCGATAGCGAGCCGGGCGAAAAGCCTGGTCGCGGGCTTCTCCAGCACCGTCTTCCGTTTCATCGATGGACAGACCCATCTCGAAGCGTTCACACCGACCGCACCGGAAGCGGACAAAATCTTGACCTCGACTTTTCCTCGTCCGGTCGCCGATTTCGCTCCCTTTCGAATGGCTCAATCGGGCGAGGTCACGCAAGTTCCGGACGTCGAGGTCTTGACGGACGAGATCAAGGATATCGGCCGTGCGCGCGGTTTCCGCAGCATGCTGTTCGCTCCGCTGATGAACAAGGGGGTGTCGATCGGCTTCATCGCGGTGACCCGCGTCGAGGCGGGCAGCTTCGCCGAGCATCATGTGCAATTGCTCAGGACCTTCGCGGATCAGGCGGTGATCGCGATCGGCAACACTGAGCTGTTCAACGAGGTGCAGCAGCGCACGCGCGAGCTTTCCAAATCGCTCGATGATTTGCGCACCGCACAAGATCGCCTGGTGCAGACCGAGAAACTGGCCTCGCTCGGCCAGCTCACCGCCGGCATCGCGCATGAGATCAAGAACCCGCTCAACTTCGTCAACAATTTCTCGGCGTTGTCGGTCGAACTGCTCGACGAGCTGAAGGAGGTGCTGGAATCGAAGGACCTCGACGGCAAGGTGCGCGAGGAGATCGACGAGATCGCGCAGATGCTCAAAGGCAATCTGCAAAAGGTGGTGCAGCACGGCAAGCGCGCCGATTCGATCGTCAAGAACATGCTCCTGCATTCACGCGAGGGTTCCGGCGAAATTCGGCCGGCCGACATCAACGCGATCGTCGAGGAGAGCCTCAATCTCGCCTATCACGGCGCACGCGCTGAGAATTCCAGCTTCAATATTACGCTGAAGCGTGATTTCGATCCCGCTGCCGGTATGATCGAGCTTTACCCGCAGGAGATCACGCGGGTGTTTCTCAACCTCATTTCCAACGGTTTTTATGCCGCCAGCAAGCGCAAGGAAACCGGCGACGAAGGTTTTGAGCCGTCATTGACGGTCATCACGAAAAGCCTGGGCAGCGAGGTCGAGATCCGAATCCGCGACAACGGCACCGGAATCCCGGCGGAAGTCAGGGAGAAGATGTTCAATCCATTCTTCACGACGAAACCCGCCGGCGAAGGCACGGGGCTCGGGCTGTCGATGAGCCACGACATCGTCGTGAAGCAGCATGGTGGAAAAATCGACGTCAACACCGAGCTTGGTGCATTTACCGAATTCATTATCAGCCTGCCGCGTTCGACGGCCAGGACCCAGGCCGGAGAACGACGTTGAGCGGCTATGTTCTTGTCGTGCATGACGCATCCTCGAACGAGGATTCCCTTCCGATCGGGCTCGCGTGAAGCCCTCCGCGACCTCCTCGCGCCGAAGCGCATGCGCATGCCCTTGCCGCCGCTGGCGGGGGTCTCGATAGTGACCGAATAGCTGATCAGGAATTCGGCAGGAACAGGCCGGAAGCGTTCATTCGGATTTCAGGCCGGCACGGTTCGTTGCCGCGGCAAGGTGACAATGAACTCGGTGAATTCCCCCGGCGCGGTCTCGACATCTATTCGGCCGCCATGCTGTTTGACGATGATGTCGTGGGTCATCGATAGGCCGAGCCCCGTTCCTTCTCCTGTCGGCTTGGTGGTGAAGAAAGGATTGAAAATCTTTTCCCTGACTTCCTTCGTAATACCCGTTCCGTTGTCGCGGATTCGAATTTCGACAGCGTCGCCAGCGACTTTTGTTGCTGCGATCAACATGGGCTCGAACGCCTCGCCCTTTGTGTCTGTCTTTCGCCTGATCGCCGCATAGAACCCGTTGGAAATCAGGTTCAGCAGTGCCCGGGTCAGTTCCTGCGGATACACCTGCACCGTCCCAGCATTGGGATCGAGGTCCTGCTTGAGGGTGATGTTGAAGTCGGAGCGCTCGGCCCGAGCCCCATGATAGGCCAGGTTCAGGCTTTCGCTCACCAAAGCGTTGAGGTCCTGGGAGCGGCGTTCGCCGGAGCTCTCGCGCGAATGCTGCAGCATGTTCTTGACAATCGAGTCGGCCCGCTTGCCGTGCTGGACCACTTTGTCCAAGTTGGACCTCAACGTCCCAGTCAGTTCGTCAACGTCGCGGCGCATCTTCTCATCGAGCTGGGCGGGCGCCAAGGTTTGGTTGAGTTCATCCGTCAACTCAGCTGAGAGCGCCGCGAAGTTGTTGACGAAGTTGAGGGGGTTCTTGATCTCGTGCGCGATGCCGGCGGTGAGCTGGCCAAGGGACGCGAGCTTCTCCGTCTGCACAAGGCGGTCCTGGGCGGCGCGAAGATCGTCGAGCGACTTTGCAAGCTCTCGTGTACGCTGCTGCACCTCGTTGAACAGCTCGGTGTTGCCGATGGCGATGACCGCCTGGTCAGCAAAGTTTTGCAAAAGCTGGACATGTTTTGGCAAGAATTTACCGGGCGCCTTCCGCGTAACGGTGATGAATCCAATCCCTTGCCGGTCCTTGAACAGGGGCACAAAAACTTGGCTACGGTAGCCCCTTGCGCGGGCGACCTCGCGGACGCGCTCCTTTTCATCCCGTGCGAGCGAGACGCGGATGTCTTCCGTGTCGGCAATCTCCAGGATGCCGCCGACTTCAAGCACCACCTTGAGCGCGGGAAAGCGATTGCGCTGCATTGGCGACAGCCGCCGCAGAGCTTCGTCGCCCGAAGGATCGGTGGACGTAAATGCAACCAGATGCATTATGTCGTCGATGGCTCGCCAAACGGCCGCCGAGTGCCCATTGAGCAGCTGATTCGATCGCTCCGCAATTGCGCTGAACACGGGTTGCAGGTCCGCCGGAGACGAAGCGATCACCTTGAGGATGTCCGTGGTCGCAGTCTGTCGCTGCAGCAATTCCTTGGTCTCGTTGAACAGCCGCGCGTTCTCGATCGCGATGACGGCCTGATCGGCAAATGTCTCAAGGAGCGCAATGTCTTTGGGCGCGAACGGTGTCGCTTGGTGCTTGTCGAAAGTACGGACCACGAAGAAGGCCCCGGCACAACGCTCCTTCCAAATCATCGGTGCAATCAGGCAAGAGAAATTGAACTTCCTCTTCAGGGCCATTCGATGCACGACGTCCGGTACGTCATCGCCATTGATAGCGTCGGGAACGTGAATCGTACGACGTTGTTCGACGGCACGTGCGATAATGCTCCGCTCGATCGGGATTGGCCTGAAATTCCTGGCTACCTCGGTCCCGTACGAGCCGCGGGTCGAGCCAAGATGGACGAGGTCGTCAGCCCCGATGGTCAATACCGCAACATCGGTGCAGGTGATCAGCCGCTTACAAATATCGAGAATCTTCTCAAATACTGGAGCGGCGTCGGCGACTGAGCCGGCGACCACTTTAAGCACTTGCGCAGTCGCTGTCTGGCGCTCCAGCACCTCTTTTGTTTCGTTGAACAGGCGCGCGTTCTCGATCGCGATCACAGCCTGGTCGGCGAAGCTCTGCTGCAGGGCAAGTTCTTCGGGCGTGAATGGCAGCAGCTGGTTGCGATGGATGATGAGCACACCAACCGCCTCGCCGCCACGCCGCAGCGGCGTACCCGAGATCACGCGGGTGCCGGCCTCGAGGGCAGGCTTGGTCCCCGGCCAGTGAGCATAGGCCGGATCCAGGTGCTCGAGATCGGGTATGTGGATCTGCCGGTTCTCGCGAAACACAATCCCCGGCATGTTGTCGGCATCGATCGTAAGAAGAGTGGCCGGAACGGCGGCGGCGATCCGTTGGGCGCCTTCGCCGACGTGAAACACGCCGGCCCACTGGCGGTTCTCTGCCACACGGATAGAGACGCTGTAAGCGCCAAACAGGCGTGCAGTCGTCTCGGCGATCAGCTGCAGCGCGCCGGCCGCATCACCCGCCGCATTGGCGATGGCACGCAGGACTTCAGCGCTGGCCTCCTGCTGCAGCCGGGCTGCCTTCAACTGCTCTCGCAGCCGCTTCATTCAATCACCTCGTCGGCACGAGCGAGCATGGACGTAGGCAGGATAAGGCCGAGGTCACGCGCCGTGTTTAGGTTTATTCTCCGCTCCACCTGCAAAATCGATTACGATCGTTTGGGAAGATCGGCGGCACCGGTTTCCGAAAAAGCGGCATGCACGCGCCGAGTCCCGTCATTTCTGGTCGACGCCTTCGATCTCGATGGCGCGAAAGCTGGCATATTTTTTTCCAACATCCGCCTCGAGCCTTTCCTGTTTGGCGTAGAATGCCTTGGCGGCGTCCGTATCAGAGAACTGGAGCAGTACCACGCGATTGGGCGGCGGGGCTCCTGCCAGGCCGGTCGCCTTGTTAGTGCCGCCACCGAGGTATTTGCCGCCCGCATCCTTGATCAAAGCCTGGGCCTTTGGCAGAAAATCCTTGCCATAGCCGTCCTGATCCTTGACGTCGATTTCGGCCACTATGTAAGCGGGCGGCTTGGCTTGCGCGTACAAAACGCTCGAAACGCCCGCGCCAAGAGCGAAACCGCCCGCGACGGCCGCAGTAATTTTAGTTCTGTATTTCATCGCTACTTTCTCTCCTGATTGGTACGCTAATTGCAGCTTGCACGCTGCCTCAGCTATGCGTGCAGGCTTGAGTTCGAACAGTAGGATTCTCTCACGAAAAGGGATCGAAGGAGAATCGACCAGCAGACAATGTCGACCGGTCGAACGAGTCGTATCGTTTTCCGACGAGATGCGTTCGGAAAACTTTGCGCATATGAGGTCTTCGAACAGACTTGCGATCTGCGGAATTCGCGCCGTCGCATTTAACCTCCAAGCCCGATGTTTCATCCCAAGCGTAAGCGACGGATTGCTCGGGCACCGGAAATTCGCGCAGCGCAGTCCAAGTCCGCTCGGCGTCGCTTTCGACGCACTCGGGAGTTGTCGCCCGGTTGATGTCCACTTCTGCCCGCAACGCAGGCTGTGACCGCGCCTTGATGAGTCCGTTCGCTAATTCGCAATCACAGGCGCAAGCCGCCGTGCCACACCCTCGGCCTGCCGCTGCGTCCACTCCCGCATCGCAACGAGATTGACCGCGTCGTTCAGATACATGCCGATGGCCAGGCCGCGGTCATAGCTGACCCAATGGCGGGGGAGAATTTCGACGCTCCGGCCGCCACGCCCGACGATCTTGACCAGACCAGCCGATTGCGCGGTATTCATCAAGTTGCGGACATGGGTTCGGGAAACGCCGAACCGTTCGGCAACCTCGATGTAGGGAATTGCGGCGGCGGGATTGGCAGCGTCCATGGCCGCCTTGAGCACCGCATTCTGGATCAGCGGCCCCGCTGCGTGAGCAAAAAACAGCAGCGTGTCGGGCAGCGTCGTCATGAGGCGCGCGGCGACCGGATGAAATGGCAGGGATGCGCGGCAATGGAGGACATGGTAGAGACGATCTCGCGACAGCAACGGGCCATAGCCATGCTTGGGGTAGGGCCTGGCGAGCGGAACGGCATGCGTAGCAAGCCATTGCGTGTGATGCGAGCGCAGTTTCTCGGTCGTCGCGAGCAGCCGCACACGCCCGTCTTCCGGCGAGCGACTCCGCTCGATGAATCCAACCGCGCAGAGCCGCTCCAGTAGATGATCCACCTGCCGCGCGCTCGCATATCCGAACAAGGCCAATTGGCGCTTCAGGGCAGCGACCGTGAACCAGGTTTCGCGTCGCAACCTATCTTGCGCGGCTTCGAGCACCGCCGCATTGTGGAAGACAAAAAACCGGCCGGCCTGCAGTAGAAGCCGGACCAGAAACGGATCGCCTTCATACAACTTGGAGAAGCTCTCGAGATAGGCGCGTCGTGCCTCCGGCAGCCGAGGATGGTTCACGATGTCCTCGAAGCTCAACCGCAACCGGCAGCCGGCTAGGCGCTCGAGTTCGTCTCGTTCCAAGGCTACTCCTAGTCGCTCGGCCTCTAGTCTAAGAAACTATATGGTCGCTGCGATATGCGCAATGTTTTCCAAATGCTGCACCTAGCGTGGCGCTGCTATGGCTATACCTTGTGCTGTAGCAGGGCGCCCACTGCCGAGCGCGCACCGGGCGCAGGGTAGGTCGGCGCTGCGGAAACGGCTTCGAGATCGGCTAACGCGTCGTTCGGCCGCGACATCATCGTGAAGCAACATGACGAAAAAATTGACGCCAATACCGAGCTTGGTGCATCTACCGAATCCCTTATTAGCTTGCCGCGTTCGACGGCTAGGACAGACTCTGGAGCACGAAATTGAGCGTCTATGTTCTTGTCGTGGATGACGAGCCGGATGTTGAAGCCCTTTTTCGTCAGCAGTTTCGTCGCGATCTCAAAAGCGAACGCTTCAAGATGGAGTTTGCTCTATCGGCGCACGAAGCTCTCGGTCGCGTGGCCGAGATCAAGGATCCCTCGCTGATCCTGATACTCTCGGACATCAACATGCCCGGAATGAGTGGGCTCGACTTGTTGCCGAAGGTGCGTGCGGAGCGGCCGGACGTTCCCGTCATCATGATCACGGCCTATGGCGATGCCGAAACGCGCCGCAGGGCGATTGAGCGCGGCGCAGTGGGATTGCTGACCAAACCGATTGATTTTGCCTTGCTGCGGCACGAAATCGAGGTCCGGCTCGGGCAGGCCGCATGACCGCGACCATACTCGTCGTCGATGATGAGCCCGATCTCGAGGCGCTCATCCTGCAAAAATTCCGCAAGCAGATTCGCGAAGGCGATGTAAGTTTCGTATTCGCCCATGACGGATTGGAAGCGTTGCAGGCAATCGAGAAACGTCCGGACGTGGACATGGTGGTCTCCGACATCAATATGCCCCGGATGGATGGCTTGTCGCTGTTGCAGAAATTGCAGGAGGCCGAGGACAAGAAATCCACCATTATCGTCTCGGCCTATGGCGACATGAGCAATATCCGTATCGCGATGAACCGCGGAGCGTTCGATTTTCTCACCAAGCCGATCGATTTCAACGATCTCGAAGCGACGATCGGCAAGACGCTGCGCCATGTCCGGATGATACGCGACGCCCGCCGCCGCCAAGCGGAAGCCGAGCGCGCGCATGCCTCTTTGTCACGGTATTTCTCGCCACAAATTGCCGCGAGGCTCGCGACGTCCGAAGGCAGCGGCATCGAGGTTCAGTGGCGCACGGTTGCGGCGATTTTCACCGACATCGCCGGATTTACCTCGCTCGTCGAAACGACCGCGCCCGAGATGCTGAGCACTCTGCTCAACGAATATGTGAGCGGCATGACCGACGTCGTTTTCGAGCATGAAGGAACGGTTGCGAAAGTGATCGGCGATGCGATCCAGGTGCTGTTCAACGCTCCCGGGGACCAGCCGGACTACGCGACGCGCGCCATCGCATGCGTCCAGGATCTCGACGCGTGGTCGGAACAATTTCGCGAGCGCTGGAAAGAAAAAGGTGTGAGTTTCGGGTCGACGCGCATCGGCGTTCACGCCGGCCCGGCGCTGGTCGGCAATTTCGGAGGCAATCGTTTCTTCGACTACACTGCCTATGGCGACACGATCAATACGGTGGCGCGGCTCGAGACGGCGAACAAGTTTCTGGGAACGCGGATTTGCGCCAGTGCCGTGATCGCCGAAGCCACGAAGGGATTTCAGGGACGCCCGATCGGCGATCTGATGCTACGCGGGCGAAGCGAGCCGCTTCGCGCTTTTGAACCTGTGCCGGCGTCAAAATTCGAAACCCCGATGACGGCGCAATACAACGAAGCGTTCGCAAAGCTGGAGGCAGGCGACGCCGGAGCGATGCCGGCCTTCGCGGCCCTGGTCGGGCAGTACGCCGACGATCCTCTCGCCGGTTTCCATTTGAAGAGACTGCTGAACGGCGCCAAGGGCGTCCGGATGCAGATCGAGTGAGGGAGCCGGAAACCGCCGGACTCGCGGATTCGAGATTCTCGCGGGCAGTTTGTGCGCGATGGGATGATCGAATGAAGCGGCGAGAGTTCATTGCTGCGATTGGCGGCGCAATCGCTTGGCCGCTCGAGGGACGCTCACAGGGCGCGCGGAGAACTTACCGCATCGCCTATTTGGCCCTGGCCGGCACAAACGAATCGGCGTTTGTGAAGGAGCGGCTAAAGGAACTCGGTTACGAAGAAGGGGTGAATCTGATTTTCGACTTGCGATCTGCTCAGGGGCGGATCGAA
>JAFBAS010000128.1 GCA_019247605.1 Hyphomicrobiales bacterium
CGAAGCGCGCCCGCTTCCTGCTTTCGCTGTTCGGCTGCGAGCGAAGGGGCAATCGGGCTCATTGCGGCGATCATCTTCTCGAGAAGGCCGCGTCGTCGAAAGAAGATGTGAAAGGCCTGCTCGAAGAGCGGGCTGTGCTCATGGCGCGTCACGAAAACGCTGTGCAGTGTCCAGTAGAAATCATCCCGACCGCCGATCCCCGCCGCCTCGATGGCCGCGAGCGCGTCGAGCACGGTGCCGGGCCCAACCGGCAAGCCCGCCCTGCGCAGCGCGCGCGCAAAATACGCGACATTATCCGCCAGATGATTTTCGTCCACTTTTCTGAAATCAAATTTTTATGGTTATCTCGATCGCTGAAACCGGAATATCAAATTTCCTCGCGATCCCCTCTTTTGCTTCTCCCAGGCTCAAAACGAACTCTCCGTTCGGCCTCGAGCCGGTGGCGCGCTCTGTCGCGGACCTCGGCGCGTCGACATCATCGCTGTTACTGACTCGTCCTTTAATTCTGCCCTTCTCCAGGTAGCTATCTCGCCCCAATGCTACCCTTCCGATACTCTTCAAACTGTAGTTCCATACTATACGAGATTTTTCACCGCGACGGCCCGCTATATGTTTTCCGACCCCGAGCTGATGGAGGACCTTGAACAACTTTTCCGCGTCCCGCTTTTGGCATCGGCAGACCGCGCAGACCTTATAGATCAGGGTTTTTGCGCCGTCCCTCTCGCGATTGGCCGCCCATTCGAACAGCTGCCTGGCGACATCGTCATCGCGGCTCAAAGCTCTAAGCTCACTTACCAGATTTCCGTCTTTTTCCCTCATGACCTTCCCTCGTCCCCCAGAGTGCTGAAATTCAGCCGGCATTTTACAAACCTGAAAAGAGACAATTCTTATTCTCTACCAATCTTCCCGGAGATACACAGGCCGTTTTGTGAACCTATCCAATAAGCAAAGCGTATCTCTAACGCTGGTATCTTGCTTGATGGAGCCATCGCTCTAACATACGCGAAGACACGCGTATATAGATCATCTCTCATGTACTGCGCGCGGCCGCCCTCGCCTCCTGGATGAGCTCGGCGACGCGCCCTCCCTGCACCTTCGCAATATCGTCCTGATATTTGAGGAGCACGCCAAGTGTGTCGGAAACTTCGGTCGGGTCGAGCGCGACCGCGTCGAGCTCGGCAAGAGCGGAAGCCCAATCAAGCGTCTCGGCGACACCGGGTACCTTGAACAGATCTTCCTTACGGATCGCCTGGACGAAGGCGACAAGCTCACTCGCCAAGCGTTTGCCGATCCCAGGGGCCTTCGCCCGCACGATCGCGAGCTCGCGTTCGGCGGAAGGGTAGTCGAGCCAGTGATAGAGGCAGCGGCGCTTCAGCGCGTCATGGATCTCGCGGGTGCGATTGGAGGTGATGATCACAATCGGGGGATGGGACGCCTTGATCAACCCGAGCTCGGGCACCGTGACCTGGAAATCCGAGAGGAGCTCGAGGAGATAGGCCTCGAACGCCTCGTCGGTGCGGTCGAGTTCGTCGATCAGCAGCACAGGCACGCCCGCGACATCGGGCTCGAGCGCCAGGAGCAGCGGACGCTTCACGAGAAAGCGCTCCGAGAAGACATCCTCCTCGATGCGCTTTCTGTCGATGCCCACATCCGCGCTTTCGGCTTCCGCAAGGCGGATCGCCATCATCTGCCCGGCGTAATTCCATTCATAGACGGCCGACGAGACGTCCAGGCCTTCATAGCATTGCAGGCGGATCAGCTTTCGGCCGAGCGTAGCGGCGAGCACCTTGGCGATCTCTGTCTTGCCGACGCCCGCTTCCCCTTCGAGGAAAAGCGGCCTGCCGAGCTTGAGCGCCAAAAAGAGCACGGTGGCGAGCGCGCGATCCCCGACGTAACCCCCCGTTTTGAGAAGTTTCAATGTCGCATCGATGGATTGCGGAAGAGTGGAACCGGAATTCGTTGTCACGCGCGAAGTTCACATCTGATGGAGAGGGACACGCCTCGAACGAGTCTCAACCCATAATGACATGCGCTCACCAGCTTGTCGAAATGCGAATGAACGAGAGGTGCCAGATCCGGCACGTTTACGCGCCCTGGCCAATGAGGGGCGAGTCACTGCAAGGAACGCTCGATCCCGCTCGCCTCGAAGGCCCTCACATAGTGCTCTCCCGCCTCTTCGGAAAAGCAGCAGAAGAGGATGCGACAAAGGGAGTCGCGGCCGTTCTCGATGTGCGCCTTTACTGCATCGACTGCGATCTTTGAGGCACGATCCGGCGGGAAACGATAGACACCCGTCGAAATGGCCGGAAAGGCGATCGAGGCGAGCGCCTTCTCGCGTGCAAGTGCAAGGGCGCTTTCATAACAGGACGCAAGCAGTCGATCGCAGCGCTGCTCGTTCTTGCCCCACACCGGGCCAACCGCGTGAATGACATATCGCCGGCAAGCGATAGCCGCGCGTGATCTTCGCGTCGCCCGTTTGGCAGCCGCCAAGCTCGCGGCACTCCGCCAGGAGCTCCTTACCGGCCGCACGATGGATCGCGCCGTCGACGCCGCCGCCCCCGAGAAGCGAGGTGTTCGCCGCGTTGACGATCGCGTCGACCTCGAGTGTGGTGATATCGGCCACGACCACCTCCAGCGCCACGCCGGAGAGCGAGGCTCGCACGAGGGGCATGCGGGAGACGGGCATCTCTCACCTACTGGCAAAATCGATGGTCATGAGCTCTCGGCCCGCTTTCCATTCTCGATCGCCGGAATGACGCATCAGCCCGATTTTCCCTCTCCCGAAAGAGCCGTGCGCACCCGCTCGCGCGTGAAGGGCACGGTGCGCAGCTGGATGCCGCAGGCATCGTGAACGGCGTTGGCGAGCGCCGCGGCCACCGGCGCGGCCGAGGCCTCGCCTGCCCCGAGCGGAGGCTCGTGGGGCCGCTGCACGAGGTCAATGAGAAGCTCAGGCACATCGGGATAGGTGAGGATCGGATAGCTCGCCCAATCGGCGCTCGTGACACCTTTGCGATCGAATTTGATCTCCTCGAACAAGGCTCGGCTCAGCGTCTGCAGGATGTTGCCCTCGACTTGCGAGCGCACCCCGTCAGGGTTGATCATCAGCCCGCAATCATGCGCACAAGCAACGCGTCGCACGTGGATGGCGCCTGTCGGTCGATCGACCTCGACCTCCATTGCGATCGCGACGTAGTTCTCATTGTCCTTGTAATGAACATAGGCAATGCCGCGTCCGAGGCCGCCGGGCCCGGGTGAAGGCCGCGCTTGCCAGCCAAGGAGCGCCGCGGCGCGCTTGAGCACCTCGACGCCGCGCGGGTCCTCCAGCGAGTTGAGGCGGAAGGCGAGCGAATCCTCGCGTGCCTTCGCGGCGAGCTCATCCGTGAAGCTCTCGACCGCGAAGATGTTGGCGATCTTGCCCGGCGCGCGGATGTTGGAGGGACGTAAAGGCGCGTCCTTCAACCAATGCGCCAGCACATCGACATTCTTCACCCCGTAAGGCGGGGACGCATTCTGACTGATGAGCCCGGTCGAGATGCCCATCGGCTGCTTCGCGCCCGCCGCATCCGGCCCGAGAAGCGGCACATTCGGAAGGCTCGCCGTCGCCTTCGGAATCCACATTTCGGTGCGCCAAGCCGCGATTTTTCCGTCGGAACCGAGGGCGCCTTCGAGCGCCAGGAGCTGCGGTGGTCCCTTGGGGTCGAAGCGATGCTCGTCCTCGCGCATCCATTGCACGCGCACCGGACGGCCGAGAGCGCGTGACATCAAGGCCGCGTCCGCCGCCGCATCGTCATGGCCGTTCATGCCGTAGCATCCGGCTCCGTCGAGATAGATGAGCCGCACGGCATCTTCGGGAAGCCCGAGAAAATGCGCGAAGGCGAAGCGGAAGCGATGTGTCCCTTGCGAAGCCGTCCAGATCGTCGCCTTGCCGTCGCGAACATCCGCGACGGCGCAAGAGGGACCCATCGAACCATGCGTCTGCACCGGCCAATAGAATTCGCTTCTGAGGCGATCGCTGGCGGAGGCGAGCGCGGAGCGCGCATCGCCTTTCTTCAGCAACACCTCGTCGCTCTCGAAAGGTCCCGCCTGCATGGATTGGCGCAGGGCTTCATCGCCGACGAGCGTGTCGCGCGTCTCCCAGTTCGCCTCGAGCGCGCGCGAGGCGCGAACCGCATCCCACTCATCCTCGGCAACGACGCCCAGGAAATTCTCGATGCGCACCACGCGAACCCCCGGAATATGCGCGATCGAGCTCTCATCGATAGAGACGAGCTTCGCGTCCACGGCGGGGGGCCTGACGATGCGCCCATGCAGCATGCCGTCCACGCGCAAATTATGCACGTAAAGGTGCGTGCCGGTGACTTTGGCGGGAATGTCCGGCCGGCGCAAAGGCTTGCCGACCAGAAGATAATCGTCGGGGTTACGAAGCGGCGCCTTCGCGTCGAGCTTCAGCGCGAATTGGCGGTCGCCGATCAGCTCGCCGAAGCCGATCCCGGCACCGCCGTTCCTCGGGCGGACCTCACCCTCGGTCGCCACCACATCGGCCGGCGCAAGGCCGAGGCGCTCGGCGCCCATCCGCTGCAACGCCTCGCGCGCCGTCGCCGCAGCCTGGCGAATTTGCACCCCGCCGCGCGCGATCCCCGTGCTGCCCGCCGTCGTTCCCTGGTCGGGCGTCAACGCGGTGTCGCCTTCGATCAGGTTGATTTTTTCCAGGCCGATGCCGAGCTCTTCGGCCGCCATTTGTGGAATGGCGATGCGAAGCCCCGTTCCCAGATCCACCTTGCCGCAATAGATCGTCATGGTCCCATCGGGGTGAAGCGCGAGATACGCATCGACGCGGGCAGGATCGAGAACGCGGCCCGGGGCGCCGGCGCTACCCGGCGCTTGCGCCAAGCCCGCGTCGGCTGCGCCAAACGCGACGACAAGCGCGCCCGTGCTCTGCAAAAAGGCGCGGCGCGAAAGGTGGGCGTTCATGTCTTTTGCCTCCCGCTCGCGCGCATGACCGCGCGCAGCACGCGATCATGCGTACCGCAGCGGCAGAGATTTCCGGCCAAGGCTTGTTTGACCTCCTCGACGCTCGGCTTTGGATTTTGCGCAAGCAGCGCCGCGCTCGTCATCACCATCCCGTTGGTGCAGTAGCCACATTGTGCGGCTGCTTCCTCGATGAAGGCGGCCTGAACGGGGTGCGGCTTCTCGATCGTGCCCAGCCCTTCGATCGTGGTGATCTTCATCCCCTGCGCGGCGGAGATCGGCAATTGGCAGGAGCGGATCGGGGAACCGTCGGCAATCACCGTGCAAGCACCGCATTGCCCAAGCCCACAACCGAATTTCGGCCCGGTGAAGCCGAGCGCATTGCGAAGCACGTAGAGCAAGGGCTGGTCGGGGTCGCGGCTTTCGAGGCTGCGTTCGCTGCCATTTACGGTCAAGGTGTAAGGCATTAGTCCTCTCTCAGGCGACAGCGAAGCCACCGCTTCTAAGCCTTCTCGCGTCGCCCCTCCGGCGTGAGCCGGAGCTCGACGCCCTATACCTCTATGCGCTTCGGGTTTCCGGCCGCCGTTATTTTCCGAGTGCCTTCGCGACGGCCCGCTGTGTCATCACGGCCACGAGATGGGCGCGATAGTCGGGGCTCGCATGAATGTCGGCATTCATCATGCCGGCATCGGCCTTGAGACCGTCGAGCGATTTCGGATTGAAGCGCTTGGCCAAGGCCTCCTCCGCCGCACGCCAGCGGAAAACGCCTTGATTGCCCGCGCCTGTCACCGCGACGCGGATGTCCGAACCCTTTTTCGCAACGAACACGCCGACGAGCGCGAAGCGGGAGGCGGGGTTGCGGAATTTCATATAGGCAGCGCGCGAGGGCGGCTTGAAAGCGACGCGCACGATGATCTCGCCGGGCTCGAGCGCGGTTTCGTAAAGGCCCTTGAAGAAATCCGAGGCGGGAATCTTGCGCTGGTTGGTCACGATGGTGGCGTTGAGCGCAAGACAGGCAGCCGGATAATCCGCGGCCGGATCGTTGTTCGCTATCGACCCGCCGATCGTGCCTCGGTTGCGCACCGCCGGGTCCCCGATCATGTGGGCCATCTCCGCAAGCGAGGGAATCGACGCTTTCACCACGTCGGACGCGGCGACCGCCGCATGAGTGGTCATGGCGCCGATGATCAAGGATCGCCCGCGCTGCTCGATGCCTGCGAGATCCTTGATCGCGCCGAGATCGACGAGCGCCGAAGGACTCGCGAGCCGCTGCTTCATCGTCGGCAGGAGCGTGTGGCCCCCGGCGAGAATCTTGCCGTCCTCGTGCTTCGCCAGCGCCGAGACCGCGCCTCGCACGCTGTTTGCGCGAACATATTCGAATGCATACATCGCTCTGTTCTCCTAGAGGATCATTCAGCGGCAAGCTTTTGAGATGCGCGCTGACAGGCTTTCCATACCGTTTCGGCCGTGGCCGGCATCGCAACATGCTCATGGCCGACCGCATCCGTGATGGCGTTGATGACGGCGGCGGGAGCCGCGATCGCACCTGCTTCACCGCATCCTTTCACGCCCAGCGGATTTGATGGGCAGGGCGTGACCGTCATCCCGACATGGAAGGAAGGCAAGTCGTCGGCACGCGGCATGGCGTAATCCATATAGCTTGCCGTGACGAGCTGCCCATCCGCGTTGTAGCGAACGCCTTCGAGCAGCGCCTGGCCCACCCCTTGCGCGATGCCGCCATGCACCTGGCCCTCGACGATCATCGGGTTGATGACGACGCCGAAATCATCGACCGCGGTCCACCGCTCGATCCGCGTCGAGCCGGTGCCCGGATCGACCTCGACCTCGCAGATATGCACGCCCGCCGGAAAGGTGAAATTCGTCGGGTCGTAGAACGCACCCTCCTTGAGGCCGGGCTCGAGCTCCTGGCCGGAGAATTTATGCGCGATATAGGCCTGCAAGGCGATCGCGCCGAAATCGGCCGCTTTGTCCGTTCCCTTGACGGTGAACTTGCCGTCCTTGAACTCGATGTCGCCAGCCGATGCCTCGAGCACGTAAGCGGCAACTTTCTTGCCCTTCTCGATCACCTTGTCGAGAGCCTTGTAGATTGCGGACATGCCGACGGCGCCGGAGCGCGAGCCATAAGTGCCCATGCCGAACTGCACCTTGTCGGTGTCGCCATGGATGATAGCGACGTTCTCGAACGGCACGCCGAGGCGTTCCGAAACGAGCTGAGCGAATGTCGTCTCATGGCCTTGCCCGTGGCTGTGGGAACCCGTGAGGACCTCGACCGTGCCGACAGGGTTCACGCGCACCTCGGCCGATTCCCACAAACCGACGCCGGCCCCGAGCGACCCCACCGCCTGCGACGGCGCGATGCCGCAGGCTTCGATATATGACGAGATGCCGATGCCGCGCAGCTTGCCGTTCTTGGCGCTCTCGCGCTTGCGCTTGCCGATATTCGCGTAATCGGCGATCTCCATCGCCTTCGCGAGCGAGGCCGCATAGTCACCGGCGTCATAGGTCATGATCACCGGCGTCTGATGCGGGAAGCTCTTGATGTAGTTCTTGCGCCGAAATTTCGCCGGATCCTGCCCGAGCTCGCGCGCCGCCGCTTCGACAAGGCGCTCGACGACGAAGGTCGCCTCCGGGCGGCCAGCGCCGCGATAGGCATCGACGGGCGTCGTGTTCGTGTAAACGCCGTCCACCTCGCAATAAATATTGGCGATGTCGTACTGGCCCGAAAGCAAGGGGGCGTAAAGATAGGTCGGCACCGAGGACGAGAAGGTCGAAAGGTAGCCGCCGAGATTGGCGATCGTCCTTGCCCTCAGCGCCGTGATCTTGCCGTTCTCGTCGGTTGCGAGCTCGGCATGGGTGACGTGGTCGCGCCCATGGGCGTCCGACAGGAAAGCCTCGGTTCGGTCAGAGGTCCATTTCACCGGGCGCCCGACCTTCTTCGCGGCCCAAACGCAAACCGTCTCCTCCGCGTAGATGAATATCTTCGAGCCGAAACCGCCGCCGACGTCGGGCGCGACGACCCTGAGCTTATGCTCGGGCGCGATGCCGATGAAAGCCGAGAGCACGAGACGCGCCACATGCGGGTTCTGGCTCGTGGTGTAGAGGGTGAACACGCCGTCCCCTGAATCGTATTCACCGATCGCGGCGCGCGGCTCCATCGGGTTGGGCGCGAGGCGATTATTCGTGAGATCGATCTTCGTGACGTGTTTGGCCGCCGCGAAGGCCGCGTCCGTCTTTGCCTTGTCCCCAAGATGCCAGCGATAGACCGTGTTGTCGGGAGCAACGTCGTGGATCACCGCGGCACCTTGGCGTTGCGCGCTCGCGGTCTCGACCTCGGCGGGCAGCACCTCATACTCGATTTTGATGGCTTCCGCCGCGTCCTTCGCTTCCCCAACCGTCTCGGCGATGACGACCGCCACGTGGTCGCCCACATAGCGGACCTTGCCCTGCGCCAGCGCCGGATGCGGCCCGGCCTTCATCGGCGACCCGTCCTTCGAATGGATCATCCAACCGCAGATGAGGCCTCCCACCTTGTCGGTCGCGATGTCGTCACCCGTCAGGATGGCGAGGACGCCGGGCTTGGTTTTCGCGCCTTGCACATCGAGCGACTTGATTTTCGCGTGCGCATGCGGGGAGCGCAGAAAATACGCATGGGCCTGCCCGGGGCGATTGATGTCGTCCGTGTAGCGGCCTTTTCCGGTGATGAAGCGGTGGTCTTCCTTGCGCCTTACCGCAGCGCCGATGCCGGTCGATGTCATGTGGATCCTCCCGAGCGTTTGTCCCTGTCGCGCGGTGCTTCTGACGCCACCGCTTGGCACGCCTTGATTGAATTCCCGGGTGGCAAAGCTGCGGTCGCCGCGTGTGCGCGGCGGCGCCTTGCTTGCGCCCGCCGTTATGTCAGCGCTTCGTAAGAGCCGCGCCTCACTCGGCCGCCTGTTGAAGGCCGGCATGGCCGCGCATGGCCTTGGCGCCGGCGGCAATCGACTTCACGATGTTGTGGTAGCCGGTGCAGCGGCAGATATTGCCTTCGAGCTCCTCGCGGATGACGTGCTCGTCGAGATCGTGGCCCTTGCGCTTGACGATGTCGATCGCCGCCATGATCATGCCCGGCGTGCAATAGCCGCACTGCAGGCCGTGATTCTCTCGGAAGGCCGCCTGCATCGGGTGCAGTTCCTCCCCATTCGCCAAGCCCTCGATCGTGGTGATCTGCGCGCCCTCGCATTGCAAGGCGAGCACGGTGCAAGACTTCACACCCTTGCCGTCCATGTGGATCGTGCACGCGCCGCACTGGCTCGTGTCGCAGCCCACATGCGTGCCGGTCAGGCGTTGATGCTCGCGCAGGAATTCGACGAGCAAGGTGCGCGGCTCGACATTCGCCCTCACCGCCTTGCCGTTGATCGTCATGGAAACGCTTGCCATTCAATCCTCCACGCGGTGCCCGTGACGGGGCCCGCCGATTACGGCCAGCACGGCCAACGCCGCGAGCCTCCAGGAATCCGAAAGCGAGAAGGTCCCCATCTCACGCATGGACCCGATTGGGCAACGCTCGGACGCCTCTTTTTTCGATCTTTACAGTTTTGATCCCCAAAAAACAGGTGTCAAGCTTATTCAACGAAATTTGAACGGTCGATTCGCGCCGTTTTCATCCGAAAAGCTGGTCGCCCACGAACTCCGACGATGCCGGGCGCGACCTTGTTCTGGGCTGGTGACGCAGATGAAGTGGCTAATCCAAAAACCAACGCAGAAGTCGCGGCCGTGGCAATTCCCGGAGCGCGGATCACGCTCCTGCCCGGTGTCGGTCACTATGATTTTCTGTCGGAATGCACGCCAGCCTGCCAAAGAGGATCCCGGTCGAGTGCGCTCTCCTCAGGTCGCGCTGCCGTTTCCGCTGACGCTCTTCGCGAATGACGAGAAGAAGTTGTCCGACATTTTCTTCGCCACGCCGTCGATGAGGCGCGAGCCGAGCTGGGCGATCTTGCCTCCCACATTGGCCTGAACGTCATAGGCGAGCTTCGTTCCTCCACCCTCGGCATCCGACAAGCGGACCTTGGCGCCTCCCTTGGCGAAGCCCGCAATGCCGCCTTCCCCTTCCCCGGTGATCGTATAGCCGTTCGGCGGGTCGACGTCGGAGAGGGTGACTTTGCCTTTGAAGGTCGCCTTCACGGGGCCAATGGCGAGCTTCGCTGTCGCGCGGAACGCCGTGTCCCCTTCCTTCACCAGCTCCTGGCAGCCGGGAATGCAGGCCTTGAGCACGTCAGGATCGTTCAGTTTTTCCCACACCACCCCTCTGGGCGCAGGGAGGTCCACCTCGCCGGTCATGCTCATTGCCATCGCGGCCTCCTTTTGCAGTTGAATGTGAACGCAGTCAGACTAGCGGCATTCGCGCGATCCACATAGTGCGGCAAGTTTTCGGGAAGCGCCCGCCCGAATCAGGTATCGGACATCTCACGAGACTCAAGTTTTCGTGTTTCCTTTCCCGCGCCAGTTGCGCGAGGGCGGCGGCGTTGCTACCACATGGCTGCGTTGCAGAAACCTGGCACGGTTCTTGATGCGACGCTTCGCGGAAGCTTGCGTTTCGCGAGGCAACGCTTCGGCCCGACCCCAGACCAGGTCCTCGAGGGGAGTGAAGCCCAGCATGGCAGTGTTCATCCAGCAGCTCATTAATGGGCTGACGCTTGGCGCCATCTACGGCCTCATCGCCATCGGCTACACGATGGTCTTCGGCATCATCGGCATGGTGAACTTCGCGCATGGCGATCTGTTCATGGTGTCGGCATTCATCGCGCTCATCGCCTTCGTACTTCTCACCTCGGTGCTCGGCATCGGGTCGATTGCCCTTGCGCTCCTGATCGTGCTCGTGATCGGCATGTTGCTCACCTCGCTTTGGGGATGGTCGATCGAGCGCGTGGCGTATCGGCCTTTGCGGGGCGCCTTCCGCCTCGCTCCGCTCATCTCGGCGATCGGCGTCTCCATCTTTCTTTCGAATTTCGTGCAGGTGATCCAAGGGGCGCGCAACAAGCCGACGCCGCCGATGATCCGAGAGGTGATCGTGCTCTTCGAACGTGATGGCTACACGGTCGCGCTCGCCTACAAGCAATTGATGATCATGGTCGTGACGGCAGTGCTCCTCGCCGCCTTCTGGTACGTGGTGCAGAAGACACCGCTCGGGCGGGCGCAGCGGGCTTGCGCGCAAGACCAGCGGATGGCGGCGCTTCTCGGCGTCGACGTCGACCGGACGATCTCGCTCACCTTCGTCATGGGAGCGGCGCTCGCGGCGGTCGCGGGCACGATGTATCTCGTCTACTATGGCGTGGTCTCTTTCTCGGACGGCTTCGTGCCCGGCGTGAAGGCCTTCACGGCTGCGGTGCTCGGCGGCATCGGCTCGCTTCCGGGCGCCGTGCTCGGCGGCATCGTCATCGGCCTCATCGAAACGATGTGGTCCGCTTATTTCTCGATCGAGTACAAGGACGTGGCCGCGTTCTCCATCCTGGCGATCACGCTGATCTTCTTGCCGCAGGGCCTCCTCGGCAAACCGGATGTCGAGAAGGTTTGACGCCATGGCAGTGCTTTCCGAACCGACCACGGCCGGCGCCCAGGCGAGCGTTCCCGACCGCCTCGTCGCCGCCTTGAAGGATGCCGGCCTTGCGACACTCGTGACGCTCGGGCTCTGTGTGCCACTCGTCACCTTGCGCACGGAGTCGGAGGAAGGCGGCCAACTCATACTCGTCCCACGGTTTGCTCTCACGGCGGCCCTGTGCCTTGCCGTTTTCTTGGCGCGTCTCGGCTATCTCACGCTTTGGGGAAAGGAAGCGCGCGCCGCGCGCCAGCCGACTTCCCGCAAGGAGGCGATCAAGACGGTCGCCACGCCTCGTCACAGCTTGACGACGATCGGCCTTCCGATCGCGCTCGGCTTCGCGCTCGCCTACCCGCTCCTCGTCACCCTCGCCAATGGAGGCCTCTCCGAAGCGCGCTACTGGATCGATCTCGGCATCCTGGTGCTCACCTATGTGATGCTGGGGTGGGGGCTCAACATCGTGGTCGGCCTCGCCGGTCTCCTCGACCTCGGCTATGTCGCCTTTTACGCGATCGGCGCTTATTCCTACGCCATCCTATCGACCACCTTTCACATCTCGTTTTGGTTGTGCCTGCCGATCGCCGGCGTACTCGCCGCCACCTGGGGTGTGCTGCTCGGGTTTCCCGTGCTGCGCTTGCGTGGCGATTATCTCGCCATCGTCACCTTGGCCTTCGGCGAGATCATCCGGCTCGTTCTCATCAATTGGGTGCCGGTGACGAATGGTGGGGCCGGCATCGCTTCGATCCCGCGCGCGAGCTTCTTCGGCCTTCCCTTCAACGACGACGATGACGGCTTTGCGGCATTCTTCCACCTCGAATTCTCGCCGATGCACCGGATCGTCTTTCTGTTCTACCTTATCTTGGCGCTTGCGACGCTGACGAGCCTCGTGACCACGCGCCTCAGGCGCCTGCCGGTCGGGCGCGCCTGGGAGGCGTTGCGGGAGGATGAGATCGCCTGCCGCTCGCTCGGCATCAACACCACGACCACCAAGCTCACCGCCTTCGCGACAGGGGCTTTGTTCGGCGGCCTCGCCGGCTCCTTCTTCGCGGTGCGTCAGGGTTTCGTCAGCCCCGAGAGCTTCAACTTTCTCGAGAGCGCCATCATCCTTGCGATCGTGGTGCTCGGCGGGATGGGCAGTCAGATCGGCGTCGTCATCGCGGCAGCGGTGATGATCGCCGGGCCAGAGATGCTGCGCAACCTCGGATTCCTCAAGGCGATCTTCGGCGAGAATTTCGACCCCAGCGAGTATCGCCTCCTGATCTTCGGCCTCGCCATGGTGGTGATGATGATCTGGCGGCCGCGCGGGCTCGTCTCCACGCGCGAGCCGACCGTTTTCCTGAAGGAACGAAAATCCATCTCCTCCGACCTCGTGAAGG
>JAFBAS010000010.1 GCA_019247605.1 Hyphomicrobiales bacterium
CCAGGTAGAATATCCGCAATAAGCTCCCATTGCCGATCCGACAATTCATATCGCTTGACCATCGCTTCGACCCCAGATCAAAGAATCTGGAGTCCCATGAATCACACATTCTCAATCGTGTGAATCCTGAATGTCGATTGGACCTAATAGGAACGAAACGCCAAATATGGATTTCCCTTTGTTCATAGCCGTGACTATCTTCCTGCCTAGCGATGGCCGGACCTATGGTCTGAAATTCCCGTGGTCGAAAGGCTCACAAATGGGGGCCCAAGTCCATGAGTGAATCGCACTGACGTCCTCATCAACCATTTCGTGTCCCTCGTACGCAGATACGCCTAATGAAGAGAGCAATTGCGGTTTCCGCCGTCAACGGGGTGAGGCGCGATCTCCTGACGTTTTCGTTAGCTACGAAATCGAATGGGCAGATGGTGTTTTAAGTCATGGCTACCGATACGGGGGGTCGCCGTGCTGACAACATGCCATGCGCAAATGGCCGCGCCGCGAAGTGCGTATACGTGATCGCTTCATGTGGTCCGGCGACCTTCCACGCCGACGACAGCGGATTCGCCGAGCCGCCCCACCGCGCCCGCGAGATTGATCGTGTCGCTTGCGCCCGAGGCGGTGAGTGTGGCCCCGCTCGTCACCGAGATCGTATCTCTCGAGCCATTCACCGTGTCGCCGACGCCCGCTTCGAGCGTCACGGTGGACGAGTTCGCGTTCACCGTGTCGCCGGAGCCCGTGACATCGACGCTGTTTTGTCCGCCGCCCGAAAGCGTGAGCACGTTCCCCGAGCCGCCGAGCCGCACAGTGTTGTTGCCTTGCGCGCTCCCTTGGTCGTTCTGGCCAGTCACCGAGATCGCGTTGTTGCCGAATCCCGTGGAAACGACATGGGTGTTGCCTTCGACCGCGATCGAATAATTCCGGCCCGCGCCTTGCGAGGAGATGTTCGTGTCGATGGTGACGAACTCGCACGTGCAGACCCTTCGCGCCGCGGAGCAAGCTTTCTCGGTGAGTTAGCCTTGGCAACCGAGTGGCGCTAACTGCACTGATGACGAAGACATCCACGGACGCCCTTGACCGCCCCACGAGCCCCTACGCCTCCCCCTCCGTCTCGAAGATGGCGGCCTCGAAGGCTTCCCGCGCGTTCTTTCCGGCCCAGACCACGAATTGGAAGGCCTGGTAGAAGCGGTCGCAGGCCTCGGTCGCGCTTTCGAGCAGCGCGGCGCATTGGTGGCCGCTCGCCTTGGCGCCCCCGGCGAGCACGAGGGCATGGCGGAACATCACCACATGCTCGCGGCTCCACAAATCGAAATGGCCGACCCAGAGCTGCTCGTTGATGAGAGAGATGAGGTTGAGCACCTCGGCGCGGCGTCTCTCCGGCACCTTGAGGTCGAAGGCGCAGGCGATGTGCACGGCCTCCACGTCCTCGAGCCAGGTGAAGGCGACGTGGTATTCGGCCAAGGCTCCGGCCGCCGAGATCGCGATCTCGTCCTCGTGATCCCGGTCGAAGGCGAAATCCTGCTCGGCCGCAAGCTGCTCCACGACGTCGAGGGGATGCTCGGCTCTCGCGGTTTCGGCTTGGACGATCTGCATGAGGAAAGGCCTCCAGCCGGCGGCAATCGCTTGGTGGAACGCAATGCCTGCTACGCTCAAGGCGACGCGCTAGCTTCACGCGAATCGCCCATGGCCCAACTATACCCAATGCGAAGCTCGACGCCCAAATGACGCGCGAATTGCGCGGGGAGAAAATCCCGCTCCGGTTTCAAGCCTTTGCGCCGCTCGCGAGGAAAGTCAGAGCGGAGCGCGGTCGGGCTTGTCCCCAAGTTTTGCTTCGAGCGCCGCGATGCGGGTGGAAAGGCGCTCGTTTTCCTCGCGGGCCTTGACGGCCATCTCGCGCGCGGCCTCGAATTCCTCGCGAGTGACGAGGTCCATGCCGGCGAGCAAGCGCTCCATGCGGGCCTTGAGGAAGTCCTCGACCTCGCGTCTTGCGCCGTCCGCCATGCCTGCGGCATTTTGCATCAGCTTCGCGAGATCGTCGAAGAAGCGGTTTTGCGGGCTCGCCATGATGGGCTCCTTAAGTCGAGAGCTTGCAAGAAACTCGGCAGCCGGACTGCATCACGCTCGCGACACGGCAAGCGTGAGCCTCCCAAGCACTTACCAAGCACTTATCCAGTTCCTTTCGATCCGGTTCCGAATGCGAACGCAAGCCCTTTGCATGGCTGCGGGCGCGCCACGAGAGCTTGACGCTGTGGCGCGTGCGAGCGCAATTGCCGCATCGAAAGGCCCGAAATGCCGCTCTTCGTCATTCCCTATCCGATGATCTCGCCGGTGCTCGTCGAGATCGGTCCCTTCGCGCTTCGCTGGTACGCGCTCGCGTACGTCGCGGGACTCATCGCCGGCTGGTGGCTCGGCAAGCGCATCGTCGGCGATGACCGGCTCTGGGGCGGGCGGCTCCATCCGACAGCCACGGACATGGACGATCTCATCGTCTATGCCGCCCTTGGCGTGGTGTTGGGCGGGCGCATCGTCTACGTACTCTTCTACAATGCGCATTTCTACTTCGAGCACCCCTTGGAGATCTTCACCGTGTGGCGCGGCGGCATGTCGTTTCATGGCGGGCTCGTCGGCTGCATGCTCGCGATGGCGCTGCTTGCCCGCTCGCGCAAGCTTCCGGTGCTCGCGCTTTTCGATACGGTCGCGGCCGTGGTGCCAATCGGCCTTTTTCTCGGGCGCCTTGCGAATTTCGTGAATGGCGAGCTTTGGGGCCGCGTCAGCGACGTGCCCTGGGCGATGGTCTTTCCGAACGGCGGTCCGCAGCCGCGCCATCCCAGTCAGCTCTATGAAGCGGGACTCGAAGGGGTGGTGCTTTTCGTCATCCTCATGGTCGCGGTTCGCCGCGGCGGTTTGCGGCGCCCGGGCCTCCTCTCCGGGCTCTTCGGTCTGGGCTACGGACTTTCGCGCATCGCGGTCGAATTCGTGCGCGAGCCCGATGCGCAACTCGGTTATCTCCTTGGAGGCTGGCTCACCATGGGCATGCTGCTTTCGCTTCCCGTCGCAGCCGCGGGCGCCGCGCTCATCTGGCACGCTTCGCGGGAGAAACCCGGCCCGCTCGCAAGCGAGAGCCGCGCAAGCGCGAGCTGAATTCGCGCGTCCAGCCCATGAGCTTGCGTCGCGAGATCGCCGAACAGATCGCCACCGAAGGCCCGATTACCGTCGAGCGCTATATGGGGCTCGCGCTCTCCCATCCCAAGCATGGCTATTATCGCTCGCGCGACCCCTTCGGCCTCGAAGGCGATTTCATCACCGCGCCGGAAATCTCCCAAATGTTCGGGGAGCTCATCGGGCTTTGGGCGGTCGATTGCTGGGCGAGGATGGGCGAACCGGAACGTCTCGTGCTTGTCGAGCTCGGCCCCGGGCGCGGCACGCTCATGGCCGATGCCTTGCGGGCAGCGCGCCTCGTGCCCCGCTTCCTCGAGGCGGCGCGCATTCACCTCGTCGAAACGAGCGAGATCCTGCGCGCGCGGCAAAGCGAGACCGTCGGGCGCGCGAACACGACACACGGACCGATCAGCTGGCACGAAAGTTTTGCACAAACCCCCGAAGGACCCTTGATCCTCATTGCGAACGAATTCTTCGACGCGCTCCCGATTCGCCAATATCTGCTCGACACCCAGGGGTGGCGCGAGCGCCTGATCGGTCTCGACGATGAGGGCAGCCTCAGCTTCGGACTTTCCGGCGAGACCGTAGCTGAGCTTCGGCTCGCTGCCCCGCAAGGATCGGTTCTCGAAATCGGCTCGGCCGGGATGGCGCTTTCCCGCGAGATCGCGGCGCGCCTCGCCGCCTTCGGCGGCGCGGCCCTCATCATCGATTACGGGCACACGCAGCAGGGCTTCGGCGATACGCTGCAAGCGGTGCGCCGGCACCAATTCGTCGATCCTCTCGAAGCCCCCGGCGAGACCGATCTTACGGCCCATGTCGATTTCACGTCGCTGGGAAACGCCGCGATGAAGGAGGGAGCCCTCCGTCACGGCCCGGTGGCGCAACGTCAATTCCTGCGTGAGCTCGGCATCGAGGCGCGCGCAGGTAGCCTCAAGCAAAAAGCAAGCGAGGCTCAGGCCGCTTCCATCGACAGCGCGCTCGTGCGCCTCATAGGAGACGCGCCGGGCGCGATGGGCACGCTTTTCAAGGCAATGGCGCTCTCGAGCCCAACTTTGACGGGGCTTGCGGGTTTTGGCTCGCTGACGGAACCCGAGCCCCTTTGAGGCTCGCTTATTCGAAGACGGGCATTCGACATGAGGGGGCAATTAGATTAACCCCGATGTGTCGGATATTGGGGTGAAGGGCATGGATATTGGAGATTGGCTGCGCGATATTGGCCTTGGACAATATGAGACGGCTTTCCGACATAACGAAATCGATTGTGAGGTGCTGCGCGAGCTGACCGTCGAGGATCTGGTCGCGCTCGGCGTCGATCTCGTAGGGCATCGCCGCAAACTGCTCGCCGCCATTGCCAGCTTGCGCGGCGCCACTCGAAGCGCCGATGCTCCTACCCGCTCCACCACGAAATCGCCCGATGCTCAACGGCGCCAGCTTACCGTGATGTTCGTCGATCTCGTCGGCTCGACCGCGCTTTCGGGCCGGCTCGATCCGGAAGATATGAGACTCGTCATCACCCACTACCAGAACGCGGTTGCGGACGTGGTCATGCGCTTCCAGGGGCATGTCGCGAAATATATGGGCGACGGCATCTTATGCTATTTCGGTTGGCCGATCGCGCATGAGGATGATGCCGAGCGTGCAGCGCGCTCGAGCCTTGCGATCATGGCCGCAATGACGAACCTGAGAGCGCCTGGGGGGGAGGCCTTGTCCGCGCGGATCGGCATTGCCACCGGGCTCGTGGTGGTCGGCGATCTCATCGGTGCGGGCGCCGCCCAAGAAGAGGCGGTGGTCGGTGAAACCCCCAACCTCGCCGCGAGGCTGCAAGGGCTTGCCGCGCCAGGTCAGATCATCCTGGCGGAGACGACACGTCGGCTCATCGGCAACACTTTCCTCGTGGCCGATGTCGGCGGTCAGAACCTCAAGGGAATCGCCGGCGAGGTTCGCGCCTATGCGGTGACAGACGAACGGGCGGCGGAAAGCCGGTTCGAGGCTCGCAGCTCCGGCGCGATCTCCGCCATGGTCGGGCGTGACCGCGAATTGACGGTGGTGCGGAAATGCTGGCGGGAGGCGAAAGTCGGGAAAGGCCAGCTTGTGCTTCTCTCGGGAGAGGCCGGCATCGGCAAGTCGCGGGTGGTGCGCGCCATGCTCGACGTGGCCGCAAGCGAGCCTCACATCCGCGTGAGCTATCAATGCTCTCCCTACCACACCGACTCTCCGCTCCATCCCGCCATCCAGCAGCTCGTCTTGGCAGCGGGCATGCGTGCTGATGACAGCAACGATGACAAGCTTTGTCGCTTGGAGGCATTGATCGAGGAGGAAGGCGACAGGCCATTTTTGGGCGCGCTGCTCGGGCTCGATATCGAGGCTCGTTACGGCAAGATCGAATTGAGGCCGCAAGAGCAGCGTGTCCGCACCCTGCAGGCGCTCGTCTCGCATTTGTTGGCGCTCGCTCGCCAGCGCCCCGTTCTGTTCATTCTCGAAGATGCCCATTGGATCGACGCGACGACGCTCGATCTCATCGAGCTTTGCCTGGACCGGGTGGCCAATGCTCGTATCATGATGCTGGTGACTGCGCGGCCGAACTTCCAGCATGATTTCGGCGGCCACCCCATCGTCACTACGATAGCCCTCAATCGGCTCGGGCGCACGCAGGTCAGGGCGATCATCGATGGGCTTACCGGCGGAAAGGCGCTTCCCGACCCCCTCGTCGACCTGATCGCCGCCAAGACGGACGGCGTGCCGCTTTTCGTCGAGGAGATCACCAAGACCGTGCTCGAATCCGGTATGATGAGGGAGACGGCTTGCGCATTCGAGCTCATCGGGCCGCTGAGCCATCTCGCCATCCCGTCGACGCTCCACGGCTCGTTGATGGCGCGGCTGGATCGGCTGCAACCTGTGAAGGAGGTGGCGCAGACCGCCGCCTGCATCGGGCGAGATTTCGATTTCCAGCTCCTGAGATCCGTCTCCCCGCTTGACGACGCCTCCCTGCAAGATGCGCTCCAGCGCCTGATCCAGGCTGAGCTGATCTTTCGATCTGGCATTCCGCCCGAAGAGACCTACACCTTCAAGCATGCGCTGGTTCGCGACGCGGCTTACGAGAATCTCCTCAAGACGAAGCGACAAGCGATTCACATGAAGCTCGTGACTGCGCTCGCGGCGAAGGACGCGGCGCCGGAGCTTCTCGCCCACCACGCCTCGATGGCGGGAATGACGGAGAAGGCCTGTCGCTATTGGTTGATGGCCGGCGAACGGGCTGCCGCGCGATCGGCCAACAAAGAGGCGATCAGCCATCTCAAGGCCGGAGCCAACCTCATCGGCGAGCTCCCCGATACACCGGAAAAGCTGCGGCTCGAGCTCGATCTGCACAGCGCCCTGGTCCCACCGCTCATGGCGATCCACGGATACAGCTCCGAGGAAGCTGGACGCGTCTCGAGGCGTGCCCTGGACCTTTACCGCCGCATCGGCGATCCGGTCGAGCTTGCCGTGGTGCTCTGGCAAGCATGGCTGTTCAATTTCACGCAAGCACATCATGCTGTCGCGACCCCGATCGCGCGAGAGATCGAGGAAAGGATGCAAAACACGGCTGACCCGGCAGCCTCGATTGTCGCTCATTTGCCCTTGGGCCTCAGCCTGCTCGCCTTGGGAAAGCCCATGGAGTCGCGGGTTCAGCTCGAACGGGCGACGCGAACTTACAGGGCCCTCAAGGGCGGGCAGACCGTTTTGCGCTACGGAATGGAGGTGGGCGCCGTTGGCTGCGTCTACGAAGCGTGGTGCTT
Organism: Hyphomicrobiales bacterium; assembly: GCA_019247605.1. Classification (GTDB taxonomy): domain Bacteria; phylum Pseudomonadota; class Alphaproteobacteria; order Rhizobiales; family Beijerinckiaceae; genus GAS188. Next base: position 6,936 of record JAFBAS010000010.1, read on the forward strand.
GGGGACATTGGGTTATCCGCAGCGTGCTTTTGAGGCTCGAGCCGCCGCCCTCGAAATAATCGAAAGGGTGAAGCATCCCTACACGACCGCAAGGGGCCTCTCCCTATGCGCGGTGATTTCGGCGATTCACGGACAATGGCAATCGGCATTCGCGTTCGCTGACCGCTCCATAAAGGCAGCCGACGAACATGGGTTCACCATGGCAGCAGCAGTCGGCCATATCATGAGAGGTTCGGCTCGAGCGGCGCTCGAACCGAGCCCGGAAGCCATTGCCGAGATGCGCGACGGTCTGGAGTTCCATCGCGGCACCGGCGCGCGCACTCAGGTTCCTTTCATGCTCACGCTTTTCGCCGAAGCCTTGCTCGGGACAAGGGATTTTGCCGCCGGGCTCCAAGCGGTGGAAAAGGCGTTGGATCTGGCGAAAGAGACGGGCGAAGAGCATGTCACGCCCGAAATCCACCGTGTCCGAGCAAAGCTGAACTTCGAGGCCGGCATGGGCGACCCGGAAAGGGATTATCTTTTGGCGCTGGAAACCGCACGACGGCAGGGGGCGCGGCTCTTCGAGCTTCGCGCGTCATACGACCTCGCTGAAATGCAGCGAGGCCAGGGACGGACTTGCGAAGCGCGGAACCTGCTTGCCCCGGTTTACGGCGGATTCACCGAAGGATTCGACACGCCCTACCTCAAAGCTGCCAAGGCGCTGCTCGATAGCTTCGTGTGAGTAGGGCTAAAGCAGCGCAACGGGAAATCGCACGATGTCGTGCGCCACACGCCGGACCGGGTCCGAAGCCACTCGCCTGCGGACATAGATTCCCACGAGATGATGTGCCCGAGATGATGTGCCCAAGATGATTTGCGCCCCGCATCCCGATCGCGCTAGATCAGGCGAGCCTCGGAGAAAATGATGATCACGATCGCCGACATCGAAGCGGCGCGAAAGCGAATCGCGCCGCACATTCGGCAAACGCCGAGCATGCGGCTTCAACAAACGCGCGAGCGGCTCGCGCCGGCGCAACACGTCACCTTGAAACTCGAATGCCTCCAAGCGGCAGGCTCGTTCAAGGCGCGCGGCGCCATGAACCGCGTGCTCGGCATGGAAGGCAAGCCGCCAAAGGCCGGGCTCGTTACGGCGTCGGGCGGCAATCACGGCCTTGCAGTGGCGCGCACGGCTTTCGTCGCCGGCATTCCCGCCATGGTCTTCCTGCCGCGCACCGTCTCGCCCGAAAAGGTCGAGAAGCTCAAGGGATGGAAGGCGCAGATCGAGATCGTCGGCCACGTCTTCGATCACGCAAACGCTGCGGCCATGGATTATTCGGGCAAGACCGGCGCCGTCTATGTCCATCCCTTTGCCGACCCCCTCGTGGTCGCCGGTCAAGGCACGCTCGGCCTCGACATTTTGGATCAAACCCCCGACGTGGACACGATCCTCGTCGCGATCGGCGGGGGCGGATTGATCGCGGGCCTCGCCGCAGCGGTGAAGGCGCGAAATAAAGGCGTGCGCATCATCGGCATCCAGGCGACCGGTGCCGCGAGCATGAAGGCGAGCATCGAGGCGGGCCATGTCGTGACCTTGCCCGAGATCACCACGCGCGTCGCGACACTCGCGGCGCGGCGCACCGACGAGCGCGTCTTCGAGCTCGTGCGCCAACATGTTGACGGCATCATCCTCGTCTCGGATGAGGAGATGCAGGAGGCCTCGCGCTGGCTCTGGTTCGAGCTCGGCATCGCGGCGGATCTTTCGGGCGCGGCGTCCGTCGCGGCCTTGCGTCACGAGCGCGTCGCCCTGCGCTCAGGCGAGCATGTCTGCGCTCTCATTTGCGGGGCAGGCGCGGAAGGCACGGCCGCTTGAGGCGAAGAACAATAATTAGCGTGAACTCATCAAGTAAAATTCAGAACCGTATGGCCGGATAGTGCCCAGATACTGATTTTTGGAAAGTCACCTCTCCGCTCATCCCCGCGAATGCGGGGATCCAAATTTCTCAGGATTATCCTTTACGAACCTGGTTCCCCGCATTCGCGGGGATGAGCGGATATCGTGAAGTGAGCAGATATGGTGAAGGTCGCGGCAGTTCCTATCGTACAGGCTTGCGCAGCACGCCCTCGTTCACGCAATTCATGAGCCGGCCTTCCTTGAGATAGGTGACGGCGACCTCGGCGGTCTTGTAGCGGAGATCGAATTGCGCCGCCGGGCTGAAGAACGCGGCGTGCGGCGAAAGTGTGAAACGGCCCTCGAGCCAGGGCTCGCGCGCGACGAATGCTTTGATGAGCGGATGCTTCGCATCGGCAGGTTCCGTTTCGAGCACATCGAGCGCCGCCCCGCCGATATGTCCTGAGCGCAGCGCCTCGAAAAGCGCATCGAGATCGACGACACCACCGCGCGCGGTGTTGACGAGTATGGCGCCCTTCTTGGCGGCCGCGAGCGATTTCACCCCGACCATGTGGCGCGTTTCGGCGGACAGCGGCGCATGCACGCTCACGACATCACTCATGCCCATCAGCTCCTCAAGGCTCTTGACGCGCCCATAGCCGACGGACAGCTCGGTTCCGTTTGGCCGATAAGGGTCGAAGAACACGACCCTCATGCCGAAGGCTTCCGCACGCCTCGCCGCGGCAAGCCCGATGCGCCCTAGACCGATCACGCCGAAGGTCGCGGTGCGCAAGCGAAGCACGAGGGGGGCGGCGCGCGGGCGCCATCCCGCCTTCGGGTCGGCCCGCAAGGCCTCGTGATGGAAGGTGGTCCCGCGCGCCAACGAAAGCATAAGCGCGATGGCGTGATCGGCGACTTCGCTCGTGCCGTAATCGGGCACGTTGCAGACCGGCACACCGAGTGCGCCGAAGCCTGCGACATCGATATTGTCGAAGCCGACGCCGTGGCGCACCGCGATGCGGGCGCGCGGAAAGGCGTCGGGCTTTGCGGAAAGATTGGCGACCCCCGAATAGTTGATGACCGCATCGGCCGTTTTTGCGAGCTCGGGCGGGATCGGCGCCGAGGCGCCGATCGGCGATTTGCACAGCTCGAAGGCAACGCCTGGAAAATGCTTGCGCTCGAGCTCGGCATCGTCAGCGTGGTTCCAATTGGCGCACAAGACGCGGATCATGCTTGCTCCTTCGAAATGAAGACGTGTGGAATTGGATAATTGAGAGTGCCGCGACAGCCCTGTTAGTCCGCTTCGGCCTCGGCCGCATGTTGGGGGAGGTGGTCGTGGATCTCGTCATAATCCGAGCGCGAAGCGCAATGGATATGATGTTTCAGGCGAAGGCCGGTCGGACGATCGAGCGTCCCGGCCGTCACCTCAACCACATCGCCGCCGATCTTGCGCCAAAAGAGATTGCCGCCGCACTCTGCGCAAAAGCCCCGCTCCGCCTTTTGCGATGAGCGATACCAGCGCAGCGTCCGCGATTCCTCGAAAGCGAGCGCGTCGGCCGCGCAATCCGCGGAAGCGAAAACATGGCCGGTCGTTCGCGCGCATTGTGAGCAATGACACAGGCTAACATCGCTCATTTCCCCTTTAACGCGGTAGCGAACGCCTCCGCAGAGGCAGCCGCCCGTCAGCATTTTTCCGGTCTGCATCGTAGCCTTTGCTCCTTGGCTTTGATGACGCATCTGAAAGGATCACGAATCCGGGAACAGACGCTCGGTCCCATGGAGCAGAACAAGGCGGGCTTCAAGGGAGGGCAGATGAGGAAAGCTCGTTCAGATCAAGGTGAAGCGGCCCAGAAATCGGCGCGCTATTTTCCCTGGCGACATCAAAAATCGGTCTTCACCCCGCCTTGCGCCTTGCGCTTGGCGACGAAGGCCTGGAGTTCCTCGCGAATGCTCTCTTCCATCGGCGGTGGCTCGTAGGCTGCGAGCTTTTCCTTGAAGAGGCGGTTTGCCCGATCATAAGCGGTCGTGCCGCCGGCTTCCCGCCAGCTCTCGTAGTTGCGCCAATCGGAGATCATCGGCGCGAAGAAGGCGGTGCGGTAGCGCGCCTGCGTATGAGCGCAACCGAAGAAATGGCCGCCGGGGCCCACCTCCCGCACCGCGTCGAGCGCAAGCTCGCCGTCGTCGACCACGACCGGACGAAGGAACTCTGCCACCATGGCGAGGAGATCGGCGTCGAGCACCATCTTTTCGAAGGAGGCCTGGAGGCCGCCCTCCATCCAGCCCGCGCCATGCATGAGGAGGTTGGTCCCCCCCATGATCGCGCCCCAGAGCGAGAAGACGCTCTCATAAGCCGCCTGGGCATCGAGCGTGTTCGCCGCACAGGCATTCGAGGAGCGGTAGGGCAGCCCGTAGCGGCGCGCGAGCTGGCCGCCGAGCAGCGCCGCCTTCATGTATTCGGGCGTGCCGAAAGCGGGCGCGCCGCTCTTCATGTCGACGTTGGAGGTGAAGCCGCCATACACGAAGGGCGAACCTGGCCTCACGGTTTGCGCAAGGACGAGACCCGCGAGCGCCTCGGCGTTTTGTTGAGTGATCGCGCCGACGATCGTCACGGGTGCCATGGCGCCCGCGAGCGTGAATGGGGTGAGAACCACGACCTGATTGGCGCGCGCCATCTGGATCACGCCTTCGAGCATCGGATTGTCGAGCCGCAAGGGTGAAGACGAGTTGATGATGGTAAAGAGCGAGGGCTCGCGTTCCAGCGTCTCGCGATCGATGCCGCGCGCGATGCGGGCCATCTCGATCCCGTCGCGAATTCGGCCCTCGCCGAGGCTGTAGGCATGGATCGGCTTGTCGGAGAGGGTGAGCATGTCGAAGAGCGCATCGAGATGGCGGATGGATGGGTGGATATCGGCAGGCTCCACGGGATAGCCGCCCCATAGATGCACGGCGTCGAGCGTTTGCCCGAGCCGGACAAGGTTGCGGAAGTCCGCCGCGCATCCTGGACGCCTCCCGCCCTCGCGATCGGCAGCGTTCGGTGCGCTCGCGACTGAGCAGAAGGCGACCGCATCGCCACCGAGCACCAGGTTTCGCTCCGGATTGCGTGCATGCAAGGTGAAGCTCTTCGGCGCAAGGCCGATGGCGCTCTCGACGAGCGCCCTGTCGAAGCGTACGCGATCCGATCCCTCCTCGACATCGGCGCCGGCTGCCTTCAGGATCGCCTTCGCTTCCCCGTGCAGGAAGTCCATGCCGATCTCGGCGAGGATGGTGAGGGAAGCCTCGTGAATGGCTTCGAGTTGATCGTCCGAAACGGCAGCAACCGGCGCAAAAGGCAAACGGGGCTGCGGTGATCTCGGTGCAAGCGCCTTTTGCGCTGCGGCGCGTTCCGCCCGACCCCGTCGGCCGCGGCGCTCGTTGGGCTCGGCAACGTCCATATTGCTCCTCGTGATCGGATTGCCCCCGCGCGGCGAAGCTTAGAGCAACAACGCCGCGAATGGGAACTGTTTTGCAGGCCCTTCCATGAACCGGATCGCTCTCCTACCTGTGCCGTCGCAAAGCGGGAATCCAGGCCGCTCCTGCAATGCAAGAAGAACTGGATTGCCACCTTCACGCGGATGAGCGGAGAAAAACCCATCGCATTCCTGCGACAATACTGTCGATCCACCAAGGCCTTTGAAATATTTCCGGGCGCCTCGAATCGAGTTATTGTGCCCGTCGGCTGTCCGCTTCGTGGAACGCCACTGGTTTCGATTCTCTCGAGCTTCGCGCGCGAGGCTCCTCGACATCGCCCGCCCTGCGGGCGTCTCCTCACCTCGTCGCTGACTTGCCGGTTCGGTCCGATGCAAAAATCCTTCACGCCGCTTCTCTTGTCGGTGTTCCTGCTCGTCAGCGGCAATGGTGTGCTCTCGACGCTCATTCCGCTGCGGGCGCGCCTCGAAGGCTTCAGCGACATCACCATCGCGTTTATCGGCTCGAGCTATTTCACCGGCATGCTGATCGGCTCGCTCGTCGTGCCTTGGGTCGTCTTGCGCATCGGCCAGGTGCGGGGCTTCATCATATGCGTGCTGATGGGGGCGGTTGCGATTCTCTCTCTTCCCTCGCTGATCGAGCCTTGGAGCTGGGTGCTCTTGCGCGGCGTGATCGGCTTGTCGCTTGCCGGCCTTTACGCGATCGCCGAGAGCTGGTTCAACGGCAAATCCGACAACGCACATCGCGGCAGCGCGCTCGGCATTTACAGCGTGGTGCAATATCTCGGCTGGTCGGTCGGCAACCAGGTGTTTCGCCTTGCCGATCCGGGCGGTCTCACCCTTTTTCTCGTTGCCGCGACGATCGTCGCCGGCGCGAGCTTGCCGCTCCTCATGGCGCCCGGTGAGCCGCCGCAACGGCCCAAGCGGCGAGCGCTGCGCTTCGGCTGGCTCTTTACGATGTCGCCCGTCGGCTTCGTCGGCGCCCTGCTGATCGGCGCCTCGAACGGCCCCTTCTGGTCGCTGTCGCAAATCTTCGCCGCCGATATCGGGTTAACCCCGGCAGAGGTGGGCACGCTGATGACGGCTTTCATGCTGGGCTCGGCCACCTTGCAAATCCCGATCGGGCGCGCCTCCGACACTTACGATCGGCGCACAATTCTCGTTTGCCTCTGTCTGGCCTCGGCGCTTCTGGAGATCGCGCTCGCACGCTACGGCGTTACTCTTCAGCACGTCGCGCTCTATGCCTTGGCCTTCGCGCTCGGCTCGGTCGTGTCGACGCAATATTACGTCGCCGCCGCGCATGCGGTCGACCGCACGGGCAGTGAGCACGCCGTCGAGACGACATCTGCCCTTTTGTTCCTCTACAGCATCGGCGCGATCTCAGGCCCGCCGATCGCTTCCTATGTAATGACTTCCTTCGGGCCCGCGGCGCTCTATGGCTACACCGCCCTCCTGCACCTCGCGCTTCTCGCCTTCACCTTGCGCCAGATGCTCTATCGCGCGCCGCCAGTCCTGCGCTCGGCGGAAGGGCGCATGCCCCAACCTTGAAGACGCTCAAGTCGGGGGGCACCCATTTTTGGAGAGCTTGCGGCGGCGACCTCAGGCGAGCGGAGCGCGTCGTTCGCAGACAGCGATCACCGCACGAGGCCCCGGGCAGCGACCGGGATCTCCCGCACGACGCGCCCGTCCGAAACGCCGTAGACGCTGTCGAACAGGTTCGACACCACGCAAGCGTGGTTCGGAACGATGGTCACGCGTTCGCCGATGCGTGGCTTTTCCGGCGACTCGGCAAGATTGACGATGCCGTGCTCTTCGTTGAGGCGCACGATGCGCGCCTTGGGGTATTCGAGGATGACGCCGTGATCCGGAAATCCCAGGAGATCGGAGGTGAGCGTCTTCGAGCCGGCATCGATGATGGCGCGATCTTCGGCAGGGCGCGAAACCACCGTCGCGACAACACGAAGCGCCGTGTCGTCGAGGGTGCCGACGCCCGCGGCCGTGATGGCGCGATCGCTGTAGATGTAAGTGCCGGGCCGATGCTCCGTGGAGAATTCGAGTTCGTGAGCGTGATACATGTCGGGAGTGCCGCCCACGCTCACCGTCTTCGCTTCGAGGCCGGAGCGCTTGAGCGCAGCGAGCGCTTCGGCGATCCAGGCGCGTGTGCGCGCGACCTTGCCTTTTTCGGGGTAGACCATGAGCCCCCCGAACGAGACGCCGCGCGTATTGGCGATGCGTTCTGCGAGCGCCACCGCTTCATCGGCGCTCTGCACGCCGCAGCGACCGGTGCCCGTATCGCATTCGACGAGGAGCTCGATCCGCACGCCCGCCTCGCTGGCGGCGCGTGCCATCGCGTCGGCGACCTCGGTCGAATCCGTCACCGCGCTCATGCGAATACGCTTGGCGAGCGCCATCAGGCGCTTGAGCTTGGGTTCGCCCACGATGGGAAAGGTCATCAAAATGTCGCTGATGCCGCCATCGGCCATGACCTCGGCTTCGCCGAGCTTCTGGCAGGTGATGCCGACCGCGCCGAGCTCGACCTGCCGGCGTGAGAATTCGACGATCTTGTGCGTCTTGATGTGAGGGCGAAGCGCGATCTTCTTCTCGTGAAAGTAATCCGCGGCACGCTTGAGATTGCGCTCGACCCGGTCGAGGTCGACGACCGGGGCGGGCGTGTCGATGTCGTCGACGCTCATCGCGCTCATTTTGCGCCCATCTCTTTTTCAAGGCGCGCCAATGCCCGGTCGAACCGGTTGAACATCTCATCGATCTCGGCCTCGGTGATGATGAGGGGCGGACAGAAGGCCATGATGTCGCCGATGCCGCGAATGACGAGACCCTCCTCCTGGGCGAGATCCTGCAATCTCGTGCCGGCGCTGCCAGGCTTCGCAAACGGCGCCTTCGTCTCCTTGTTGGCGACGAGCTCGATTGCGCCAACGAGGCCGACACCCCGGGTCTCTCCCACAAGTGGACGCGAAGCGAAGGAATGCAGCCTCTTGAGGAAACGCGGCGATATTTGCGCCGCATGCCCGACGAGGTCGCGCTCTTCGAAGATGTCGAGGTTCTCGAGCGCCACCGCCGTCGCGACCGGATGACCGGAGGCGGTGAAGCCGTGGCCGAAGCTGCCGATTTTCGCCGAGTTGTCGGCGATCGCCTGATAAATCTTGTCCGAGACCAGCACCGCCGAGAGCGGCATGTAGGAGGAGGTGATGGCTTTCGAGAGGACGAGGATGTCCGGCTTGATGCCGTAGAGCTCGCAGGCGAACATTTTGCCGGTGCGCCCGAAACCGCAAATCACCTCGTCGGCGACGATCATCACGTCGTGCTTGCGGCATACAGCCTGCATCTTCTCCCAATATCCCTTGGGGGGCACGATGACGCCGCCCGCCCCCATTACCGGTTCACCGACGAAGGCAGCGACCGTCTCGGGCCCTTCCTTGCGGATCATCTCGTCAAGCTCTTCGGCAAGCCGCGTCGAGAAGGCTTCCTCGCTCTCGCCCGGAAGGGCGTTTCGCCAATAATGGGGCGTGGACACGTGCTTCATCATCGGCAGCGGGAGGTCGAAATCGCGCTGGTTCACGGGCAGGCCCGTGAGACTTGCCGCCGCGATGGTCACGCCGTGATAGGCGCGCTGGCGCGAGATGAATTTCTTCTTTTGCGGACGGCCGATGGCGTTGTTGTAGTACCAAAGGAGCTTGATGGCGAAGTCGTTCGCTTCAGAACCCGAGCTCGTGAATTGCACCTTGGCGAGGCCCTTCGGCGCCATCTTGACGAGGCGCTCGGCAAGATCGATCGCGACGGGGTGCGATTTGTGATTGAAGGAGTGGTAGTAAGGCAGCTTCTCCATCTGGCGCGTGGCCGCGCGCACCAGCCTTTCTTCGCCGAAACCGACGGCGACGCTCCAAAGCCCTGCCAAGCCTTCAATATATTCCTTGCCCTGGTCGTCGTAGACATGAACGCCCTTGCCGCGCTCCATGATGGTCGGGCCGATCTCCTCATGGCGTCGCGCATTGGTCGCCGGGTGGAAGTAGTAGGCGATGTCGCGGGCAGCTTGGGAATTGGGCTTGTCGTCCATGAAGAGCACCTCGCAAGTGAGCCAGCCTCGGGCGCGTGATTCGAGGCGAACGCCAGGGCAGATAAACGAGGTATAAACCCCCGATTGGCGCCGCGCCAGGGCCCGCGACGCAGCACTTGCCTGCGCCCTGCGCATTCATCCTGAAACGAGGCTCGGCATCCTCAAGCCACAAACTTCAGCCCGGCAATGCCGGCCAGGATCAAGAGAATGCAAGCAAGACGCGCCGCGGTCGCGGGCTCGGCGAAAAGGTAGATTCCGAGCACCGCCGTGCCCACGGCCCCGATACCGGTCCAGACCGCGTAGGCCGTTCCAATGGGGAGCGATTTCAACGCAAGACCGAGGAACGCAAGGCTCAGCGCCATGCCGATGACGGTGACGAGCGAGGGAACGAGCCGACTGAAACCTTGCGTGTATTTGAGCGCGACGGCCCAGCTCACTTCGAACAATCCGGCGATGAAAAGATAGGCCCAGGCCATGACGAAGCTCTGTCAAAGGCAGGGCCGTCCCCACCGGATCTGGTGAAAAAGCAAGGTCGTCCTTGCCACTCGAGATTACAGCTGTTGCCGAACCCTGCAAACGGCTCGGCGAGAAAGGCTTGCGTTAGGCGCACGCACTCCCCGCATCCTCAAGCTGAGCTTCGACCAATTCGGCGAGGTAAGCTTCCATGGTTGTAAAGTCGAGGTGACCATCATCCCACGCGAGATCGGCTGCCTTGAGCGCATCCTCGTACCCGATCCTATTTTCCCTAATCCTCTCGGGGAGGATCTTCGTCCCGGGCAATAGGGCCCCCGACCTGACGCAAAGAAGATAATAGCAAACGGCTCGCGCCGTTCGTCCATTTCCCTCAATGAACGGATGAATCCAGTTCAGCCGCCAAAGCCCATAAGCGGCGAGTTCAGTCGGGGTCCATATGTACCAGTTTTCCTGGACGGTGGAGATGAATCGATCCATCCAATCCCCAACCCCGTGGAAATGTGGAGGACGGTGATCGCCGACGTAGATGGGCTCTTGACGAAACCTACCGCCGAACTGAGAAATATTTGCAACGGCGACATGATTAAGTGCCCAAAGCATGTATTTGTCAAAGGCAACGGGTCCCTTCTTCAAACCGATTTCGATGCAGTTCGAAAGTAATTCATATTGACGGTTCAGGTTCTGCTCCTGAACCCTGTCGTACAATTCTTGGTCCTCATGCTCCAACACAAACACGAACTGCCCCCCACCGATCGAGCTTTAACTAACCGCGCGTCACCGGCGTCAAACGAATTTGATCACAAGATCGCAACGCCGACTCCTTGGTGATGCGAGACCCCTTGGGTGCGTTGCCATAGACAAAGCTGGCTCTCTGCAGGCGAAGCTGCGCATCGGTCACTACGACCGTCTTTGCGTTTTCCAATAGCCGCTCCAATCCCGGACGCTTCGGAGCGCGATTGAGAGCTGCTTTACGTTCAACCATGATTCGGCCCTCCTGGAACGCTGGTGATCATACAAATGCAATTCCTACCAACAAGTGCCATTCTCCGATTGCGCCTGCCTCAAAATCTCTTCGCCAAAAACGGCGAAATGTCGAAAGCCGCCTCGCGTCCGAGAAGAAGGTCACCGATCACCTGCCCCGTGATCGGGCCGTTCGAAAGCCCGATATGCCCGTGGCCGAAGGCAAAGAACAGGCCGCGGTGTCGCGGCGCTTCGCCGATCACGGGTAGCCCGTCGGGCGTCGAAGGCCTCGCGCCGAGCCAAGGCTCGTTCTCGACCGGCGCCCCGAGCGCAAGCGTGCCACGCGCCTCGCGCACCGCCGCGTCGATTTGGGTGGTGTCGGGCGGCGCGCTGAGAGGGGCAAGCTCCACGCCCGAGGTGACGCGCACGCCTTGGCGCATGGGCGCGAGCATATGATAGCCGCCGCTGTCATGGATGGGCCGGTTGAGCGGTGGCCCTTCTCCCGGCGCAAGATGCAAGTGGTAGCCGCGCTCGACGGCGAGCGGGAAACGATAGCCGAGCGCGCGGGTGAGCCCGTGCGACCAGCCGCCCGCCGCGATCACGGCCTTGCGGGCGCGCGCTTCTCCACCGGCGAAACGCGCGACCCACTCCCCCTCTTCGGGGCTGAGCTCATCGACCGTGGCTGGCGCGATCCGCCCTCCCCGCTCGACGAAAAGCTTGCGATAAGCCTCGAGGAGGGCACCTGGATCGGATACCGCGCCGGTATCCGGATAAAGCACCCCCTTGGCGAAGGGCCGCTTCAGCGCGGGTTCGAGCTCGCGCAAGCCCTCGCCTTCGATCACCTCGAACTTGGCGCCATGCTCCAAAAGGATTTCGCGCTCATGGGCCGCCTTGTGGAACGAATCCTCGGTGCGGTAGAGGCGCAGCATGCCTTTGCGCTGGATAAGGCCTGTGGCCCCCGCGGCAACCGCAAGATGCATATGGGCGTCGAAGGCGCGGCTCGTAAGGCGATCGAGCGCGGTGGCTGCCCTTCGCAGCGCGCTCATATTGGCGGCCTTCATGAACGAGGCGATCCAGGGCGCGATCCGGGGAAGCTTCGCGTAGCGCAAGCGCAAGCCCGGATCGCGATTGAGAAGATAGTTCGGCAGGTTTCGCCACAGCCCCGGTCCCGACATCGGAAAAAGCGAGCTTCGCGAGATGCACCCGGCGTTTCCATAGCTCGCGCGGCGGCGCGCTTCACCAGGATCGCAAAGGAGGACGCCAAGTCCTCGCTCTTGCGCGCTCAAGGCGCAGGAAATGCCGACAATCCCGCCACCCACCACGAGAGCATCCACCGCGCCTTGCGCCACCGTTACGTTCTCCAGCCTGCGACATGCATCGCGAATGCCTTCATCAACGCCCTCCCGGCATCGCCATGAACTTCGCACGCACGATGAACTGAGCACGCAGTCGGCCGGAAAGTCCAGGGTTTCGATGCCGACGTTTCACGTCTACAGTTCGTGCCGAAAGTGCCAAGCGGAACCGAGCCGCGCCGCAAGTGGCGGGAGTGTTTCCATGACCGCAAACGCCGCTCTTGGTGAAATCTGGCGCTCCGTCGACGCGCCCGAGGACCTCCTCGCCGACGT
>JAFBAS010000090.1 GCA_019247605.1 Hyphomicrobiales bacterium
GAGAGCGACTGAAGCGCGCTTGCATCGAGAGGGCATCGAGGCTGACTTGCACCCACGTGCGCTGAGGGGGCGAGGACGACCTGAACGCGCGTGCGCCGGGAAGAGGCGAGGGGTGGCACGCTCACGCCCGCTGCACCGCATCGGCGAGATCGCGACTCCGAGCCGTCAGGAGCGCGCGATGGTCCGGTCCTGCTTGAGAATCTTCCGCTGTAGCTGAATGACCCCGTACACGAGCGCTTCCGCCGTAGGCGGACACCCCGGGACGTAGATGTCGACGGGGACGATGCGATCGCACCCACGAACCACCGAATAGGAATAGTGGTAATAGCCGCCGCCGTTGGCACACGATCCCATGGAGATGACGTAGCGCGGCTCAGGCATTTGATCATAGACCTTGCGCAAGGCCGGCGCCATCTTGTTGGTCAAGGTGCCGGCCACGATCATCACATCCGATTGGCGCGGCGAAGCGCGGGGAGCGAAGCCGAAGCGCTCGACATCGTAGCGTGGCATCGAGACCTGCATCATCTCGACGGCACAGCAGGCCAGGCCGAAGGTCATCCACATCAAGGAGCCGGTGCGCGCCCAGGTGATGAGATCGTCGGTCGCGGTGACCAGAAACCCCTTGTCGGCAAGCTCGCTGTTCAGCTCGCCGAAAAATTTGTCATTCGAACCGACAGGCTTGCCCGTCGAAGGGTCGATCACGCCCCGCGCGGGAGGAGAGACGAGAGGGGCGCTTGCCGTCAATCCCATTCGAGCGCTCCTTTCTTCCACTCATAGATGAACCCGATCGTGAGCACGCCGAGAAAGATCATCATCGACCAGAAGCCGAACCAGCCGAGCGCTCCGAAGGTGACCGCCCAAGGAAAGAGGAACGCCACCTCGAGATCGAAGATGATGAACAGAAGCGCGACGAGGTAGTAGCGCACGTCGAAAGTCATGCGCGCATCATCGAAAGCGTTGAAGCCGCACTCATAGGCCGAAAGCTTCTCAGGATCGGGCTGCTGATAGGCGATCAGGAAAGGTGATATGAGAAGCGCAAGCCCGATCACCACGGCGACGCCGATGAAGATCGCGAGCGGCAAATAGGCGCTCAAGAGATCATTCACCATCCAAAGGCTCCAAACACCAAACGCTCCAAACAGAACTGGCGCCAGACAGAATTCCGCGCGGCAGCTCACGTGCCGCCAACGTTGAGGGCTTATCGCGTCGCAACACGAGCCGCAAGAGGGCCCGCGACCTCACCCAGCGCATCACCTGCCCCTCGCGAGAGCACCCATAGGCGCGTCGCCAAGACCAAGACGAACATCGCGAGGAGCTGATGGGCAAGCGCGAGCCCAAGCGGCACCCGGTTCACAAGCGTCGCGATCCCAAGCGCCGCCTGCGCGGCGACGAGACCGGCGAGGATGAGAGGGAGCCGTGCGCGCCCCCACAAAGCGGCATTGACGAGCGCAAGCGCCAAAACCGCGTAAGCCAGCATCCGATGGTCGAACTGAATGAGCGTGACGTTCTCGAGCGGGTTTGTCCACCAGGGCGAGGCTGAGAAAAGCTCAGCAAGCGGCGGCACGAGCCGTCCGTCCATATCCGGCCAAGTGTTGTACAGGAGGCCCGCGTGAGACCCTGCGACCAGGGCGCCAAGCACGAGCTGCGCGAGGACGAAGAGAAGGAGGAGACCGCAAACCTGCGCCGCATGTCGAGGGGGGACGGCGCGCGCTGAACGCGCCTCGTTTTGGCCGAGCGAGGTTGCGAGCGCAACAAGGGTCATGAGGAAAAGGCTGGCGAAAAGGAGATGGGCCGCAAGGTCGACGGGTTCGACCGCGGTCATGCCAGCCTTAAGCCCAGAAGCGACCATGACCCAGCCGATCACCCCCTGGAAACCGAGAAGTGCGCCCATTCCGGCAAGCGCGGCGCCCACACGCCAGGAAAGCTGGCGCGTCAACAGGCCCACCAGGAAGCCGCCGGCGAAGACAAGCCCGATGAAGCGGCCGAGCTGCCGATGCGACCATTCCCACCAGAAGATGTGCTTGAACCGCGCCAGGCTCATCCCGGCATTCAAAAGCTGGGCCTGCGAGCTCTCCTGATACTTGGAGAACTCCGCGACCCAATCGGTTTGCGAAAGCGGCGGCAGTGCACCGGCGATGGGACGCCATTGCGTAATGGACAGGCCCGATCCCGTGAGCCGCGTCGCACCACCCACGACGACCATGAGAATGACGAGCCCTGCCATGGTCCAAAGCCAAACTCGCACCCAGCGAGGCACCACGCGCGCCAGGCTCGCTGGAGCGGCAACGCTGTAGGCTGGGGCAGAGACTGCGGAAGCTGTCATCGCGAGGGTCGAGAGTTGTTCGTCCTGGACATAGGCCCTGAGGCCCGCTCAATCAACGGATCGGACTGCGTCGCAGCGCCGCCCCCAGTGCTCCGAAATCGCTACTGAATGGGCGTTCGAAAATCTCAAGGCGCGCAGAGCAACGTTGCTGGGGGTGAGCGCGCTCGCCCAAAAGCGTGGTTTTCCACGCCACCACCGCGCTTGCGCTCCCCCTGGCGTTCGGCCATGGACAGAACAGTCCTGATCGCGAAAGGAGCGTCTCATGCCTGCAATCGAAGCTCGTCTGAAGGAAATCGGCGTCACCTTGCCGACCCCTGTTCCGCCAGTCGCCAATTACGTGCCGTTCGTGATCAGCGGGCATCAGCTCGTCGTCTCCGGCCAGATCTGCGCGGGACTCGACGGCAAGGTCGCCGAGCGCCACCAAGGCAAGATCGGCGGCGGCTTGTCGCCGGAGGTCGGCAAGGAAGCGGCGCGATTTGCGGCGATCAACGTGCTCGCTCAGGCCAAGGCCGCGATTGGAGACCTCGACCGTATCGCCCGTTGCGTGCGGCTCGGCGGTTTCATCAACTGCACCCCGGATTTCGCGACCTTGCCGCAAGTGATGAATGGAGCCTCGGACCTGATGGTCGAGGTCTTCGGCGATAAGGGCCGTCACGCGCGCACCACCGTCGGGGTCGCCAATTTGCCGCTGAACTGCGCGGTCGAGGTCGAGGCCTTGTTCGAGCTTGCCCGGTGAAGCCATCGCTTGAATGGCTCGTCGCGCGCCCTATCGCCCATCGTGGGCTGCATGATAAGGCGAGGGGCGTCCTCGAGAATACCGCTTCGGCCGCCCTCGCCGCGATCGAAGCAAAATGCGCGATCGAATGCGATGTGCAGGTCACGGCGGACGGCGAGGCCGTGGTTTTTCATGATTTCACGCTCGAGCGTCTGACGGCGCGCTCGGATGCCGTCCGTGACATTTCGGCCGAGGCGATCGGCAAGCTCCCAGTGCGAGGGAGCGCCGATCACATCATGCGCCTTTCCGATTGGCTCGCGCTCATCGCGGGACGAACCATTGCGGTGATCGAAATCAAGAGCCGCTTCGACGGCGACACGCGCCTGCTTCGGCGGGTCGTCGAGGTGACCCGCCCATATGGAGAGCCTTTCGCGATCAAGTCCTTCGATCCCACGGTGATCGAGAAGCTGCGTGAAATCGCGCCCGAAATCCCGCGCGGCATCGTCGCGATGAACGAGTACAAGGATCGTGACCACAACCCGCTTTCACGGGAGGAGATTCACGCCCTTGCGAATCTTCTCCATTTTTCCCGAACCGAACCGGATTTCCTCTCCTGGCAAGTTTCGGATCTCCCTTGCGCGGCGCCCTATCTTTCCCGCACCCAGCTCGGCTTGCCAATCATGGCCTGGACGGTGAGGACGCGCGAAGAGCGCGAGCGCGCGAGCCTTCATGCCGACCAAATGGTGTTCGAAGGGTTCCTGCCCTAGAATCGTGTGAAGTTCAGGAAATGCCGGCCGGTTCATCCAAAGCAGCTTCCCCAAGCAAGTTCGCGCTGAGCGCCGCCTCGTCCTTCGCGAAGATCGACGCGGCTTCCTGGGATGCTTGCGCAAATCCGCCGGCCGCAGGGCTGAGCGGGAAGCCTCGGGGGTCTTGCGATGATGACCCCTTCAATCCTTTTGTTTCCCACGCTTTCCTCAGCGCGCTCGAGGAATCGAAATCGGCGGTCGCGCGCGCCGGCTGGAGCCCCTGTCCTCTCCTCGTCGAGGATGCCACAGGAGAGCTTGTTGCGTGCGCGCCCACCTACCTCAAATCTCATTCCATGGGAGAGTATGTATTCGACCATGCTTTCGCCGATGCGTTTGCGCGTGCCGGCGGGCGTTATTACCCCAAGCTTCAGGTTGCGGTGCCGTTCACGCCGGTCACCGGTAGGCGGCTTCTCGTCCGGAATGGCCCCGAGATCGAGAAGGCGCGCGAATCGCTGATCGGCGGATTGGCGTCGCTGATGCGGCAAGCCGGCGCCTCATCGACCCATGTCACCTTCGCGAGCAGGGCCGATTGGGACGCCCTTGCCAGCTTCGGCTTTCTCAAGCGGCTCGATCGACAGTTTCATTGGCTGAACGCGGGCTACCAGACCTTCAACGATTTCCTCGGCGCGCTCGCCTCGCGCAAGCGCAAGGTTATCCGGCGCGAGCGCCGCGAAGCCTTGCGCAATGGCATCGCCATCGAATGGGTGAGCGGCAGCGATATCACGGAGGCGCATCTCGACGCCTTCTTTGCTTTCTATATGGACACGGGCTCGCGCAAATGGGGACGGCCCTATTTGACGCGGCCGTTCTTCTCGCTTCTGGCAGAAAAAATGCGCGAGCGGCTGCTCTTCATCATGGCTAAACGCGCGGGCCGGCACGTGGCGGGCGCCATCAATCTCATCGGGGATCTCGCACTTTACGGGCGCAATTGGGGCTGCATCGAAGACCATCCCTTCTTGCACTTTGAGGTCTGCTATTATCAAGCGATCGAATTCGCCATCGCTCGCAAGCTCGCCCGTGTCGAGGCGGGTGCGCAGGGCGAGCATAAGCTGGCGCGCGGCTACGTTCCGGTCGAGACGCACTCGGCGCATCTGTTCGCCGATCCGCGCCTTGCCCGCGCAGTGGCCGACTATCTCGATCATGAACGGCACTACGTGGAAATCGGCAACCGGGAGCTCGCCGAGGCCGTTCCATTCCGCCGGGCCGAGCCGGAGCGCGAAGATTGACGCGAGGGCGCGAGAGCGCATCGTTCGGAGATGTGAAAAGGCAAGGCGCGCTTCTACCGCGCCAGCCACGACCAAACTTGCCGAGCCTTTTCGCCTCGGCTGGGGCCCCGCGAGGCGCATTCGCACGATGCCTCTATTTTCCAGTCCGCCGACCACGTTGATCCAAGTTGGCGGCTTCAAATATGCAACTTTTCGCTGGGGAAGGAAGTTTGACCAAGGGGAGGCAAACTAAAGGACAGAGCCGATGTCGATGAAATCCTTCTTCAACATTCCAGCCGTCCTCCTGCTCGGCTTCGGAATCGGAATGGCGACGCAATTGCCGGCGCGCGCTGAGTCTCTCACGCCGATCACCACGTCGCAGGTCGCCTTGTCTCGCCTGCCCGCGGTTTCGACCCACGCCGGAATGATCGAGACCTACTATTATTGGCACCGTCACTACTGGCACCGGCATTACTGGCACCGCCACTATTGGCATCGTCACTATTGGCACCGGCATTATTGGCACCGCTGGCATTACTATCGGCCATATTGGCGGCGGCACTACTGGTATCATCGTCACTACCACTATTGGCACCGCCCCTATTGGCACCATCATTATTATCGACGCTACTGGTACTGAGCGTGCGCGCCGACGTTCGTTCCATCATGCGTGACGAGACGCCTTGCCAAATTGAAGGAGCCGCCTGACCCGCCGCTAGCGGTGAGACCACCTCCAGTCGGTTCCGAAGACACTAAGTACCTTGTTGGCTCGGGGGCAGGGTCCCGCCCCCTAGCATAACATCGCCAAGCTTAGCTTGGCGGCCCACTCGAGTTCGCTCTCGGCATCGCCGGGCCGAGCCCGGTCAGCGATTGTTCATAATTCTAATTAGAGCATGCGCATCTCGTGTCGAATCGACCGAGACAGCATGGAGACATTTATGAGACCTCTGAACGTTTTAGCCGCCGTCGCCGTCGCTACGATAGTGAGCGCGGCATCTTTGACCGGTGCCCGAGCCATGCCCATCGGCTTGCCGTCAGCCGGAATGAACGTGCACGAGACCGCTTCCGGGGAAATGCTCGCTGCACGTTCAAGCCTCATCCAGGATGTTCGCTGGCGCCGTGGCTGGCACCGCCGCGGTTGGCACCGTCGTCATTGGCGTCGCTGGCGCTGACGCCAGGGCAGTGAAGGCGATCGTAGGAGAGGAGCCTTCGCGACGAGCGCAGCGGGCGGGCAGGAGATGCCTGCCCGCGCGTCACTCCAAAGGAAACTTCGGAGCGAGCAATCGCATTCCATCTGTCCCTGCCGCTCCATCAGGCTCTAGCCCGCCGCCTTTGGCTTGAGCACTTCGAGGCCTTTTTGCGCGAGCGCGGCGCTCGCGGCGTCGGCGGCAGCAGCATTGCCTCCCGCAACCTGAACGGTCGGGTAAGCGAAATTGATGCCGTTCGCGTCGAAGGCCCGCTTGATGAGAGCAAGAGCGCGTCGCCGGGCCAGGAACTGCACATCGCCCGGCTCCGTCATCATCTTCATGCGCAGCTGAATGGCGAAGTCGCCGAAGGCCTGCACGCCTTGCATCTTCAAGGGCTCGATGATCCCGGCCGCGAGCTCCGGGTCGTTCTTGAGCTCCTGCCCGACCTTCTTGATGATCTTGCGAGCCTTGTCGATGTCCGTGTCGTAGGTCACGCCGATGTTGAATTTTTCGATGGCCCAATCCCGGCTCATGTTCTGGATGGCTCCGAGCATGCCGAACGGGACGGTGAAGAGCGGGCCATTTTGATGACGCAGCTTGACGGAGCGCAGGCTGAAGCTCTCGACCACTCCCCGATAATTGCCGCTCTGAATATACTCGCCGACCCTGAAGGCATCGTCGACGAGGTAGAAGAAACCGCTGATGATGTCTCTGACCAGCGTTTGGCTGCCGAAGGAAACGGCAAGGCCGAGCACGGAAGCGCCGGCGATCAACGGAGCGATGTTGACGCCGAGCCGCGACAAGATCGTCAGCGTTGCGAGAACCGCGATGGCGATGCCGAGAACCAGCCGGGCAAGCGGCAGCATGGTGTGCAGCCGCGAACCTATCGTGGGCGAGCGGCCCGTCCCGCTGGGGCCCGACGTCGTGCCGATCTCTCCAAGCCGGCCTGCGATATAGAAGCAGGCGATCTGCCAAATGAGGTAGGATAGCGCGACGGTGAGGAAAATGTCCCTGATCGCAACCGTGGTCGACGCGACTTCCTCCGGCGCAATTAGGTTCAGCACATCGAAAATCCAGATCTCGAACACCACTGTCGCGATCAACAGCCGCGTGAGGAAGCGCAAGCAGCCAGCGATGAGGTCGATGGGGCGCATCCCGGCCTCGCTCGCCGGCCCCGTCTCGGACAGGGGCCCGGCTGAGGGCCTTTGAATGTAATTGTAAAGCGTTTCGAGAAAGATCAGGACAAGCGTCAAGGTGAGCGATGTGACGACGGCGCTCCCCACGTGAGGGTTGCCGGAAAGCATGCCGTAGGCGAGCGCGACCGTCATCACCGTGTCGGCAAGGATGCCGACGACCCACCAGTATTTGGCAAGCCGCAGCTTTACGCTCACCCCGACGACGCCGCCTTCGTGGACGAGGCTCGCGAGCCACCGAGCGGTGGCGTGCCGGGTCAGGAAGATTGCCGTGTAGTCGATGACCGAGAACAGAAGATTGTTGAAGAAACCGGCGCTGATCACGACTTCGGCGGGTGGCCCGGCGGCGAGAAGGACGTCGAACATGGCTTGCGCCGACACGTAGGCGAGCGCGGCGCCAAGGAGGGTATGATAGAGCCTTCCGGCGTCGCGGTCGTCGACCGCCACGATGCGGAGCGTCCGATCGCCGGCCCTGAACCAGACGAGCAGGACGAGGGCCGCAATTCTCCAGGTCAGAATGCCGCCGAAGATGATGCGAGCTGCGCTGCGCTGGAGCGCGTGCGCTGCAAAGCCATGCACCGCCAAGATATAGAGGACAAGCACGAGCGGAACGAGCGGCACCACGTCGAGGAGCGCCCGGCCCAGCGTTGGCAGCACCTCCTCCCCCTCGTCTGCATTTCTCGCTGGCCAGGCCACGTAATGCGAAAGCACGCTTCGAGTCATTTTTTCAGCACCGATCGCAAGCAAGGCTCCCAAGATGATCTTCAGCGCGAACAGGCCGAAGCCGCCTGGTGCTTCGGCGCCGAGGTCGGAGAGGACCTGCGCCAAGCTGTCGTCGAGCCGAGGGAGGTAAGCTGCGACGTCGACGGCGCGATCCTCGAGCTGACCGAAGCTCTTGAACATATCGGCGCTAGGCTTGATGCGGCCCTCTTCACCGCTTTGAGCCTGAGAGCCCGTCGGCGCTGGCGCCTCGCCTGGATCCGAGCGCAGGCGCCTCACAACGGTGTCGGCGATATCGCCCAACATCGCCTCATATTCCTTGGCGCTCATGCTTGCGGGAACATGGCGATGCTGAGATTCGGGTGTTTGCTCGGCGGCCTTCGTCGAGGAGACACTGCCGTGGCAGACCAAAATCGCCACCAGCCAGCCGAAGACGGCGAGGCGCGCTTTTCGGGCAATGCCGCCGGTTGAAAGGTCGCAGACCGCGTCATCGCGTCGCCTGTGCGAAGCGGGGGCACGCCTGACAGCGTTCCGCCTTGTCGCCCAAGAGCGGCTCATTCGTCCCTCCGTAACCGCGGCGACCTCACGAAACGTATCAATCAAGTGGTTTTCTTTAATATCTGAGTTTTCGGCAGGTTAACCGAAATATCTCACCACCCGACTGTCACTGGACCGGCGCATGCTTTATGTTGTCCCGGTCCCCTAACAGAGACTTGCGACTTCCTTCCTCGCGGCCAAAATCGTCTCGTACGCTTGTCACACGGGTTTTCCCCGCTATTCGCGGAAGACCGAGTCTTATCACCTTGGTTGTGGCACGATTTCGCCCTTTTCCGCTGAGATGGGGAAGGTCCGGATGGAATGTTCGGATCGCCGCCGAGCCCACAACTGGCTGGTGCATCGAGTGCGTTGTGAAGGGCTCCTGAGAACCGCGATGGAAAATCCGCTCAGTCCTCGAGAGTGGGATCGTCGATCAAAGTTCTTCCGCGCGCGACAAGGGTCAAGCGGCGGCCGACTTTCAGCAAGGGATAAAGCAAGGTCGATGCCGCGCGGCTTGAGAAAATCGCCCGATTGAGCCGATTAAACCAGGACACCGGGCTCGAAAGTCCAGCAAGCACATGGACGGCGTCGCTGCCGTAATAGGTTTTACCCTTATAAACGAACAGCATCCCCTCGTTCAGGTCGTAGCCCCGCCGCCAATACGTGCTGAGACGCGGATCCTTCGATCTGGCGTCCAGCAATTCGACTTTTCCGACCGCTTCGCGCAGGCGCACAAAGCGAGCATAGTTCTGACAGAAGATGCAATCACCGTCATAAATGATCAGCGCGGCTTCTTCATTCATGGTCGCTGGCCTTCAGTACGACGGAGATACGTCAAAAGACGCGACTTGCCCTCCCGGATATAAGGTGCCGCCGCGAAGATGTAAGGTCACTCTGGCATGATGGTCGCAGCGCTGGCACCCGGTTTGACTGCGGTGTTTACGGCCTCTGCCCTACGAGCGCGCATGGCGTGGCAGCTTTTGTTACGCCGCGTTGCACCCGCACCGCCGCGGCTCGCGCTTTCCGAGCCGGCAACTACGCTGATGCCGGTATCGGGGAGCCTCGGCAGTGGAAATCGTTCACGTTTCGGCATTTTCACGGTTAGGACCTAAACGTCGTCTCGCTCGGCGATGCGGCTCAGTTTCGCTGGATCGCAGAAAAGCCGATCCGTGGTCCGTCGGAGTGCTCCCAGAGTTTCGAGCTCGCCGAGCGCAGCGTTGACCTTGGGGCGCGTCGCGCCTAGCAGCTTGGCGAGTTCATCTTGAGAAAATTTAATTTCAAGCGCGATGCGCGCTCCGCCCTCTGTCGGTCGGGTCCCCAGGGCGACGAGGAGAAACCGCGCAAGCCGGGTTTCCAAGGGATAGAGCGCGATTGCTTCCAATTGCTCGCTGGTCTCTCTTAGCCGCTGGCACAAATACGCGACCATGGCTGTCAAAATGGCAGGCTGTGTGGAGAGCAGCTGTTGTAACGCATTTCGCTCCAGCCGGTAGGCGGTGACATGCGTCATGGCGATCGCGTCCGCCGTTCTCGGACCCCCGTCGAGCGCCGCGATCTCGCCGAAAATCTCTCCCACGGCAGCATGCCGAAAGCTCAGCTCTCGGCCCGTGCTCGACACGACCGCCAAGCGCACGCGGCCCTCCGCAATCAGATAAAGTCCGCCGCCAAGGTCGCCGCGCGCAAAAAGCATCTCTCCCTTGGCGAAAACGACCTTACGAAACGCCGCGGCGCAGGCAAGCAGATCGGCGCGCGGCAACGCTTTGAACAGAGCCGTCTCAGCCAACAGATGTACAACCGTATCGGCCTTCGACATTGGTTCCGGGATCATTCTCGACAAGTTAAAGCGGTCCGAGTTCGGCAAAGCATCGCTATCGATAATCTCCAGCGGGATTGAAGCGGGCACCTTCCGCGAGAACGCCCTTTCCAGGCACGTGATTGAGTTCGAGGCGTATTCCAGCCGGATCTTCGAACAGAACCGAATAATATCCCGGTGCCCAGGGCCCCTCCTCCGGAGGATGAACAATAGTCGCGTTCTGCTCCTTCAAAAAAAGATAGGCCCTGTCGATGTCCTGCCTGCTTCGGCATCTGAAACATATGTGATGCAAGCCGACAGTCCCTTGCGTAAACCGGCGCCGCGCGTGCTTGCGCTCACAGGGGCCTACCCCCACCGCCGTTCGTCCGCCCACGTAGTAGATGTTTTGCTCGCCGCTGAACACGCATTCCAGCCCGAGGAAAGGAAGCAGCGCTTCATAGAAGGCCCGGCATTTGGGCCACTCGCCGACGTTCAAGACTACATGCGCGACTCCGTCGATCTCTATCATGATCGCTTCCAATCAAGCTGTTTTGTCGAGGCTCGCCGCAGGGTGTTTCCGAACAAATGCGCACGTAAACTCCGACTGCCCTGTCCCGCAATCCCTGGAGAAAGCCTCACCTTTTGATCTCTGCCGTTCGTCCTCATCCGGGACGGCTGTCACCCTGGTGACATTTCTAGCCGATTATTGCTGATATACTGAATGGCAACATCGATCGGGCCGAGAGGGCCGTAAAATGGATATCGGCAGTTGGTTGCGAGGCCTCGGTCTCGAAAAATACCAGGCCGCGTTTTACGAAAACAAGATCGACGGCGAAGTCCTGACGAAGCTCACGAGTGAAGACTTGAAGGAGCTCGGCGTCGCGATCGTCGGTGATCGGCGCAAGCTTTTGGTCGCCATCGGTGAATTGGCTGGCTGCTCGACCTTGCCCCGCAATTCGACGGTCTCGGCAATGCGCCGACAATTGACGGTCATGTTCGCCGATCTTGTGGGCTCGACGTCTTTCGCGGCGCAGCTCGATCCGGAGGATATGGGGGATTTGATCGGCGCCTTTCAGAAGGCGATTGCATCGGCCGTGACAGCCTTCGACGGCTACGTGGCGAAGCTGATGGGCGATGGTGCACTCGTCTATTTCGGTTATCCGCGCGCGCATGAAGACGACGCCGAGCGTGCCGCTAGAGCAGGTATGGCGGCGGTGCATGCGGTTCGCGCATTGGGACGTGAACGCGGCCTTCCCCTCGAGGCGCGCTGCGGCATTGCGACCGGAACCGTCGTGGTCGGCGGGTTCATCGGAGAGGGCGAGGCACGCGAGCGCGGCGTGGTCGGCGAAACGCCGAACCTGTCGGCGCGACTGCAAGCCTTGGCTGAGCCTGGCAGCGTCGTGGTCGCCGAATCCACTCGACGACTGCTCGGGGGGACCTTCGAGCTCAAGGCGCTGGGGCCGCAGGATGTGAAGGGTCTTGGGTCCCCCGTGCTGGCTTGGTCGGTCCTGCGCGAGGCCGAGAATATCAGCCGATTCGAGGCATTGCGCTCCGAGAGGATGCCACCTTTCGTGGGCCGCAAACAGGAGCTCACCTCGCTCCTCGATCGCTGGCGCGAGGCCAGTGAAGGTGAGGGAAATGTCGTGCTGCTGTCTGGCGAGGCCGGCATCGGCAAATCACGAATGCTGACAGTCCTGCGCCAGCGGATCGGGCATGAGCGCTCCGTCGTGCTGCGTTACCAATGCTCGCCCCATCACATCAATGACGCGTTTCACCCGATCCTTCGCCAGATGGCGCAGGCAGCGGGATTCGTTGCCGGCGAGCCCGCGTGCGCGCGGCTCGACAAGCTCGAAAAAATGATCGCGTCCTCCGGCCTCGAAGCTCGGGAAACTGCGCCTTACATCGCCTCGCTCATGTCGATCCCGACCTCGGAAAGATATCCGCCGCTTGAGATGTCACCGATTGAGGTCAAGGAGCGCGCGATCGCGGCCCTCTTTTCCTTGTTTATCGGTCAGACGAAGGACGCACCGGTACTCGCGCTCTTGGAGGACGCGCATTGGCTCGATCCCTCGACCCTCGACGTGTTCGGCCGGCTTGTCGCGACAATTCAAGAGCTCCCGGCTCTCTTGGTGGTGACCTCCCGTCCGGATTTCGACCCGCCTTGGCGCGATCACGCGCATGTCAGCACGGTAAAGCTGGAGCGCATGCGGCGCCATCACGCGGTTGCGATGATCGGCCGGATGACCGGTGGCAAGGGGTTGCCCGACGACGTGCTGGCACAAATCGTCGCGAGCGCGGACGGTGTTCCCTTGTTCCTCGAGGAGCTCACCCGGACTGTGCTCGAATCAGGCCTATTGCGCGAACAAAGCCGTGATTACGTGCTCGCGAGGCCTCTTACTCCTTTGGCCATTCCCGCGACCTTGCAAGACTCGCTGATGGCCCGCCTCGATCGGGTCGCCTCGGTCAAGCAGATCGCGCAAATCGGCTCGGCAATCGGGCGCGAGTTCTCCGATCGTCTTTTGCGGGCCGTCTCACCTCTTCAAGGGCCGGCATTGGACGAAGCTTTGAACGAGCTCACAGCGTCGGAATTAGTCTTCAGGCGTGGCGCGCTCCCAGATGCGACCTATGTCTTCAAGCATGCGCTCGTTCAGGACACCGCCCACGCTTCCTTGTTGCGCCGCGAACGTCAGCGCATCCACGCCGATATCGCGACTGCCTTGGTTGAAAGCTTTCCTGAGGAAGTGGAATCCGCTCCCGCCCTTGTCGCAAATCATTTTACCGTGGCAGGCCTTGACGAGCCCGCCGTCAACTACTGGCTGAAAGCGGCGGAACAGGCCCTTTCGCGCTCCGGATACGCGGAAGCCGAGCGCTTCATCGAATCCGGGCTCGCCCTGATATCGCGCTTGCCGGTTGGGCCCCACCGGCAACGCCTCGAGCTCGCCCTCCAGCTCGCGCGTGCCAACGCGTTGTCGTCGCTCAGGGGCTATGCCGCGCCAGAAATGATCGCTGCCTTGAATGCCGCGAAACGTGTCATCGATGCCGGCGTCGGTTCGGCTTTGCAGCGCTTCAGCGTCCTCAATGGCCTGTGCTCGGCGTATTACATCGCGGCGAAGCTGGAGCCCGCACTCGTCATGGCGAACGAGATCGTGCACATTGCCGACCGCCAGATCGACAGCACCTACAAGCTCGTCGGACACCGTCTGCTGGGCACGATGCAGTTCCTGATGGGACAAAACGCGCAAGCGTCGAAAAGCCTGCACCTGGCCGGGCTCTACCGTGATCCTGTGCGCCAAAAGTCGCTGAGCTATCGATTCGCCTATGATCCATCCATCGCCGTTTCCTGCTGGAACATCGCCGTGCTTTGTTCGTCGGGTGCCCTCGATCGCGCGTCCAAGCTCATCGCGCAGGTTCAAGACGAGCGTCCCAACCATCGCCATCCGCCCACCGTGGCCGCGTGCATCTGGTTCACCTCGGTATTTCCCAATCTCATGTTGCGGCAGTTGGAATCTTGCGAACGTCACAGCGCCGAACTCGTCACCTATTGCACCGAGAACAAGGTCGATCATTGGAAGCAATTCGGCAGCGTCTTTCTTGCCTGCGCCCGGGCGGTTCGCGAACCCTGCAAGGAGAACGTCGCGGCGCTGCGCGCGGCGATCGAGGCCAAGCATCGCTCCGGCGCAAGCGTGGGGGACTCCCTTTACATGTCTCAGCTGGCCGAAGCTTTGCTGATGATGGACGATCTGAGCGGGGCGCAAGCGATCTTGGAGGAAGGCTTCGGCTTTGTTGAACGGTCAGGCGAGCGCTTTTGGCTTGCAGAACTGCATCGCCTGAACGGTCGCCTCGAACTCAACCGACGCCAGTCCGAGAGGGCGCAGGCGCAAGCGCATTTCATGAAGGCGATCGAAATCTCAAGGCGGCAAGAAAGCCCCCTCTTGGAATTGCGCGCCGCTACCGATCTCGTGCGATCGTGGGGGGAAGAAGCACGCGGCAAATCCAAGACGCTGTTGGCGCCGATCCTCGCTTCCATCAAGGGTGGCGAGACGGTTTCCGAAATTCGCCAAGCGCGTGCCCTGCTCGAGGATGTGCAGCCCAAGGTCGCGGCGCGTTCTACGGAACGGACCCCTCGACCGCCAAGCTCGAGGCCAGGCGAATCCTGGGCGAGCGCGAGCTGAGCCACTCCTCGGCCCGCCGGAATGCACAAGATTGCGTGAAGCGGATCGGGAACCCGACAATAGCCAGCCAGTTCGGTCTCTGACAGCTCGAGACGCGAACCCTCGCACGATGGCGGATTTGGCGCTTGCATGTGTTGCTCGCAAGGATGAGGATCACCTCATCTTGAGGTGAGAATGTCCGGCCGCCCCGCGTGGAGATGACATGCTCGACAAGCCCGGCAGAAACAGGCAAGCAGCGCCGGGCCGGCGCATCCTGCAATTGCTCGGCCTTAGCGATGAACCCGACGAGGCCGTGAAGCTGAAGCCAAAAAAGCCGCCAAAGGAACCCGAGGAGCGCAAGCATCAATACGCGACCTGGTACATCTTCGCCGCTTTCCTCGGCGTGATGCTGATCCAGTTCGTCTGGCTTCGTTTCAGTCAGGTCGAAACGATCCCTTACAGCCAGTTTGAGCAGCTCCTCACGGACAACAAGGTCTCCGAGGTTCTGGTCGGCAACGATACCATCGAGGGCAAGCTCAAGGCGCCCTTGCCGGACGGGCGAAAGCTTTTCTACACGGTCCGTGTCGACCCCGCGCTCGCCGACAAATTGAAAGAGCACGGGGTCACTATCACGGGCGCGCCTTCCAGCAGCGTCCTTTCGACGATCCTGTCTTGGGTTCTGCCGATCTTCTTCTTTTACCTGATCTGGACTTACGGCATTCGCCGCATGGCGGAGCGCCAGGGGTTCGGCGGTTTGATGGCGATCGGAAAATCGCGCGCCAAGGTCTATGTCGAAACGGACACGAAGGTCACGTTCAAGGACGTGGCGGGCGTGGACGAGGCAAAGTACGAGCTGCAGGAGATCGTCTCTTTCTTGCGCGATCCCAAATCCTTCGGCAGGCTCGGTGCGCGTGTGCCGAAGGGCGTGTTGCTGATCGGGCCACCCGGCACCGGCAAGACTTTGCTGGCGCGCGCGGTGGCGGGCGAGGCCGGCGTTCCCTTTTTCTCGATCTCGGGGGCCGAGTTCGTCGAAATGTTCGTCGGCGTCGGCGCCGCGCGCGTGCGCGACCTCTTCGAACAGGCGCGCAAGGCAGCACCATGCATCATCTTCATCGACGAACTCGACGCGCTGGGGCGCAGCCGCGCATCGAGCGTGGCAGGCGGCGGTTATGATGAAAAGGAGCAAACACTCAATCAGCTCTTGGCTGAGCTCGATGGTTTCGATCCGAGCATCGGCGTCATTCTCATCGGCGCGACCAATCGCCCGGAAGTGCTCGATCCGGCCCTGCTGCGGCCTGGGCGCTTCGACCGCCAGGTGCTCGTCGATCGGCCCGACCGCGTCGGCCGTCTCGAAATTCTCAAGGTGCATGTTGCGAAGATTCGCCTGGCGAAGGACGTCGATCTCCATCAGATCGCCAGCTTGACGCCGGGCTTCACTGGCGCCGACCTTGCGAATCTGGTGAACGAGGCGGCCATCGTTGCGACGCGGCGCAATGGTGACGCGGTGACGCTCGAGGATTTCACGGTCGCGATCGAACGCATCGTCGCCGGCCTCGAGAAGAAGAGCCGCATTCTCGGGCCAGCCGAGCGCAACCGCGTCGCTCACCATGAAATGGGCCATGCGCTGGTCGCCGCGACCCTGCCCGGGGTCGATGCCGTGCACAAGGTTTCGATCATCCCGCGAGGCGTTGGCGCGCTTGGCTACACCATGCAACGACCGACCGAAGATCGGTTTTTGCTGGGACGCGAAGAGCTCGAAAATCGAATCGCCGTACTGATGGGTGGACGTGCGGCGGAAGCGCTGGTCTTTCAGGGAGAGGTTTCGACCGGCGCCTCGGACGACTTGCAGCGGGCGACCCAAATCGCCCTGGAGATGGTCACGCGCTACGGGATGAACGAAACGATTGGACAGCGCACCTACGCCCCACCGCCTCAGCCATTTCTGATGGCGACCGCGACAAACGCGGTCGCCGCCTCCGACACGACCGAGCGCGAGATCGATATTGCCGTTCGAGATCTCGTGGCAACGGCGTTCAGCCGGGCGACCGAAATCCTACGCTCGCGCCGGAGCGACCTCGAGGAGGGTGCACGCCTCCTGCTTGCGCAGGAGACGGTGACGGCCGAGCAATTCCCCCCGATCCGGTCTCCCTCAGCAGCCAGGAGCAGCCGAGACGGCACCGACGTACCGGCTGTGGCCGCTGATGGGTAGTTTGGACCTTCTCCGCGCCCTCGGAGTCCCTCCCAGCTGCGATCCAGAGCCGAGAAGCTTTCGCAGCGCGAGTGCGCCCTGACCTTCCGCCGCCTCGGCCGCCATGGTGCGCTCAATGCGGATGAGTAGCACGCCAGGAGCTGTTAACTGAGCGCCCTGACAGACCGCCCTCAACCGACTGAGGCTCACAGGTTCCCGCCTCCATGAAGGCACGTCGCGCCGCGATGAGTTTGGTCGCTCTTGCGCAACGGGGGATTGCGCTCG
Source organism: Hyphomicrobiales bacterium (assembly GCA_019247605.1). GTDB lineage: Bacteria > Pseudomonadota > Alphaproteobacteria > Rhizobiales > Beijerinckiaceae > GAS188. The sequence continues at coordinate 17,100 of JAFBAS010000090.1, forward strand.
CCAGCCCGCTTGGAGCCTCACGCGCATATGGCTGCTTCGTCGGAACTTCCGTTTTTCCTTGCCGTTGCCGCGTGAGCAGCCAAGGAGGCGGATCATGAACACTGAGATCGCAAGAGACCTTTTCGTCGTCGGACTTCGCAACGCCCATGCCATGGAGGTGCAAGCAAGGGAATTGATGGAGCGCCAATCGGAGCGCATGTCGGATTATCCGCAGGTGCAGACGCGGGTGCGGCAGCATCTCGACGAGACGAATGGCCAGATCAAGCGTCTCGAGGAATGTCTCGACGCCTGCGGCGAGAGCACCTCCACCATCAAGGACACCGCCATGTCTGCCATCGGCAACCTCGCCGCGATGGCGCACGCGGCGGCTGGCGACGAGATCCTGAAGAACACCTTCGCGAATGAGGCTTTCGAGCATTATGAAATCGCGGCCTACAAGTCGCTCCTGACTCTATGTGACAAGGCCGGTGTCCGCATGGCGGCGGAGCCGCTGCGCCAATCTTTACGGGAAGAAGAGCAAATGGCGGACTGGATCGACGTGCATATTGAAGAGGTGACCCTGGACTATCTCGCCAACGCCGAGCGGAATGGCAAAAGTTGAAGTGCGGCGGGTGTTGAACCTCTTATCGAACAGACATAGGAGTGCATTTCCCCGAATTTCCCAGATACTGAAGCAGTCTCCCAGCCTGCAATTTGGTCGCGCCTAGCGTTTTCAACAGCCTGAGTTCGGCAAAGCCTTCGTCTGCGCGCCGCTCGCGCATCGATCTGTTGCGCTCGGCATGTGATGTCATTTCGATCTGGGATGTCACCGGGGCTGTTGCAGAGGAGACCGCGACAGAACTTCCCGCCCATGCTTATCCAACGCGCTCAGTCGCTCGCGCGAACCGAAGCGAGCGACGTCGAAGCACTGGGCTTGGCAAGCGCAATTCCCTGCGTCAGCGAACTTCCTTTTATCCAAAGCGCCAACCGCGCACCCATCGCAATTCCTGGTCTCTCCACGCCGCGATGCAGCAATTCGGCCGCGACAACGGTGAGAGGAATTACCATGCACGCGAGGCCGAAAAATGTGGCTGCCCTGCTCGCCAGCGGGAATATGTCGAGCCAGACCCAGTGGCACACAGCTATGAGCGGTAGATGAGCAAGGTACACCGCATAGGATCGTGAGCCGAAGTAAGTCGCCGTGGAACTCTCCAAACAGCGAGCGTAGGTTCGCGCGAATGAGGCCGCCTCAATCTTTGATCGATCAAGGATGAGGCCGGTGAACACCAGTGCCCAAATCAACAGTGGGACGCTCCCCCAGCCGCACAGGGGAAGGAGGATGAGGCATATGGCCAAAACCGCGCCGGGTTTTCGAAGCATTCCCGTAACGGAGGGATAGACAAGCCGGCTGGCTATTCCCAGCCCGAAAAATCCCGCTGCTCCCGGCAAAAAGCTTCCGGTTCGGAAATCACCGAGCGCACCCAGTTGGTAGGCGATCTCAATGATCGCGACGGCAAGCCCAACCCAGACCAACGTAATCTGCCGCCGTGCGAGCATGAGAACGAGGGGTGCTACCAAATAGAATTGCCATTCGAGCGACAGACTCCAAGCGGGCGAATTGAATGCAAACTGCGAGAATGGAAGGACGGCGTTGCTGATGGCACCGTGGAGCATCGTGAGATGCGCAAGAGCGTGCGCCAACAAGAATTCATGATTGGAATGCGAAAGGTCCGCGAAAAGCTTCTCGACATGGTAGGTGCTTGGAGCGCTCGCCCAAGCCACGCGAGCGAGTGCGGCGGCATGAATGTCGTTCGTAAAAAACCCGATGATGCACGTGACGGCGAACAGCGGGAAAATCCGCATGAAACGCCGGATGAGATAAGCACCATAAGGTTCCGGTCGCTCGACGATCAAATGCGTGATCACGAATCCGCTGATGATGATGAACACGAGCACAGCGAGAAGACCCACCTGGACGAGAACAGGACCGAGGCCTCTCGCGTACACATCGGAAGTTTGGACGAGATGACAAACAACGACGGCCCAGGCGAGCCAGCCACGAAGTCCTTCGATCGCAGCAAATTTCTTCATGGCCGACCCTCAAAGTCGGTCGAGATCGTTAAAGATCAGGGACGTTTCTAGCCGAGTATTTGTAAGCGGGATCGAGCTCGCGGAGGTGACAAATTTGCATCAATCTCGAACAGCCAACAAATCAATTGTTTCGGAGTACTGCATTGGTAGTACCCGACACCGACCCGCTGACGAGCCATAGAACTTTCCGCCGGGAAACCACGTCCCGTCGTCATTGTTCAGAACGACAGCTTCGACGCAATCGATCCATCACAATCTGCGCCTTCCCCACCACGAGACCGAAGCGCGCTTTGTTCCGCTGGCCAGCCGGCCGATCTCTCTTTCACACGCGTTCGCCTCAAGCCCAAGAAGGGGCAGGTCCCTCGTGACTGGTGGGCTGATGTCGAGGACACCCGAGAGACGGGCGACTACGGTAAGGACAACGATCGAGGCGCCGATCTCGCCCGTGAATGCCTTGCCGCGATGCGCGCGCAGAATGACCCGAACCTATTTCACCACGCAGTGCGCGACATGGTCGCTAAGGGCCGCTTCGGGGGCTTCGAGCTCGGCTTTTGCTTCGCCTTCGCCTGTTGGGTGATGTAGGCATGCTAGGGGGGACGCCGCCCGGTTGGTCCGAATTCCTAGCTCTGCCCCGGCGCCCGGGTTGCCGGGGCTTTTTTCATGTACTCGCGCGCCGAAAGGCTCGGCTCAGATCTACCTGGGATAGCAATCAGCCTTTATTTGGATCGCGAAGGTATTTCCCGCCCCACCTGAATCGTACTTCGCCTGAGCTTGGGCGATCTTGGCAGACGCCGCATCACAGCTTGCCTTGCTTGCAAATTGGGCCGTTGATGTCGATGTCGCTGCCCCATTGGTGGCCGTCATAAACACAATGATAACCAGTACATACATCACACGCCCTCCTTATAATTGAAGTCGCTCCCGAGGGTGATCCGAACACGGACTCTTAGAAATGTCTGTCACCTGGGGAACAGGCGCATATTAGGCTTCGCATCGAGCGCCCATCCTGTGTCAGTCTCAACGCCTCTGCTCACGCCCCAGCGATTATCCAAGCGTCTTCACAGGGCAGTTGATAGGTGGTTTATCTATTGGCTGCTATGGAAGCAGACGGGACGTGACATAGGAGGCGGGGACGTGACTAAAATTGTTCGCAACGAGATCAGAAAGCGTGGCTTTTTCGGCCATATCTTCAAATGGCTCTTCATCGCTTTCAACGTGCTTATGGTGGTGTGGTTGATAGGCTACTTTAAGCTCGTGGGTGATCTGTTCTCATCTCAGTCGACAGGGGCGGCTCGGACCGGAGCCACGCTAGGCGGAATGATCGGGACCACCGTGATCCTTTGGTTTTGGGTGCTCGGCGATTTCATTCTCGGCATTCTCGCCTTCTTTACGCGGGGGCGGCTCACCATCATCGAAGAGCGGATCGAATAGGGAGGCAAGCGGCTTGACGCGCTAGCGCATCCCAGGCCAGCCTACACGCCTACTGAATGAGCTGAGGGGCTAATCATGATCAGAATTTCTTCGCGGCGGGGTTCTTTGCTCGCGACAAACATTCCTCGTTGCAAAACTGACTTAGCCGAGATGATCGCTCGCGCCACTCGATGCGCTTGATATAAGACCCGCAATGCCAATTCCCCCGTTCACGGCAGACGGAATTTTGCCGCCCTATGTTGGCTCAATGGGGCCGGGTGACGCACTGGAGGACATGTCTCCCTATATCGTGACTGCGATCGAAATCGTCACTACATTAGGGACTAGCGATCAGCGGAAGGCGATCTTGCGAGGCTGGCTGAGCCACCGGGCCGCTTTAAGGAAAATCGGATTCGATAGAGGCTTCCAGTGGCTCGACGGCAGCTTTGTCGAAATCAAAGAACCAAAAGACCTCGATGTGGTTACCTTTCTTTATCGTCCAACCGTCATCGTCGAGAACCCGTCTGATTGGTACGCATTCCTGATGACAAATATCGGGCTGCTAGGTCGCGATCAGGTTAAGTCGAAATACAAGCTGGACTTCTTCGGAATTGACCTAAATAGTTCCGCTGAGGTGTTGGTATCTTCGACAAGATATTTCCTTGGCCTTTTCTCTCATCGTCGTGGCGACGACATTTGGAAGGGTATGCTACAGGTACGTCTCGAAGACGTGGCTGACGATTATGCCGCACTTTCAGCTCTTGGCCCAGATCCGGACGCCAAGGCCGTAGGAGGGGAGACCCAATGAACGGCTTGCGCAAACTTGAGCGCGATTTCGCTCACGCGGATAAGACCGCAGTCACCGGGCTACTCGCTCAGCTACGCCCCGAAGATGCTTTGACTCGTCTCGGGCTTGAGTCTCGGCTCAGAGAGTTGGATCGGGATATTGCCCGCATGTCCACACCTCAAAATGAGCCTACCGCTTCAGCCGCGCTATTTTTTGGAGGCAAGCCTGTAATCGGTACACGCGGCGTGGAGAGCGAGTTCGCGAGCGAAGCTATTGGCAAGTTTCAGGATATGGTTGCCAAAGTTCTTGCGCACGAGACCAGCGGGCTCGGGCAGCGCGGCACTGTTGCGAACAAAGGTGAGTCAACGCTTCATATCACTCGTATTGTGCGCGGCTCGTTCGGCTTCCTCTTGGAAGAAATTCAGCCGCAGGAGGAGATTGTAGATACCAAGTTGAAGGCGGCCGTTCAGGAAGCGACACGACTCCTAGACGCGTTTCGAGAGCCTAATGAGGAGCAATTTCGGTCCGCCGTCGAGACGATTGACGAAAGGCTGCTTGGAACAGCCCGAGATTTTTTTGAACTCATGCGCTCCAGTGGCGCTACGCTTCGCCTAGTCGCCGGAGATACTGACCTAAGCTTTGGGGCTGAGGCAGTTAGTCGCGCTGTTGAGCGAGCTGCAACGACAAAGGTTGAGGAACGAGAGGAGGTTGTATTCGGACAACTGGCTGGCGTTCTACCTGACGCACATCAATTCGAATTTAGAACTAGCACCGAACGGGGTGTTATCCGTGGCAGGGTCGATCGGGCCATCACCTCGGATCGACTTACTGAGTTCAACCGCCAATTAGTCAATGTAGATGCTACAGCGCGCATGCGCGTGAAGCGAGTCTTTCACAAAGACGCTGTTGTGCGAGAGAATTTCGTGCTTCTCTCTCTAGGTTGAAGCTCGTTTCACCACGGCTAACAACTGGCTGACGATTCATGGCGTGCCCGACTCGTGAAAAGCCATGCTTTCGAGGTGGATAGCTTCTTCATGCCGCCCCTGATCGATGTTAGCCGTTGCCCTTGGGATTGACGATGACGCGTTCTCTTCCAAACCGCGATGATATTGAACAGCGCGTTCAACGCATTCCATATATCATCGTGCTCGACCGCAAGCGGACACGGTGAGCGTATTAGAGGCTTTGGAGGGCACATGAACGCGGTGTTCAATTACGCGGCTGCCACTTGTGGTTTTGCCGCCTCATGGTTCTGGTACAGTTCCGCGAAGACATTCGTGCCAGATCCTCCCGTAGGGGCATTTGCGGAACAGGCAATGCCTGCACTAGCCTCGTATCGTGAAGCTGTTCGGATCGCTGCGCGCGAAAATCGTTGGGCGGCGCTGCTTAGCGGCGCGTCGGCGCTCCTCGCTGGTCTCGGTCTTATTTGGCCGGGTTCATAGCAGCCCTGACCCTCGTGTCTTCTATCGTGAACGCTTAGCCACTCTGCCCGTGCCGTGGCATTTTGGGCATCGCTCAGGATTGGAAGCTGACCACCGCGTGCGATTGGCTTTAGCTCCTTTGCACTCTGGGCAAACCTCATCGATCCAATCAGATTTGTGTTCCTTGGGGTCCATTTCGTTCTCCTCTTAGGAAGTCCCCATTTGTGCATATCACAAAACGTCGCGGCCCTCAGGCGATCCCCGTCCGCCTTCAATCGCCGCAATACGGTCCAAGCCACTCGCCTTTGTAAGACCAATTGTAAGACTTGCATGAAATCAGATATAGAAAACGACGTATGATCAAACAGTTGATGTGATTTGGTGGCGGAAGGGGTGGGATTCGAACCCACGAGAGGCGTGAACCCCTGGCGGTTTTCAAGACCGCTGCCTTCAACCGCTCGGCCACCCTTCCAAACAACTGCCCATAAAGTACTATTCCTGTCCCCTCACCGTCTCAAAATGGTGATTTGCTTTGCTACCCAATGGGCTCGCTTCTGTAGGGCAGCCCGCAGCGCCTCGTCAACGCGCGCGACTGCATTCGCCTGCATGCTGCGCCCTTCAGCCGCCAAAAGCACAGTTCGCGCACGTTTCAAATCACGCTGGCTATTCCCGGCGAGCGACAATGCACCTCCAGCACATGCCGATCCATGGACGAAAGTCGAACTTCTCTTGCTTGGGGTATCTCGCCGTGAAGCAAACGCGCACCGGCCACGTTACCCAGGGCGCCGCGGACGCCAGAGCCATGGTTCACTTCGCAATCGGCACGGCTTTACAACACTCGACGGATTCGCCCAGCGTTCAGCGCAATCGCAGACGGGTCTTAACTGAATTGCCTTCGGGGGTTGGCAAGAGCAGGCGACGCAAGTGAGTCCAAGTCAGTGCCATGCAATTGGGCGCTGCTCGACAACTGTTGGCGCGGCGAGCTTCCTAATTGACCCGCTTCGTGCGCCGCCGCTGGTCTTTAGGTCCGGTCGGCGTATGGAGGAACGTCTACTAGCGTTCCTATCAAGCGCAGCAACGCTTGCTGCTCTGGTCCTTTCGCCTGGTTGCTCAGAAATGTCACCAGATCAATATGGGCGAGTCGACCGCCGGACGGGCTGTTGGGCTGATGGATAATGAAGGCCCGACCATCAGTTGGTTCGCGCGCTAGGAACCACGAATCTCCGCTCGGGCTCCGATACAGCTCTCGTCTGTCTGACATTTGTCGCGTCCCCCTTTCCCAATAGGCATATAGGTCGGGATGGGGAGGGTGAGCCACATTGGTGCGCAAAGCAAATGAGCGGCCTTCCAACAATTCGGGGCGGGCCTGCAACTCATCGGAGTGGCAGGTAGCAGGAGCCACTACCGCCCGGAGTGCCGAAGCAGCCGATCGAGCGTTCAGAGCGTTGCGTTTTGGTCCCGACGGTCAAACCGAAAACTCTTTTTTTTAGGCCCCCTCTTCGACACATGCTTCTCGACCAAGGTGGCGGCCTGCGACACGTCGAGCAAACCTTGTGGGGGATGGAGCGCTGATCTTCGCCCATGCCTGCCGCCTCGGCCTGGAGGCAACGAGCACCCGTCCATCGCGGAATCAAGTTGCCATCGAGGTGAGGAACTTCCGCAAGCGGTAACACTCGGGAGCGAGGCGAAGCGCGCGTCCACGGCCCCAAATCGACCTGTATCGACGCGCCCGCAACGTGCTCCTTCGGAAGCGAATTTATGCTGGCGCATGTTTCGCGCCCGCCTCATAATGTAGGAGTATGCCCCAAAACTCACCATTCATTGTCAAGGTCGAGCGCGACGCTCATCATCAGGGTCGTTTTCGCTGGCGCGTTTTTCAAGACGGAAACATGCGAGACGCCTCCGTCCACTCATTTGCAACGAAGCGCCAAGCGCAAGTGGATGCGGATAAGTTCGTGCAAAAACTAAACGCGACATGGCGGATTCTCAAATGACACAGTCCGCGCGATTTGCCGGTAACCAACTTGAAAGCGCGGCTTGAGAGGAGGATATACTGGCAACGGTAGATCGCCGCATCCGCTCCGAAGATTCATCCGCTCCTACATTTGGACGCATGCTTATTCACCGCTCACAGGTCCGGGCTGGATTCATCAGGTCAAGTGGGCAAGTGTGACCGTTTGCTGATCGGAGGGCGCGAAGGCGAACGCGTCATCTTGCGCGTGCGCGACCTTTGCAATGGGCAGAGCGGTATCGGCGCATCGTGGCCTTGGCCGAGGCGTTACGCGGTCCATCGTGCTCGACGTGCGCTCATCGTGGGGCCGCTCTCGGACATCGCAAGGTGAAAAATCCGACCTGTCCCTCGCTCGCCAGAGTTCGGGAGGTCGGTCACCACGGGCCAGCCCGTGAGCACAAGAACGCTCATCGGGGTAGCTCACCGGCACGCTTGACGGCTAGTAATCTAGCTCGGGCCGACTATATGCCAGAGATCATCGACAGAGGGCCTAACCTTTGGCGTCGATGAATGTGAGACGCTTCAGTGCTCCCGCCAAGCAAGACGACGATGGAGCATCTCGATGTCAGATAACGAGCGGTCTTCTCCAGAGGCGCCCTTGCCGAGGGGCCTCTCCCCTAAGGAACTTGCTGCCTGGGTCAAGGAAGTCGAGAGCGCTGCTCCAGCCATCACTCCGCGCAACGACAACTCCCCAGCGGAAGCTGGCAACGTTCTGCAACTCGGGGATGATGCCGATGAGTTGTGGTATGTGAGGTTCGAGAGGCGAAAGGGGCAAATTCCAATCGACTTGCGCTTGAGGATCGCCGCGTTCCTCTGCGAAATGTTGCCGGAGCCTTATTGCGACGATTGCATCTCAGAAGAGATCGCCAGCGATCTCGCCGAGGTTCGCAAAGAGACCCAAAACATGAGAATGCAGCCTGACTTTCTGATCGGGGGCACTCTCTGCACGCGCTGCGGCGATACCCAACCTGTCACCACAAGAGCGAATGCCGCCTTTGTTCGCGAGCCAGAGTAACGCGCGCCTGTCGAATTCCAGCTGATGTCCTGCACCGTATTTAGCAAGGCGCATGGGCCGGCGCGGAGATTTGATCTCTGATTTCCGAGACTGCTCGGGGCAGCGAAATATCGGTCGGGAAGCCGGTAACCGAATTTCAAGACCGCTGCCTTCCGCTCGGCCACCCTTCCAGACTGAGCAACGGGTAGCCGCAACGAAAAACGCGCGTCATGTCGCGCGTATGGCGCTTATCGCGGGCGAGAGGGCGTTTGGGAAACGGGCCAAGCACAAGTTAGAGTGAGGCCGCTGGCTCGTTCCAGGCACGTTGCGCTAACATTGGCGTCCTCGAGAATGTCGTCATTCGAAAGTTCGCGTAAGCCCCTCCTTCCTCTTATCAGCTTCAATGAACCTCCATCCTTCCGATACGCGAGGCCGTTTGGCTTATCGCACCGATATCGACGGGTTGCGCGCGGTCGCGGTTCTCGTCGTCATCTGCTTTCATTTGAACTTCGGCGTATCCGGTGGCTTCGTCGGCGTCGATGTCTTCTTTGTCATCTCAGGCTATCTCATCACCGGCATCATCGTCGCCGCCCTCGAGGAGAAAAATTTCTCGATCCGCGAGTTCTACGCAAGGCGAGCACGGCGCATATTGCCGGCGCTCGTCTCGACGATTTTGGCAAGCTCACTCGCTGCGGGCCTGATCTTTTATCCCCCAGAGCTGGTCGCATTCGCGAAATCAGCGATCGCGGCCGTGCTCTTTTATGCCAACGTTCATTTCCTTTCGATGAGCGAATACTTCGCGCCCACCGCGAAAACGATTCCTCTCTTGCATCTATGGTCGCTTGGAATCGAGGAGCAGTTCTACATTCTTTTTCCGCCCCTCGTTATTCTTTGCATGAGGTTCTCCCGCAAAGTTTTGCTGATCGTGCTCAGCGCCTTTTGCGCGTCCTCGCTTGCGGCCTCGCAGCTCACCCTGGCCGATAATCCGGCATCGGCATTTTATCTTCTCCCGTTTCGCGGCTTCGAGCTTTTGCTCGGCTGCCTCGTGTCGCTTTCAGCGCCGAAGGTGTCTTGCAGGAGCCGCTTTGGCGCGGAAGCAACGGCGCTCGCGGGCGCGACGCTTGTCGTCGTGCCGATCGTGTCCTTCAACGCGGCGACGGCGTTTCCGGGCCTGGCTGCGGCCATCCCTTCACTCGGGGCAGCCTTGATCATCGGAGCGGGCGAGGCGAACTCGACGATCGTCTCCAAGCTTCTGTCCGGGCAGCTCGTGGCGGGGATCGGGAGGGCGTCTTACTCGCTCTACCTCGTGCATTGGCCCGTCATCGTCTTCGGCTCTCGACTTTTCCCGGGGACGCCGTCGACCTGGTTCGGCATCGGCGCTCTCGCGACTTCCTTTATCACTGCCCTCCTCAATTACCGCTTCGTGGAACAGCCCATTCGCCACGCCGCCGGGCCGGGTTCCTCGTCGCGAGCGCTGGCGATCTCAGCAGCCGCGATCGCCTCTCTGTGCGCGTTATTCGGATGGACCGTACACGAAGACGGGTTCAGGCCAGGAACCGAGGGGAAGATCCAGCGCGTGCTTGCCTTTCTCAATTACGACCATGATCGGCTCTATCGCGACCGCGAATGCTATTTGAGCGCCGATCAGGATTTTTCGCTTACGAGCATGTCCGGGTGCCTTCCGCGAGGGGCCGGCATTCCAGCGATCTTGTGGGGTGATAGCCACGCGATGCATCTTTACCCGGGACTTCGTCCCGCCTTTGAGAAGAAGGGATATGCGCTCGGCGTGTTGACCGCCTCGGCCTGCGCACCGATCCTCGGTTATCGTACTCCCGAGCGGCCCAAATGCACGGCGTTCAACGCGGCCGCCTTGCAGGCCATCCTCTCCCTCGAGCCGAGGCTTGTGATTCTTTCCGCGCGTTGGCCGACCGACGATGCCTCAGTCGCGCTTTTGGACAGGACGTCGACCCAACTCACCGAAGCTGGGATCAAGGTTGCCATTATCGGCGAGAGCCCGCTTTATAAGATCGACGTGCCGTTGATCGTCGCCAAGCGGCTGCAAGCCTATGACGAGAGTCGCACGGCGAGAGGTGAGCTCGACCTCGAAAGCGGATTCCTGCAATGGTCCGATCGCGTCCTCTCCGCACGCTTCGCCGGCCACAAGGACGTGAAATTCATCTCCGTAGTGGACGCGCTCTGTCCTCGGATGGATTGCCCGCTGACCGACGAGGAGGGAACGCCGGTCCATTTCGACACGGCCCATCTCACGAAGGAAGGGTCGATACTCTTTGCGAAGGTGCTGACGCCGCTGATCTTGCGATGATCGATTCGATCATCTCGTGAAAACGCCGGTCCGAACCTCCCGCATCGCGGCCTCTAGCGCTCTCCCCCGGACATTCGGTTTTGCGCCGCCATTCCGACCGCGGCCGCAACCGCGACGACTGCGGCGCCGAGGAGCAACTTGTCGCGCGCCGCTTCGTCCTCCCCGATTCGCCGCAAGGCTTCGGCAGCTTGATTGCCGTGATTCACAGCCCGATCGCGAATCTGGGCGGCGGCTTCGCTGGCCCGCCCGGCCGCATCGGACGCCGCATCCTTCAGCTTCGTCGCACTCTCTGCGGCCGACCGGGACGCCTGCGCCGCGACCGCGGAAGCTTGCGTCGCAAACTCGCTCAAGCTCTCGCCCGCCTTGGACCCGATCGCGTTTGCCTTGGATATGAAGCTGTTCGGATCGTGTCGGGCATCATTGTCTCGCCAAAGACTCCATGCGCCTACTCCGACGAGGAGGGATGCGATCGGAGGCCGCTGCACGAGACGCCAGGCAACACCTGCTCCGATCATCATCGCGGCGGCCGGGTTAGCCGCAGCCCTTTCCTTGAGATCCGCCACGAGTCGCTGCAAGCTGTCCGTCGCCGCCTGCTTGGATTTCTCGATCAGCGCGTTCTTTGCCTCGCCGGCTTCGGCCAGCACGTTGTCCTTGAATTCGCCGATCGCCGTCGGCGAGCGAAGGCGCGAGAGGTCGTCGGCCAGCCGGTTTCGGGCCTCCTCGACCTCTCGTTCGAGCCTATTGACCTCTGAGCCGGTCATCGGGATGCCCCGCCGCCGACATTGCCGGGCCCACTCTCGTCACTCGGCATCGTTCTCAAGGGGTCCGAACTCGAGCTTGGAATTGAGGTCCGCTCGTCCGTTGCTCTCCTCTGACCTCCGGAGCTTCCTGTGCCTTGACTTTCTGTGCCTTGACTTCCTGTGCCTTGACTTCCTGAGCTTTGATTTCCTGAGACTTGACTTCCCGCCCCTTGGCTTCCCGAGACTCGACCTCCTGTGCCCTGCCCTCCCGCAGACACAGCTTCGGTGAAGGTGCTCGTTACGTCACTCGCGAGATTTTTGAGACCGTCGCTTGTGAGGCCTTTCTCCTCGGCCGCGGCTTTCAGGCGTTCGCCAGCCTTTCCGGCTGCTCCCATGACCTTCTTGCCAGCCTCGTCGACAGCTTCTGAGAGACTTTCGCGAGCGCTGCCCAGGGCACGCGCCTCGGCGTCGGTTGCCGGAAACGCGGCAGCCACCGCAGCTCCGGCCACGAACCCCGCCGCCGCCACAGCAAGCGGCTGGTCACGCAGCACGCCCTCGATCGTGCTTTGCAGCGTGGTTTGCGTTTGCCGCTGCAATCTCCTTGAGCTTTCGACGACCTTCCGACTTGCGGCACTCGTCGCATCGGCGAAACCTGATGCGGTATCCGACACGCGAGACTTGATGTTGTCGGCGTAGTCGCCGGCTGCTTCCGAGACGCGCTCCTGCATGTCGCTCGCGTAATCGGATGCCGCATTTGACCAGCGGTCCTTCACGTCTTGCAAAGAGCTTAAACCTTCATTCGCAGGTCGAGAAACGCTCTCCCGGGACCGAACAGTGGCCGACGCCGTCGAATAGCCGTTCTCGTGCGTCCAACCATCCCCGTTTTCGCTTCGATCTTCGCTTCTGCGCGCGAATCCGCCGCCGCTTCGCATCAGCAGCGCGCACCCCGCGGCCAACAGAAGCAAACCTTCAGGATTTCGCCGCGCGGCCCCTCTCAGCCATTCGCCCGCCTGAGTGAGACCGTTGCTGCCTGGATAAGCGTTCATGTGAGTCGCTCCTTAATCGTGTGAATGTCCTGGGGCACCTGCCCGAGCAGGTCGCGCGCGCCCGGGCCACTCCGAGCGAGCCTGCGGGCTTGAAGGAAGGCGATCCCCGCGCCTGCGGCCAAGATCACCGTAACCAGAAGACAAGCCCAAACCGGCTTGAAACCGAGCGCGACCAACGCAAATACCGCGGTTTCGACCACCATGATCGCGGCAAGAAGCGCGGCGACGACCGCTACGATGGCCCAGGTGCTCGCTTGCAGTTTCGCCGCGAGCATCTCGGAGAGCTCGGCGCGCGCCAGCTCGATCTCCTTCTGAACCAGATAAGAGAAATCGCCGAGCACTTGGCTCAGCGTCCGCAGGATGTCGGAATTGGCTATGCGGTCATGTTGCATGGTACTCGTCCATGACCGAACGTTCGCCAAACGCCTGCGACCGATCGTTCGGTTTTGCTTTCAAAACCCGGAAAAGGCAGAAGCCCGCAAGCGACGCTGCCCCGAACACCAAAGCAGGCTGCCGGCGCGTCAAATCGGAAACATCCCGCATGAGCTCGTCAACGGTCTTGCCGCGGAAGTCGTTGGAGAACCCCTCCACCCGTTCGGCGGCATCGCGGACGAGCTGTGCGAGCTGCGGTGCCTTCTCCTCGAGATTGTCGGCAGCACTTTTGGCCGAATCCGCCACCTGGCTCACGAGGTCAGCCCCGCTCGCCACCTGCTGATTCAAGAACCCCATTGCCCGTTGATTGGCCTCGTTCGCCAAGGATGAGGCTGCGTCTTTCGCCTGTTGCCCGGCTTGCTGGGCGACGTCTGAAAGCTTTGTCGCTGCCTGCGTTGCCTGGCTGCGCATCGCCGAAGTCGTTTCCGAGGGAACATCAGCGGTGTTGCGCAAGGACGAGACATCCGGGCGGTCGCCCAAGGGCTTCACTGGCCGGTCCTGTCCTTGATTGCCCGTCCCTCGCCGAGAGGGAGTGTTGATCTTTGGAGTATTCATGAAACCTCTCCTGCATTGCCAAACCTAATCATGTCTCCCGCCGTTGGTTCCGGCCTATTTCCAATAATTCTCTCTGACCGGCCGAGTGGGACCAAGTCTTTGCAAACCCTCGGTTGCCAAGCGCCTTCGTTCGGAAGGGTGATCCCCACGGCGTAAAGCGCGTGATCGCAAAAAGGGGCAAGCGCCGTCGCGGCAACAGAGACCCGGATTCACGCGGCGGCCGCGCTACTTCGGTCAAGAACCATCCTGGATGCGCAAGTGAGGGAACTTCAGCGGAAGGAACCGATTGAGCTGGCGCAAGCGAGTGCTTCCCCCAACGTGCTTTTGACGGAGACGCGCCATGAGAGCCGCCGTGGCCTTCGGTATCGTTGCCCTGCTTGCGGTCTCTCCAGCGCTCGCGCAGTGGCAGGGAGGTAGGTCCGAGGGCGACCGCGGAGGCGGCGAGAGTGGGTATCGTTCGCCCGAAGGGGGCTGGCGCGGCACGTGGCATGACGGCACATGGCGTAACGGCACCTGGCATGACGACCGGGAGGCCGGGGAAAATTGGGGCCACAGACGAGAACGTGCCGGCAGCGATCAACCCGGCCCATTCATTCGGCTTCGCGCAAACGGTGTTGAAATCACGCTGAGCTGTGGAGCGGAAGATTCGATTCGAAGCTGCGTGGACGCCGCGAGCACCCTCGTGGATCGAGCGGGCGCGCTGCGCGCGACCTCGCGCGGCGGGGCAGGCGACGCAACGCCCGATTCACAGTCGAGCTCGCCGAGGCAGCCATGAGGTCGGAACCCAAAAAACTTCACACGAAACCTCACAAGAGCGCCGCCGAGCGGGTGACCTCGCTCGAACGCGAGGGCCGCGACAATCACTCGGGGCCGGTGCAAAATGATGGGCCTCGGGCGCGAGACGACTCCCAGGAAAAGCAAAACTCATCCCCGAGCGCGAACCCCAAACGGCGCGACCGGATGCTTCCGGGGTAATCACCCGGCCCTGCCGCGCTTGCGACCCTTGCGCGAGTGCAATCGGACGCAAAGCACTCGACCGTGCGTCGCTTCGGCTTCACCCCCTAGGCCTCTACGCCCGCGCGCCGGTCCCCTTGTTCATGCCGGCCAATCCGGATTTCGGCATCGCACCGAGCTCCTCGAGAATCGGACATTCCGGCCGATGATTGCCGTGACACTTCTCCGCAAGACCGGCGATGGTGTTTCGCACATTCGTCATCTCGGCAATCTTGCGGTCGAGCGCGGCGACGTGCTGGAGGGCAAGCTTCTTCACCTCCCGGCTCGCCCGCTCGCGATTGCGGTAAAGCTCGAGAAGCTCAGCCACGTCCTTCAACGAGAAGCCGAGCGCGCGCGAGCGATGGATGAAACGCAAGGTCTGCACGTCGCCATCGCCATACACGCGATAGCCGTTGTCGCCGCGCTGCGCCGGCTTGATGATGCCCGCCTCTTCGTAAAAGCGGATCGTCTTTGCCGGTACACCCGAATGGGTGGCGGCTTCACCGATACTCAGCAAGCCTTGCGGCTTCTCGGCTTTCGGGTTCATGGCGGCGGCTCCTCATCTCACCCGCCGGCGCCCAGCGGCGCAATAGCAGCGCGTTCGCGACGACGCTCACCGACGAAAGCGCCATGGCGGCCCCGGCGAGCATCGGGCTCATATGGCCGGAGGCGGCAAGCGGCAGGCCAATGAGATTGTAGACGAAGGCCCAGAAAAGTCCTTGCCGAATCTTCGCGTAAGTGGCGCGTGCGACCAAGATGGCGTCAGGGACCAAGATCGGGTCGCCGCGCATGAGCGCGATGCCCGCCGTCTCGATCGCGACGTCGGCGCCGGAGCCCATGGCAATGCCCACATCGGCCGCCGCCAAGGCGGGGGCGTCATTGACACCGTCGCCGACCATGGCGACGTGCCTGCCCTCGCCCTCGAGACGCTCCACCTCTGCTGCCTTGTCGGCAGGTAGCATGCCCGCCAAGACGTGCTCGATGCCGAGCGCCGCGGCCGCGGCTTTCGCGGTCCGCTCGTTGTCGCCGGTCATCAAGATCGTCGCGATGCCGCTCTCTTGCAGGCGGCGCACGCAAGCGGCCGCGGAGGGCTTCACGCGATCTGCGAGCGCGATGATGCCGATGAGGCGAGGCTCGGCCGTCGACAGCCCGGCCCACATGACGGTGTGCCCCTTTGCTTCGAGCGCCGCGGCTTTGCCCTCCAACGCGGCCGTTGGCACCCCTTGCGCCTCCAGGAGCTTGCGATTGCCGACCGCGATCTCTTGCCCGCCGACGCGAGCGAGCACACCCAGCCCGGCGCGCGCGCGAAATTCTCCGAGCGGCAGTTTCTCGAGGGGCGGCTCGATTCCGTCCGCCTTGGCCAGCACGGCGCGTGCGATAGGGTGTTCGCTCCCCGCTTGCGCCGCGGCGACGAGCGCCAACAGACGCCGCTCATCGACCCCGTGCGGCACGACCTCGGTCACCTCCGGCTTTCCTTCGGTGAGCGTGCCGGTCTTGTCGAGCACGACCGTGTCAATGCCACGCGCCTGCTCCAGGGCCTGGGCATCGCGGATGAGGATTCCCGCCTTTGCCGCGACCCCGGTGCCCACCATCAGGGCGGTCGGCGTGGCGAGCCCGAGCGCGCAAGGGCAGGCGATCACCATCACCGAAACGGCAGCGATGACGCCCGAGCCGAAATCACCGGCGACCAGCCACCAGAGGAGAAAGCTCATCGAGGCGATGGCGAGCACGATCGGGACGAACACGGCGGCGATCCGATCGACGAGCCGCTGCACCGGCGCCTTCTTCACCTGCGCGGCTTCGACGAGCCTGATGATGCGCGCCAGCAGCGACTCCTCGCCCACCGCACGGGTCTCGACGCGCAAGAGACCGCTGCCGTTGATCGAGCCGCCCGTGACCTTGTCGCCCACCGCCTTCGCCACGGGAAGGCTTTCGCCGGTGAGGAGGCTTTCATCGACCTCGCTCTCGCCGAAGAGCACGTTTCCGTCGGCCGGCAAGCGCTCGCCCGGCCGCACCACGACGATGTCGCCCACCGCAAGATCGGTGATCGGCACCTCGATCTCGCCGCCGGCGCGCTCGACCCGCGCGCGTTCCGGCCGAAGCGACATCAAGGCGCGAAGCGCCGCCGTGGTCGAACGCTTCGCCCGCGCCTCGAGCCATTTGCCGAGCCTCACGAGGGCGATCACGACGGCGGCCGCCTCGAAGTAAAGATGATCACCCCTTACCGCCGTCGCGCCGGCGAACATCATATAGAGGCTATAGAAATAGGCGGCCGAGGTGCCGAGTGACACCAAAAGATCCATGTTGCCGGCGCGCGCCCGGAGTGCCTTGAACGCCGAGACATAAAAACGCCAACCGAGCACGAATTGAACGGGCGTCGCGAGCGCGAACTGAAACCAGGCGGGTAGCGGCACGCCCAGCATCGGCAGCAAAAGCGGCGCCGCGAGCGTGCAAGCCGCGATCACATGTCCGCCTTCGCGGCTGAGGCGGCTTTCCTCGGCGGTGGCGATCTGCCGCTCACGTTCGGCGTCACCCGTCAAGAGCTCGGCGCTGTAGCCGGCCTGCCGTACGGCCTCGACGAGGTCGGCCGGCCGAAGCCCCCCCGCGATCGCCTCGACCGTCGCCCTGTCGCTTGCGAGATTGACCGAGGCATTGACGACGCCCGGAACACCCGCGAGCGCCCGCTCGACACGGCCCCCGCAGGAAGCGCAGTTCATGCCGGAGATGGCGAGCTCGCGCGTCTCGTGAGCCACTTCGTAGCCGGCGCCCTCAACCGCTCGGGCGAGCATCGCGGGCTCGACACGTGACGGATCGAAATCGACATCAGCCTTTTCGCGCGCGAGGTTTACGCGTGCCACGACTCCCGGCAAGGCATCGAGCACCTTCTCGACGCGGCCCGCACAGGTGGCGCAGGTCATGCCCCCGATCGAAAGGACGACGTGCCGAGAGAGGCCGCCGGCCAATTCGAAAGGATTTACATTCTCATTCATGGCGGTGGCGCCGCTTCAGGCAGGGCGCGCGGCGAAGCCGGTACCTCGCAGTGCCGCGAGGAGCGCCTCTTCACGTGCCGTGCCCGTGACGAGTGCGCGACCGAGGGCGAGATCGATTTCGACCCCCGATACGCCCGGTACCTTGGAAAGCAGCCGCTTCACGGCCCCCGCACAGCCGCCACATGTCATGCCGGTGATCGCGAGCGCCACCGACGCGCCCACGCTTTTCGGTTTCGCCGGTTCGTTCAAGGCGGCCTCCCTGCTTCCAGTATGCTCGCGAATATAGGGTTTCCCCTTACTGGAAGGTCAAGCCGGTAATCAGCGCGGTGCCTCGCGCTTTCGGTCGTAGACCCGAGCGTCCAGAACGAAGGGTTCCGCGAGGGCGATGCGGATCATGGCGGCATCAGGATGATTGTGGTTGATGAGAATATTGGTATCTGGCGAATCGGCAACGGGAACGATCGCCGAAGGCACTCTAACCAGTGGCGTCGAAACGGCCTCGAGCCAAGCATCGCCTTTTTCTTGTGTCAGTGTCTCGTCCTGGCGCCACTTGGCCGGAAGCTCGTCGAGCCTGATCGTTTTGGCGACATGTGAATCGGGTAGCTCGTAACCCACCATGACCAACTCGGGTACGAGGTCCGGATCTTGGATGTGGACAAGCTTCTCCAAGACGCAAAGTGAAGGCGAAGTTGCGCAGTAGGTAACGGGGTGACCGATCGTGTTCCAACGCCCGTTGAAGTGGAGCCCGTATCCCCCGTCAAACGATCGTCCGTGTCGTTTTCCCGATAGGCGCCATAGCCGCATTAGGCGGGGGCGCCCCACGCGATCTTTCCCAGGATGGTTTCGATAACCCTCGCGCCCGCTTCAGTGGCGGCCACGTCGAGCGGCGTCTCGCCACCAAGCTCAGCCAAGGGGCGGCGAAGCCAGCGATTGGCTTTCTCCTCATCCTCAAAGCTCTCTTCCGCTAGCGTTTGGATGCGCAAGAGCCGAACCACCCGATCGGATTCCTCGACCGTCAGCCTTTCGTTCTTGACGATGCGATGGCGCCGGGTTCGTTGCGGAATAACGAAGGTCCCGATCTCCTGTTCACTAATCCCCGCTCGGCGCACAGACTCAAGGGCCGCGACTGGCAAGCGTTTGCGAACTGCCATCGAAAGCTCGGCCTGGGAGCGAATGGACGTCCCCAGCACCTCTCTTCCACCGAGCTTGCGCGAAACTTTCTCGATGAGCGCGCCAGCCATCGAGCTCCTCCCTAAAGCGGCAATTTGCCCCAATATAGTGGGCATTTTGCCGCCGTGCAATGTCTCGCACTGATACTCACTCACATGCAGGCGCGCTGTTCGCCCTCTTTGGTCCCTATACAAGCTGCGAGAAGATCATGACGAGGCCGATCACCGAGACGCCCCAGATGGCCGTGCGCACCCAAGGGATGCCGGCCACATAGACGAAGGCATAGACGAGGCGCGCCCAGAAGAAGAGCTCGGCCCCGAGCGCCGTCGTCCCATTCGTCTTTTGCGCCACGACGGCCGTGAGCACGAGCGCCGCGAAGAGGACGAGGCTTTCGAGCATGTTGAAATGCGCACGCCGCGCGCGGCCCGCCCAGCCCTTGACCTCGGGAGCGGGCTCACGATTGCCGGCGAGCTCCGGCAATCCGACGTCGAGCGTCGCGCCCGAGACCGCCATCAGCATCTGCGCGAAGGTGAGAGCCACCGACCAGACGAGGAAATGCAATTCAGTGGCCATGGGCCCCTCCTTTGATGGAATGAGATGTGATTCTCGGCTCGCATTCTCCGGCAATTCATTTTGCCGGACAACCCTTCTGAGATTGGACGGAGCCGGACGCGTCGGCTCATCCTGGATTTCGTTACGTAATTAGGGTTACGTGAGAAGGGCGCTAACGTTACGGCTCGCGAGGACGAAAGATGGGCTCACCGCAACAGACCGGCGAATTCAAGCTCGGTGATTTCTCGGCCGAGAAGGGCGGCGTGATCGAGGACGCAAAGCTCGTCTGGCAAACGCATGGCGTGCTCAACGCCGCGCGCGACAACCTCATCCTTTACCCTTCGAGCTACAGCGCTCAGCATCAGGACATGTCCTGGCTCATCGGCGAGGACAAGATCCTCGATCCGAGGCGCTGGTTCATCGTCACCGTAAACATGTTCTCGAACGGGCTTTCATCGGGCGCGGCCGAGACGCCGAACTATCCCGCCCTCGTGACGCTCGCCGACAATGTGCGCGCCCAGCATCGGATCGTGACGGAGCATTTCGGTGTGAGGCGTCTCGCAGCGGTTTACGGCTTTTCGATGGGCGCCATGCAGGCCTACCATTGGGCGGCGCTCAATCCGGAGATGGTCGAGCGCGCCATCGTCATTTGCGGCAGCGCCCGCACATCGACCCACAACAAGGTCTTCCTTTCGGGCCTCTTGCGCACGCTCGAAGCCGCGCCGGAACATTTGGGCAATGGACGCTTTTCGAGCGAGCCCAAGGCCGCGCTCAAGGCCTTTAGCCACATTTATGCGGGCTGGGGCTTGAGCCAGGATTTCTATCGCGCCGACCTGCATCGCAAGGCGCTCGGCGCGCCGGACCTCGACACGTTTTTGCGCACCGATTGGGTCGAGCGCTTCTCGGCGCGACGAGCCGCCAATCTCTACGCGCAGGCGCTCGCCTGGTATCACGGCGACATCAGCGACAACGCGCTCTATGGCGGCGACCTCACGCGGGCACTTCGCGCCATCCGCGCCAAAGTACTTCTCCTTCCCGGCGAAACCGATCTTTACTTCCGCGTTGCCGACAACGCGGCGGAGCTTCCGCATCTCGCGAAAGGCGAGCTAAGGCCCATCCCCAGCATCTGGGGCCACCGCGCCGGCAACCCGAGCACGAATGCGGAGGATGCGGCGTTTCTCAAGGCGCAGACGCGGGCGTGGCTCGCGGGATGAGTGAAGGGCGAGTAAGCGGAGAGAGACAGAGTGTCACTCATCTTGGACAAGCGGCCTTCTCCCCTTGCGGGAGAAGGTGCCGGCCGCGTGAGCGGCCGGCGGATGAGGGGGCGCTCCGCGAGCTTTATTAAGCAGGCACCGGTCCCGCCGCCTCCGCTCATGCCCGCGAAAGCGGACATCCAGCTCACCTGCCAACAGTGGACAAAGCTTGGATTCCGCCGCTTCGGCGCCTCACCGCTTTGAAGAGAGACCAACCCTGTTACCGAAAAGACACGCTAAGGCTCTTTCTCCATCGGTATTAGCGTAAATCGGCATGTCCATTCGTGTCAGAATTGCGGCGGTCTCGAATCGATGTTAGTCCTCATATGCTAATTCGACCCGGGGGCTCGGCGCTGATCGCGACGATGGTGCGGCCTCGTAAGGAGACCATCCATGAAGGCCGCTATTTCGCATTCGCCTCTTTCGTTTGTAATTCCCGCGCCCTCGCGCCGCGTGAATGTCCGCTCGGACACATTTCGCGCGGCGTTCCTCGCTGCCTCGTCGGTCGTGGCGCTTGGCCTCGTGATGCCCGCGGCGCATGCTCAAAACGCGACCTGGACAGGCGCCGGCAATGACGGAGGGCAGTTCACCAATGCCGCCAACTGGAATCCGAATACTGCTGTTCCTACCGGCACCGCGATGTTTGCCACGGCGACGCCGACTACGATCACGCAAAGCGGAACGACGATCGTCGGCGCGCTGCAATTCAACGCGGGCGCTGCAGCATATACTATCAATAATAGAGCCCTTTTTGGCATCAATAACGCCGGTATCGTGAACCTCTCCTCGAATATGCAAACCATCACCAATGGTAATCAACAATTACTCTTCACGAATTCAGCTTCGGCCGGAAATAACAACCTGGTCACCATCACGAACGCGGCTGCCGGCCAAATAAATTTCAACCTTACGAGTACAGGAGGCTCCGCAAATATAAACAATGCCACTAATGGTGGAACGATAAATTTCGCTGATATGAGTAGCGCTGGCTCCGCAAATATATCCAACAGCGGTAGCCTCAATTTCACTCTCACCAGCACAGCGGGGAGCGCGTCCATAACCAATAATGGTACCGGTTTAGTGCAATTCACAGGCAACGCCGACGGGGGCACTGCGGCGTTCACGAACAACGCGAATGGGAACATCGATTTTTCGGCGAGCAAAGGAGCGAATAGTAACGGCAAGCTTTTGGTAGGCTCGATCTCGGGCGCGGGGAATGTTTTCCTCGGTGCCAACCAACTGACGATCGGCGGCAACAATCAATCGACCACGATAAGCGGCGTGATCAACGACGGCTCCGTCGGCACTCCTGGCGGTAAGACCGGCGGCTCGCTCGTGAAGACCGGGACCGGCACGCTAACGCTTTCGGGCGCGAACCTGTACACAGGCACGACAATGGTCATGGCCGGCGTGCTCAACGTGACGGGGTCGATCACCTCGGATACCACGGTCACGGGCGGCGCGCTCGCCGGCTCAGGCACGATCCAGAGCCTCACGGCGCAGAGCGGTGGAACGGTGGCACCCGGCATGGTGACGCCCTTCTCGACCTTGAACGTCACCGGTACCGCGAGTTTCGTGACCGGATCGACCTTCGTCGTCAACATCAACAGCGCCGGTCAGAACGACAAGCTCGTCGTCGGCGGCACCGCGACGATCAATGGCGGCACGGTGAGCGTGCTCGGCGGAACTGGGATCACTGCCACCTCGACCTTCACGATTCTCAGCGCGAAGAGCGTGACGGGAAGCGGCTTCGCCAACGTGACGTCGAACCTCGCCTTCCTCACGCCGACCCTTACACAGAACGCGACAAGCGTCGTGCTCAGCGTCACGCCGAAATCGCCGCCCACCCCGGTTACCCCGAAGCCCGTTACCTTCGCCTCGGTGGCGACAACGCCGAACCAGATCGCGACGGCGAATGCGGTGCAGGCGCTTGGCAAAGGCCCCGTCTTTAACGCGGTGATCGGCCAATCCGTCGCGGGCGCGCAGCAAGCCTTTACCGCCCTTTCGGGCGAGGTGCATGCGTCGACCGTGAATGCGGCCTTCACGGACGCGACCTTGCCGAACACGGCGATACTCGACCACTTGAACCAGCCGGTCGCGCCGCCCGTGCTCGGCGCCGCGATCGAGACGACCGGCGCTTACGCGGCCGATCTGCCGACCCGCAAAGGCCCGGTCGCGCCCGTTTCGGCGAGCTTCTATCAGCCCCGCATCTTCGATCTTTGGGGCCAGGGCTTCGGCGATTGGGGCCGCGTCTCGAGCGACGGCAACGCCGCCTCGCTCTCGCGCACCACAGGCGGCTTCGTCATCGGCGGCGATGTCTCGGCCACGAACTTCATGGGAGGGGATTGGCGCTTCGGCCTCGCGGGCGGCTACACCAATGATCAGATCACCGTGAATCAGCGCGGCTCCTCGTCAACCTTCGAGAGCGTCTTCGGGGGTGCCTATGCGGGAGCGAGCTTCGGCGCCTTCCAGCTTCGCGCCGGCGCGCTTTATGGCACGAACAACACCTCGACGACGCGTCAGGTCATCTTCCCCGGCTTCTTCGAGGCGCTCTCCTCGTCGAATGGCGGCTACACGGCGCAAGCTTTCGGCGAAGCGGGGTACCGCATCCAATTGGGTGGGCTCGGCTTCGGTGCCGGCTCACGCGCGTTCGTGGAGCCCTTCGCGGGTGGGGCCGCCTTCCTGATCCACCAGAACGGCTTCACGGAAGTGGGCGGCACCTCGGCGCTCACCGCCACGGCGCGCGACTTCAACATCCAGACGACGACGCTCGGCGTGCGCGGCGAGCTCGCCTTCGCCTCGATGCCGCTCACCTTGAAGACCATGGTCGGCTGGCGCCACGCCTATGGCGACGTGGTGCCCTCGGTGCTCCTCACCTTCCAGGGCGGGGCGCAGGCCTTCAGCACCTCTGGCGTGCCGATCGACCGCGACGCTTTCGTCGCCGAGGCCGGCATCGATTATTCGATCACCTCGATGCTTTCGGTGGGCGTCTCCTACTCGGGACAATACGGCCAACGCGCCACGGACAATGCCGTTAAGGGCAATGTGAACCTAAGGTTCTGATTTAAGGACCCTCATCCGTCGATCGCTCACGCGATCGACACCTTCTCCCGCGCGAAGAGCGCGGGAGAAGGGGGCGGCGGCGCTTTTCCTTCTCCCGCATCGCGGGAGAAGGTGCCGGCCGCGTCAGCGGCCGGCGGATGAGGGCGGCGGAATTTGGAACGTCCCTCACTCGGCTCGTTTCGCTTTGCTTCACGAGTCCGATCTCTCCCAGAGGGAGAGATGAGGCGCGCTACCCCGCCCGCTCACACCACTGCTACCCCACTCGCCGCCGTCGAAGCGCCGTGTGCGCGATGAAGGTCAACCCGAGCGTCGTCGCCATGAGCACGAAGGAGACGGCGGCGCCGAAAGGCCAATTGTTCGATTGGCTGAACTGGTCGTAGACAAGCGGCCCCATCATCGTGAATTTCGGCCCGCCGAGCAGCACCGGCGTCGCATAGGCGTTCATCGCGAGAATGAAGGTGAGGATCGTGCCGGCGAGCGTGCCGGGAAGCGCCAGCGGCCACACCACCCGGCGAAAGGTCTGGAAGGGCGCGGCGCCCAGGCTGAGCGCCGCCTCCTCGATCGGCCGCGCGATGCCTTCGATGACGCTCTGCAAGGTGAGCACCATGAAGGGGAGGTTGACCGTGATGATGCCGACCACCACCGCCATCTCGGTGTACATGAGGGTGAGCGGCTGATCGATGATACCCGAGCCGAGAAGCACGCTGTTGATGAAACCCTTGGCGCCGAAGAGCGTCATCCAGCCCGCCGCGCGCACCGCATTGCCGATGAAAAGCGGCAGCACGACGAGGATCACCATGAGGTTCTTCCAGCGCGACGTCATGCGCGCGAGCCAATAGGCGAGCGGGAAACCCATCACGAGGCAGATGAGCGTGGAGACGACCGAGACGCGGATCGTCCGCGCGAGGACAGTGAGGTAATAGGGGTCGGTGAAAAATTTCACGTAGTTCTCGGCCGTCAGCGCATCGACCATGTAGCTCGCCGGATCGAAGCGGTTGAGGCTGTAGCGGAAGAGGATCGCGACCGGCACGAGAAGCTGCAACAGACAAAAAAGCGTCGCCGGTCCAATGAGGGCGAGCGCCATCGAGGAGGGCCGCCGTGAACGGGGGCGGACGATGGCGACTTCCGAAGTTGCGAGGGTCATGGAGCCAGCTCTCCCGCAGGGAGAGGTCGATCCGAGCCGAATGGCGAGGAGCGGGTGAGGGAGGCGACGCTGACCTCGCAAGGCTCGCCGCGGCTTCCCTCACCCGGCTCGCTTCCCCTCGGAATAAATCCGAGGGAAGCGAGTCCGACCTCTCCCTGCGGGAGAGGTGAGAAGACGCCGGCGCTCCGCTCCACCTCTCCCGCAGGGAGAGGCCGATCCGAGCCGAATGGCGAGGAGCGGGTGAGGGAGACGACGCTGACCTCGCGAGGCTCGCCGCGGCTTCCCTCACCCGGCTCGCTCACTGCGTTCGCGAGTCCGACCTCTCCCTGCGGGAGAGGTGAGAAGACGCCGGCGCTCCGCTTCACCTCTCCCGCAGGGAGAGGTGAAGAGATTCTCACCCCTTGAAATCCTTGTCCCACCATTCCTTCCACTTGGCGTCGTTTTGCGTGACATAAGTGTAGTCGGCGGTCATCAGGTGCTTCTGCTCCTCATCGGTGAAGCCGATGCGCTTGCGCAGATCCTCGGGGAGCGGCGCGTCGCTGACGGTCGGGTTGTAGCCCATGTCGTTGGCGAAGTTGATTTGCGCCTGCGACTGCAGAAGTGCGTCGAGATACGCATAGGCGCCCTGCTTGTTGGGCGCGTTCTTGGGAATCGAGAACAGCGACTGATAGGCGATGATGCCCTCCTTCGGCACGGCCGAGTCGACGGGCACGCCGGCCTTCTGCCACTGCACGCAGCGCGCCTTCCACATCACGCAGAGTCCGACCTCCTCGGTCTTGAGCCCTTGCGCCATGCCCTCGTTGGTCGGGTAGATCTTGACCCCCTGTTTCTTGAGGTCGGCGAGCTTGCCCTTGGCCGGCTCGAAATCGTTGAGGCTGCCGCCGCCAGCGATCGCAGCCGCCATGACCGTGTAGATATATTGGATGTCGATGACGCCGACCTTCCCGGCGTTCTTGCCGTCGAAAAGATCGTTGAGCGAAGTGGGTGCCGTCGTGATCAGCTTCGGATTGTAGACGAGGACGAGGCCCGAATAGATGTGCGGCACCGCGTAATCCGATTTGAGGACGGGCAGGATCTCGGGCGCGCGGCTCAGCTTCGAATAGTCGATCTTGTCGAGGACGCCGGCCGCCGTCATCTCGGCGACGTTCACGTCCGAAAGCGCCTGGACATCGCTCGTGCCGCGCGGCAGACGCTTCTCGGCGACCATCTTGGCACGGCGCGGCGCGTCCGATTCGGTGTCCTGCACCACCTCCCAGCCCTTTGATTCGAGGAACGGGATCTCGATGTTCTTGTGCAGGAGATTGGCGTAGTCGCCACCCCAGGTGCCGACGACGATCTTCTTGCTTTCCTCGGCAAAAGCGCCTTTCGCGCGCCAAAGCGCGGGTGTCGTTAGAGCCGCAGCGCCGGCGAGCACGGCACGGCGGGACGGGCTTGCGAAGTGGGTTTTCTTCATGATCGGACACTCCCTGCGATCGTTTTTCTTCTTTTGTGCTTCATCCTCGGTCCTCGGCAAGGACCCTCAGCTTTCCTCGGCGAAAACTCGGCCGCTCGTCGCGGGCCAGCCGACCTTCAAGGTGTCGCCCATTTTGGGCAGAACCTCGCCCGAGCGATTGGCGATCTGGACGATGATCCGATCTTGCGGCGCAAGCCTAACTCTTACGTCGAGAACGGAGCCGAGATACGAGATGTATTCGACCACACCTTCGAAGGAATTGTCGAGATGGGCGGCCTCGGGACCAACCGAAACCGCTTCGGGGCGAAGGGCGAGGGTTCCCTTGCCGCGCACTCCCGCGGTGCAAGCCATGCGAAGCCCGCCGGCGCTGATGAAGGCGCCGTCGCCCTCGCATTGGCCCGCGAGGAAATTGCTGCGCCCGACGAAGCCCGCGACGAAACGGTCCGCCGGGCGTTCGTAAAGATCTCGCTGCGTGCCGATCTGGCGCACCTCGCCTTGCGACATGACGACGAGGCGATCCGCCATGCTGAGCGCCTCGTCCTGATCGTGCGTCACCATCACTGTCGTAAGGCCTAGCTTCTGCTGCAGCTCGCGAATCTCGACACGCACCTCCTCGCGCAGCTTGGCGTCGAGATTGGACAAAGGCTCGTCGAGCAAGAGCACGTCGGGGCGAAAGGCGAGCGCGCGAGCCAACGCGACACGTTGCTGCTGGCCGCCCGAGAGCTGGCGCGGCAAGCGCTCCCCAAAACCCTCGAGTCGCACGAGACGCAGCGCCTCGGCCACGTTTTCACGCCTCTCGGCAGCCGGCAGCTTGCGCATTTCGAGGCCGAAGGCGACGTTCTCATCGACAGTGAGATGCGGGAAGAGCGCATAGCTTTGGAAGACGAGCCCGGTATTGCGCTTCCAAGGCGGCAGAGTGGTCACGTCGCGCCCGCCGAGCGTGATCTGCCCGGACGACGGCTCGACGAAGCCCGCGATCATGCGCAATGTCGTGGTCTTGCCGCACCCGGATGGGCCGAGGAGAACGAGGAACTCGCCTTGCGGAATTTCGATTGAAAGGTCCTTGACGACGAAGTTCTCGCCATACCGCTTCGAGAGGCTCGCGATCTCGACCTTCGCCATCACACCACCTGCGTGAGCTTGACGAAGCGATCGGTGACGAGCATCGCGGCCGCGATGATGGCGATCTGCACGACCGAGGCCGCAGCGATCGTCGGATCGATCTTCCATTCGAGATATTGCAGGATGGCGATCGGCAATGTCGTGCGACCCGCGCCCACGAGGAAAAGACTGAGCTCGAGATTGCTGAAGGAGATGACGAAGGCGAAGAGCGCCGCCGCGACGACGCCGGGGCGGATCACCGGCAGCGTGATGCGGCGCAGCGTGGCGAAGGGCGTGGCGCCGAGATTTTGGGCCGCCTCCTCGATCGAGCGATCGAAACCGACGAGGCTTGCCGTGACGAGGCGCACCACCCAGGGGATGACGATGAGCGCATGCGCCGCGATGAGCCCGCCGATCGTGCCGATCACCGGGGTCTCGATCCCGAAACCATAGACGAGGATCTCGGCTTCGACCTCGGCCACATAGATCGCCGTGCCGAGCACGATCGCCGGCACGACGAGGGGCAGCAGCAGGAAGGTACTCGCTGCGCCGCTCCACCAGGATGTATAACGCACGAGGCCGAGCGCCGCCGGCACGCCAAGCGCGAGCCCGATGAGCGTCGCCACGACGCCGACCTCGATGCTCGTTACGAACCCGTCGATGATCGCCTTTTGCGTCAGCATCGAGGAGAACCAATGGAACGTGTATCCCTCGGGCGGGAAGGACGGGATCTCCTGCTTGAAGAAGGCGAGCCAGGTCACGAAGACGAGCGGCACGAGGATGAAGGCGAGCGAGGAGAGCGCCGCGGCGTCGAGCGCGAGCCTTCGCCAAGAAGGCTTCCTGGAGTTGTGAAGCATCGGCGATGCCCTTCCGCGCCTCTTAGGTCAGGCGGTTTTTATGGAACCGTCCATCTTTCATGATGATCGAGAGGTGCTCGCCCTGTTTCTGGAAGAGGTTCAGGTTCTTCAGCGGATCGCCATCGACGAGAATGAGGTCGGCGTAAGCGCCGGCCTCGACCACACCGAGCTTGCCTTCCATTCGGATGATCTCGGCCGCGATGGTGGTGGCCGAGCGCACGATTTCGATCGGCGTCATCACCTCGGAGCGAAGCAGGAACTCGCGGCTTTGCTCGTTCTGGAGCTGCCCGAGAAGGTCGCTGCCGTAACCCACTTTCACGCCCGCTTTCTTGCAAATTTCGAGCGAGCGCAAGCCGGCCTCGAGCACCATGTCGTTCTTGGCGAGCATGTCGGCGCTCATGCCGAACTGCGCGGCTCGCTCCTTCATCACCACATAGGCCACGAGATTGGCGATGAGGTAGCCTTTGCTTTTGGCGAGGAGTCTCGCGGCAGGCTGGTCGATGAGGTTACCGTGCTCGATGGTGCGCACGCCTTGGCTCACCGCCCGCGTGATGGCGTCTGGCGTATACGCGTGGGCGAGCACATAGCGATTGAAAGCCTGCGCCTCCTCGACCGCGGCGGCGATCTCGCCGAGCGACAATTGCCGCGAATCGAGCGGATCGTAAGGCGACGCGACCCCTCCCGAGACCATGATCTTGATGGCGTCCGCGCCTTGGCGCAATTCCTCGCGCACGGCGGCGCGTACATTGTCGACGCCGTCGGCGATCGCCATGGTGAAGGCGAGACCGTCGCAGCACCGGCAAGCCTTGAAATAATCGGTGCGCCGGCGGCCGTCCGAATGACCACCCGTCGGTCCGATGGCGCGCCCGACGATGAAGAGCCGCGGGCCGGGCAAATGGCCCTTCTCCACCGCTTCCTTGATGCCCCAATCGGCCCCGCCTGTATCCCTCACCGAGGTAAAGCCGCGATTGAGCATGGCCAACATGAGGGGAGCGGAGCGCGCCGCAAGAAGCGAGACCGGAATGCTCTCCAGCATCCGCAAATTCACCTCGCTCAGATAGACATGGACGTGGCAATCGATGAGACCGGGCATCAAGACGCGCTTGCCGCAATCGATTTTTCGGGACGAATTGGATTTGATCGGCTTGTCGGAAACCTCTTTGATGACCCCGCCCTCGACCAGGACCTCATAGCCGCCCCGCGGCTCGTTCCAGCGCGGGTCGAGAAGGTTGAGGTTGCGGAAGAGGATCGGCTCGGGCGCAGGCATCACGGGTCTCCGGACGTTTCACTTTCCCCGCATCGTCTCTTTTTCGAGCCCGCATGGCAAGCCGAGTCGCTTTGTCCTGCGCTCGCGCTCGCAATCGAGCGGGAAGTGCCGCAGGCGGCGGCGGAAAGGGGTAGCGCCAACATCTACCGCTCATTCCCCCGAAAGCGGGAAACCAGGATTGCAGGGCTGGGCCCTAAAAGCTGGGTCCCGCTTTCGCCGGGAAGAGCGGTTGTGCCATCACCCATCCTTCAGCCCGCCGGCCGAAAGGCCGGCGACGATCTGGCGTTGCGCCACGACGGTGAGGAGAAGCACGGGAAGCGTCACGAGGAGCGCCGCGGCGGCGAGCGGACCCCAGGAAATCTGCTCGAAGGTGAGCACGTTATAGATCGCCGAAGGCAAGGTGCGCGTCGTCTTGCCGCCGAGGACGACCGAGAAGATGAAGTTGTTCCAGGAGAAGATGAAGGCGAGGATCGCGCCCACGATGATGCCGGGTCGCGCCAGGGGGAGCGCGATGTGACGAAAGCCCTGCCAAGGTGAGGCACCGTCCACGAGCGCCGCATCCTCGAGCTCCATCGGCACGTTCTCAAAATAGCCGATCATCACCCAGACGATGATGGGCACGGTGATGACGAGGTGGGTGACGAGAAGGGCGGTAATGGTGCCGTTGAGACCGATGAGTTGGAAGACGAGGAAAAGTGGAATGAGGTAGGAAAGCGCTGGCGTGATGCGGGCGATGAGAATGAGAAAAGCGAATTTCGCGGATTTCGCACGCGCGATCCCGTAACCCGCCGGCACGCCGACGAGGAGACCGACGGCGACGGCGCCGCCGGTCACGAGGATCGAGTTCCAGAGGTAAAGAAGAAAGTTGTTCTTGGCGAACACATCGCGAAAATTGTCGAGCGTGGGCGGGTTCGGGATGAAGATCGGCGGGAAGGCGGTGTTGTCCGCGTCATTCTTCAAGGACAAGGAGAGCATCCAAAGGAAAACGAGGATCGCCGGCGAGACGAGCACGAAGATCGACACGGCAAATCCGAGCTTGCCGGCGACCCGTTTCAGGTTGCGTGTGCTCGCCATGGCTTAAGCGTTCCATTTCGAGCGCTGGCGCGCGTAGAGAAGCAAAAGCGACAACAGCACGATGATGATGAAGAACACGACGACGAGAGCCGAGGCGTAGCCGAGCTTGTAGAACTGGAAAGCCTGCAGGTAGAGGAAGATGTTCATCGTCTCCGACGCGGTTCCCGGTCCGCCTTGCGTGATGACGAAGATGTTGTCGAACACCTTCAAGGCATCGATGGTGCGCAGCATCACGGCGATCATCACATAGGGCCAAACGAGCGGCAGCGTGATGTGCCGGAAGAGATGCCAGGCATTGGCGCCGTCGATGATGGCGGATTCGTAGGGTTCAGGCGGCAGGCTCGCGAGACCACCGAGTACGATGAGCATGACGAGCGGCGTCCATTGCCAGACCTCGATCATCACGAGGGTGGGGATCACGGTCGAGGGATCGTAGACCCAAGCTTGTGGCGGGATGCCTATGAGGGAAAGCAGGTAATTGAGCACGCCGAGTTGCGGATGGAACATCATCGTCCAGACCAGCGCCACCGCGACGGGCGTTGCCATCATCGGCATGGTGAAGACGGTCCGCAGGACGCCACGAAACGGAAACTCGCGATGGAACACGACCGCGGCCGCGACCCCGAGAATAACCGGCAGCACCACGGCGAGCGCCGTGAACCAGAACGTCCGCCCGACCGCTTCGAGGAAGCGCTCGTCCTGGAACAGGATGGCGTAGTTGGACCAGCCGATGAAGGCGGAGCCTCCACCGATCTTCCAGTCCTGCGTCGACATGTAGAGCGTGAAGAGCCAGGGGAAGACGATGACCGCGAGGATCGCGATCACCGCCGGGATCGCGAATGCCCAGTATTTTCGCGAGAAGTCGTAAGGCGTCGCCGGACGAGCGTCACCACCGCTGTCACTCCCGGCCGAGCGTTCCGAAGGAACGCGAGGGGAAGGGAACCCATGGGACTGCGCCGTTGCATCGTCCCCCTTTCCGAGGCTCGCTTCGCGAGTCTCGCCGGCGGTGACACCACCGTTGACGCAAGCGCTCCGCAGGAACGCGAGGGGAAGGGAATCGCGCGCCTTCACCTTACCCCTTCTCGCTCGCTGCCAGGATGGGCGCGAAGGCCTCGGTCGCCTTCTTGAGCTCGGTCGCAGGATCTGCGCCTGTGAGCGTGTTGGTCAGCGCAACGCCGAAGACGTCGCGGAATTCCTGCACCGGTATGATGACCGGAAGGCCGGGCCGCCCGATCTTTGCCGATTCGAGGATGCAGTCGAACCATTGCGGGCCGAATTTCGAGGCCGTGACGGTCTCGCGATCGGCATAGACGGAATTGCGCGCCGGAGCGCCCCCGCCTTCTTTCAGGAAACGAAGCTGGTTTGTCTTGTTCGTCGCCCATTGAATGTAGAACCAGGCTGCCTGCTTCTTCTTCGACGCAGCGGAGATGCCGAGTCCATCAGCGAAAGTCGCCGAATGATGCGCCTTGGGGCCGGGTGGCGTCACGCCATACCCCACCTTGCCCACAACGCGCGAGACCTTCGGATCCTCGACCGGCGCGGTGAAGCCGATGCCGTCGAGCCACATGGCGGCGCGCCCTTGCATGAAGCTCGTCTGGCATTCGTTCCAATTGAAGCCGATCGTGCCGGGCGGAGCGTAATTCTTGTTGAGGTCGCGATAATATTCCGCCGCCCAGATCGCCTCTGGCGTGTCGGTAAGAAGCTTGCCCGAGGAATCGATCGTCTCCAGTCCCTGGCCGAGAAGCCAGCTCGTCCAGACGGGAATGTTGGCGTTCTTCAAGCCGCGCGAGACGAACCCGTAAATGCCTTTTGAGGGGTCGGTGAGCGCCTTGGCCGCGACCTTCAATTCATCGAGCGATTTCGGGTACTCAATACCTTTTTGCGCGAAGAGCTCCTTGTTGTAGTAGATCATCCAATAGTCGACGAAGATCGGGATCGTATCGAGCCGTCCGTCGCTTTGCGTCGCATAATCGAGGCCGGCCTTGCCGAAATCGGCGAAGTCATAGTCGGGCGTCGTGATCGACGCATCGGCGAGGTAGGGGCGCAAATCCTCCATCCATTTGCCCTTGGCCGCGATGCGCTTTTGCACGTGAAGCGCGAGGTTCACGACGTCGAAGCTCGGATTTCCCGAGGTGAATTCGATCATCACCTTCTGGCGCTGCTGCTGCTCGGGTATCTGCTCGGAGGAGACCTCGATCCCGGTGAGCGCGGTGAACTCCTTCTCGTAGCGCTGGTAGATGTCGGCGCGCGGCGACTTGGCGAGGACGACGTCGATCTTCTGCCCCGCGAAGCGCTTCCAATCGAATTGCGATTGCGCGTTGGCTTTGCGGACGACAGCGGGAGCGCCCAGCGCCAAGGCCGCCGCGCCCAATTGCATGACGTGCCGCCGGGAAGGGCCTCTGCTGGTGTGTTGCGACATGGGCGAACCTCCTCGAGAATTCCAATCGCGCTCGAGGGCAAAGTCTCGAGCCTCAGCCCGCCACCGCGCCGCGCGCGCCCTCTCGTCGGGACGGAATGCTAAGAGCCTTGCCGGGCAAGAGCAATCGCCTCGCGCGCTCGGGCCTCATGCGGGGACGTTGTGAGGCGCGCGCCGATCCCCTAAAGCTCGATGGGCCCCTCCCTGGAGAATTCCATGTCCGTCGCCGAGCTGAGAGGCGTCTTCCCCTATCTCGTCTCGCCCGTCGATGCGCGCGGACGCGTCAAGACGGATGTGCTCGGCGCGCTCGTCGAGCATTTGATCGAGGCGGGCGTGCACGGCTTAACGCCGCTCGGCTCGACAGGCGAATTCGCTTATCTCGACGCCGAGCAGCGCATCGAGATCGTAAAATGCGTGGTGCGCATCGCACGCGGACGCGTGCCTGTCGTCGCCGGCGTCGCCTCGACCACGACGTCGGGCGCGGTCGAGCTCGCGCGCAAATTCGTCGAGATCGGCGCCGATGGCGTGCTCGCGATCCTGGAGGCGTATTTCCCGATCCCGGATGCCGGCGTCGAGGGCTATTTCAAGGCCATCGCCGAGGCGGTCCCCTGCCCTGTCGTCCTCTACACGAACCCGCAATTCCAGCGCTCCGACCTTTCGCTCGCCGTGGTCAACCGGCTCTCGGCGGTGGAAAACATCCGCTACATCAAGGATGCCTCGACGAACACGGGACGGCTCCTATCGATCCTCAACGAGACCGAAGGCCGGATGAAGGTATTCTCCGCTTCGGCGCATATTCCAGCTTGCGTGATGCTGATCGGGGGGGTCGGCTGGATGGCAGGGCCCGCCTGCATCATCCCGCGCGAGAGCGTCGCGCTCTATGAACTCACGCGCAAGGGCAAATGGGACGAGGCGATGCGTCTACAGCGAAAGCTATGGGCCGTGAACGAGGCGTTCGCCAAATTTTCGCTGGCGGCCTGCATCAAGGGAGCTCTCGAGCTCCAAGGCTTCGCGGTCGGCGACCCGCTGCCGCCGCAAGCGCCGCTGAGCGAGGAGGGGCGGGCGGAAGTGAAGAAGTTGTTGGAACGAGTAGCGAATAGCCTAGTGAATAGTGAATAGTGAAGGGGACGAGGTACGCCAGGCGATCGTCTCCGCGTTGCACTACCGTCGCTATTCGCTCCCCGCTGGCCCGGGCAGCAACGCATCCGTGCGCCCCATGAGGCGGTAAGCGAGAAGCCCTACCCATTCCTTCGTCACCACGTCCGTTAGACGAAGCCCGCGCGCAACCTCATAGAAACCACGCCAGGCGTAGGGCGGGCCAGGGGCGCGGAAATCGACCGGGAATGGGATCACTGGAAAGCCGGCCTTCCGGAAGCAACCGACGGAGCGCGGCATGTGCCAGGCCGAGGTGACGAGGAGCCAGGTCTCGCCAGGTTGCGGCCGCACGAGCTCGTGCGTGTAGACCGCATTCTCGTAAGTCGAGCGCGAGCGATCTTCGACGGTGATGCGCGAGGGGTCGACGCCGAGCATCTCGGCATGACGGCGGACGAGGTCGGCCTCAGCCGCTCCCTGGGGATCGAAGAAATCCCGTCCTCCCGAGAAGACGATTTTGGCGGAAGGGTAGCGCCTTGCGAGGTCGCCGAGTGCCAGGATGCGTTCGCCGGCATCATTCAGTGAGAGCCCATCCACTTCTTCGGTCTCGTAGTTCCGAAGGCCGCCGCCGAGCACGATGAAGCCCGCGATGTGTTCAGGCAATGGCCGCAATTGCGGAAAGCGCGTCTCGAGCGGGGTCGCGAGCCAATAACCGAGCGGAGACAAGCCACACACGAGAAGGCCGGCGACCCCAAACGCGCCGATGAGGAGGGCCTTGCGCGAGACCTTGCGGAGGAAGGCCGCCAGCACGCCGAAAAATGCAAGAAAAGTGAGAGAATTCGACGGCGTCGTCGCAATCCAAAGCACCTTGCCGAGAACAAACACGCCCAACTCAACGCGCGTCGGCGCCACGGCCCGCAAGCTTGCGCAAGCTGAGCGCGCGGGCGGCGACGAGATCGGAGGCGCAGGACGCCGCGGCCAGATCGGGGTCGCCTCTGGCGAGCGAGCGCGCCACCGCGCAAAGGTCCCGCAGGTCGAGCTCGAACTGCGCTTGCGAGGCGCGCAGCAAATGCCGCTCGGCATCACCGAGCTTCGTTTCGACCGCGTGGTAGCTCTCTCGCGCGATCACGTTCCAGGCCTCCTCCCGACGTTTCTCGCAAGCGAGCGGCGCGCCCACCGCATGAGAGGGATCGTCCAAGCATGCGTGAAGCACGCGATCGCCGCATTCATGCGGGTCGTGGTCGCGCGATGAAGGATCGATGAGGCAAGCCTTGATCGACACTGCATCGGCTTCCGCGCCTGCCGCCGGCGGAGCCGCGCAGGCCTCGATCGCGAACCACTGGCAAGACGCGAGGAGCAACGCCGCGCCCGCGAGGCGCGCGCCCTCGTACGGACGCAAGATGAGAAGGTTGGCGCTCATCTCTTGCTTTTGGTTTGGGCTTCGTAGCGCGCCTTGGTTTCCGCGTTCATCGGGTAAAGCCCGGGCAGCGCCGCGCCCTTCTCAACCTCGCCGACGATCCATGCTTCCATGCGTTCCTGCTCGGTCGCGGCGGCGACGACGTCGGCGGTGAGCGCTGCCGGGATCACGACCGCTCCGTCGTCATCGGCCACGATCACGTCGCCCGGAAACACGGCGACACCGCCGCATCCGATCGGCTCTTGCCAATTCACGAAGGTGAGGCCGGCGACCGAGGCCGGCGCCGCTGCGCCCTGGCACCAGATGGGAAGCCCCGTGCCGACGACGCCGACGAGGTCGCGCATCACCCCGTCCGTCACGACGCCGGCCACGCCGCGCTTCTTCATGCGCAAGGAAAGGATGTCGCCGAAAATGCCGGCTTCGGTCACGCCCAAAGCGTCGACCACGGCAACGCAGCCTTCGGGCATGGCTTCGATCGCGGCTCGCGTCGAGATCGGAGCGGACCAGGATTCGGGGGTCGCGAGATCCTCGCGAGCCGGCACGAAACGCAAGGTGAAGGCTTCTCCGACGACACGCTTTCCGGCCGCCGTCGAAAGCGGTTTCGGGCCGCGCATGTAGCTGCGGCGAATGCCCTTCTTCAAGAGCACCGTGGTAAGCGTCGCCGTGGTGACGGCAAGAAGGCGATCGCGGACATCTCGTGACAGCATGAACGTCTCCGAAGCGGTACGGACAAACACTACCTTAGGGGGCGGGAAGGCCGATGCTTTCCCGCCTTGCCCGATCTCGTCTCACCGGCGAAGCGCTTCCTGTCAACCATCCCAAAAAGCCGATGACCAAGCGTCGGCGACCGAGCCGTCCTGACGATTCTCAGCGCTCCGGCTGGCCGATGGTGATGGCGATATCGCCAAGGCCGGCCACGCCACCGGTGAGCTTGTCGCCTGGCTTCACCGCGCCGACACCTGCCGGCGTGCCGCTGAAGATGAGATCGCCCGGTTCAAGTCGCATGGATTGCGACAGGATCGCGATGATATCCGCAATCGGCCAGATGAGCTCGGAAAGGTCGCCGTCCTGCTTCACCGTACCGTTCACGGAAAGCCAAATACGCCCCTTCTCGGGGTGTCCGACTTCGGCGGCTCGGTGGATCGGCGCACAGGGCGCGGAGCGATCGAAACCCTTGCCGAAATCCCAGGGCCGGCCCATGTCCTTCGCTTGCTGCTGAAGGTCCCGTCGCGTGAGATCGAGCCCGCAGGCATAGCCGAAGACGTGATCGAGCGCCTTCTCGCGCGCGATGTTGCGTCCGCCTTTGGCGAGCGCCACCACCATCTCCATCTCGTAATGCAGCTCTTTGGTTTGCGGCGGATAGGGAAGGGTCGAGCCCGAGTCCACGACGGCGTCGGAGGGTTTCATGAAGAAGAAAGGCGGTTCGCGATCGGGATCCTTGCCCATCTCGCGCGCATGGGCCGCATAGTTGCGCCCGACGCAAAATACGCGGCGGACCGGGAAACGATCGGTGCTCCCCGCGACCGCGACGGATGCTTGCGGCGGGGGGGGCAGGACGTAGCTCATCTTCTCATCTCCAAAGCGTGATCGGGCCCGGTGCAATCACCGGGATCGCGGCTCACGCACCAGCGCGTCTCGTGAAAGGCAAAGCCGACTTGCCGTCAAGGGCGGGTGACGTTCTCCGATCGCCGATGCTCCCGCGACACAGGCTTGCGTGCGCCGAAAAACAGGATGATAGAAGCCAGAGCGCGCCTTGGCTCACGCAAACTGTCCTCACCACGCAGACGCAATCGAGCATCGAGAGAATGTGAGATGTACGAGCTTCTGAAGGGCATGCGCGTGATCGAGGGCGCATCCTTCATCGCAGGGCCTTCCTGTGGGCTCCATCTCGCTCAGATGGGCGCAGAAGTCATTCGTTTCGACGATATCCGTGGCGGACCCGATTCGGGGCGTTGGCCTCTTTCGCCCAACGGCGCGAGCTTCTATTGGGAAGGGCTGAACAAGGGCAAGAAATCGATCGCGCTCGACCTGTCGAGACCGGAGGGGCGAGAGCTGGCGATGCGCCTTGCGACCGCTCCGGGCGCGAACGCAGGCTTTTTTCTCACCAATTTTCCGGCGGCCGGCTTCCTCTCGCATGAGCGCTTGAGCGCGCTCAGGAAAGACCTCATCACCTTGCGTGTGATGGGCTGGGCGGATGAACGCCCCGCGGTCGACTATACGGTGAACTCGGCGCTCGGCATTCCCTTCATGACAGGTCCGGTTCGCGAAACCGGACCCG
The DNA here is from genome assembly GCA_019247605.1 of Hyphomicrobiales bacterium. GTDB lineage: Bacteria > Pseudomonadota > Alphaproteobacteria > Rhizobiales > Beijerinckiaceae > GAS188. Next base: position 55,009 of record JAFBAS010000090.1, read on the forward strand.
TGAACCATGTGCTTCCGGCCTGGGATCTGATCACGGGAGCCTACGCGGCCTTCGCGCTCCTTGCCGCCGATCGCGATCGAGCAAGGACCGGAAAGGGTTGCGAGATCCGCGTTCCACTCGGCGATCTCGCCATCGCGACGCTCGGCCATCTCGGGCAGATCGCGGAGGTGACCATCTCGGGCGTCGACCGGCCGAGGATGGGCAACGAGCTTTTCGGCGCCTTCGGTCGCGATTTTGTGACGAAGGATGGCGGAAGGATCATGCTCGTGGCGATCACCAAGCGGCAATGGACGGGGCTCATCGCCGCACTCGGGCTCGAAAGCGAGATCGCCTCGCTCGAAAAGGAGCTCGGGGTTTCCTTCTTGGGTGACGAGGGCGCGCGCTTTCGCCATCGAGACCGGCTCATGCCGCTCGTCGAGAAGGGAATCGGAGCCTTGCCGAGAGGCGAGATCGTTGAGCGTTTCGACAAGCACGGTGTCTGCTGGGACGATTTCCGCACGCTTGGGGAAGCGCTCGCGGCCGACCCCCGGGTTTCGGCGCAAAATCCGCTCCTCGCGCGTGTGATGCATCCGAGCGGACATGAATATCTGACGCCTGGAGCCGCGGCCTCGATCGCTTCCGCCGAAAGGCTTTCTCCCATGCGCGCGCCGCGCCTCGGCGAACATACCGACGAGATCCTCGCCGAGGTTCTTCATCTCACGAACCGTGAGATCGGCGAGCTTCACGACAGCGGCCTCGTCGCCGCCGAGACCGGTGCCGCGCCCTGATGGGAAACCCCTCGATGATACTCGCGTCCTCCCCGGCGACCGCGCTACTCGACCGATGCGACGACGCCGTCACCGCGGCGCGCGACTTCGTCGTCGCGGCGCGCCAGGCGGTGGAGCGCAAGGTGGTGCGAGATGGCCGCCTCGATCCTGCTCTCGCGAACGAGCATCAGCGCGCTCTTCATGGCCTCGCTTGGATCGCCACGAGCGTCGAGGCTTTGGCGCATTTGGCCGCCTTCGCGCATCGCCTCGCCGAGGCGGGACGATTCGGCGAAGGAGAAAAGCTCGTTCTCGCGATTGGATTCGGCGAATATCTCGCTCAGCTCGGGGGTGGCATCCCGATGAGCCAGAACGAGTTCGCACGGCCTGGCGATCTCGGCGTCGTCAGTGAAGCGGCCGAGCTTTGCGCGCGCGCCTCGGTCGCGGAGTTCCTCTTCCGCGGGAACACGGCGGAGAACCGGCGCGCGCTCGTCGCGCATGTTGCGGCCGGCGGCACGATCGACGAAAGCCTCGGCGAGGAGACGCTGGATATCGTGCGCGATCAATTCCGCAAATTCGGAGCACAAAAGATCGCGCCACAGGCACATGCCTGGCATCGCGAGAATCGCCTCATCCCCGATGAAGTCGTCGCGCAGATGGCCGCGCTTGGCGTGTTCGGCGTTTGCATCGCGCCCGAGCATGGCGGGCTCGGCATGGGGAAGCTCGCCATGTGCGTGACCTCGGAAGAGCTGAGTCGTGCCTGGATCGCCGCAGGTTCGCTCGGCACCCGCTCCGAGATCGCGGGCGAGCTGATCGCCGGCGCCGGCACTCCCGAGCAAAGGCGGTGTTGGCTTCCCGGCATCGCGTCAGGCAAGGTGCTCCCGACAGCCGTCTTCACCGAGCCCGACACCGGCTCCGATCTCGGCAGCTTGCGGCTTCGCGCCGAGCGCGCCGCCGATGGCAGCTATCGTCTCAACGGTGCAAAGACCTGGATTACCCACGCGGCGCGCAGCGATCTCATGACGGTGCTCGCGCGCACCGATGCCGGAAAGCCCGGCTATCCGGGCTTGAGCCTTTTCCTGGCCGAGAAGCCGAGAGGCACGGCCGAGGAGCCTTTCCCGGCCGAAGGCATGAGCGGCGGCGAGATCGAGGTTCTCGGCTACCGAGGCATGAAGGAATACGAGATCGCCTTCTCGGATTTCGTCGTGCCGGCACAGGCGCTCCTCGGGCGCAAGGAGGGCCAGGGATTCAAGCAGCTCATGCGAACCTTCGAGAGTGCGCGCATTCAGACGGCGGCGCGAGCCGTCGGTGTTGCCTGGACGGCTTATGACCTTGGTTTGCGCTATGCGCGCGAGCGCCGGCAATTCGGCCGCCCGATTCTCGAATTTCCTCGCGTCTCCGACAAGCTCGCCTTGATGCTTGCGGAAATCGTGGTGGCGCGCGAGCTCACCTATGCGGCCGCGCGAGAGAAGGACAAAGGGCGCCGTTGCGACATCGAGGCCGGCATGGCGAAGCTTCTTGCCGCGCGCGTCGCCTGGAGCAACGCCGATGCGAGCCTGCAAATCCACGGCGGCAGCGGCTATGCCCTCGAATCCGAGATCAGCCGCGTGCTTTGCGACGCGCGCATCTTGAACATTTTCGAAGGGGCGGCAGAGATTCAAGCCCATATCGTCGGACGCGGGCTTCTCGCGGGCCGTAATTGAAGACCCCCACCCTCATCGTCCCGAGCCTGCGATGACGGCCTCCACGTTGCGGCGGTGCACCGCTTCATAAGGGGCAAAATACCGGATCGCCCCGGAGGCGAGGTCTGCGGCAACGAAGCTCCCGAGGTCCTGTGCTGCCGATTGCGGCTCCTGCTTGCAGCGAAGGAGCTTCTCGACATAGCGCCGCGTGCTATCGATAAAACGGCGGTCATAGCCGCCCGATGCGATCACCTCGGGCGCGCCGTGATTAGGAAGGATGCGGTCAAAATCCCAACCCGACATGCGCTCGAGGTCCACAAGGTGCGCCTCGAGCCGGTCTGGCTCCGCGACGTAGGTGATCGGGTCCTCGAGCGTATCGCCCGCAAAGAGAACCCGGTCGTTCGCAAGCAACATCACGGTGCCGTCATGGCTATGGATGTCGGCGTGACGCAACTCGACGACGGTGCTTCCCACCCGCAGCGTCAGCTCACGATCGAAAATCCGGTTCGGCATGACGAGCGGCTTGATCGCCGGATTGCGGCCCCCCTCCTCGAACTCCTGTCGATGCTCCGTGAGCGCTTTCGCGGTCAACTCATTCGCGATGATCTCACAATCCGCGAAAACCTCATTTCCGGCCACGTGGTCGGCATGCCAATGGCTCAACACTACGCGAAACCTAGTGACGCCGGCGGTCGTCAAACTCTCTCGGATCGCGCGCGCATGGGGAAGCGAGATATGCGTATCGTAGACCAGCGCCTCGGAACCTTCGACGATGGCGTAAGTCGCGATGCCGAGCACATAGGCGCCATCGTCGAGCCAATTCTTTTCTACGGAATAGGCCCGCTTGCCTTCGACGCGTCCGTCATAGAAGGCAAACACATTCGCATAAGGACGTAAAACGCGCATCGTCGAGCCGAGTGTCGTGATGGGCCTGTTCGTCTCAGCTTGGTGGCGCATGAATCAACCTCCGGACCCCGACGAGCGGCTTGCGCACGGTCCCTCACCTTGTCAACCGGAAAGCCATCAGTTTGCGGCCTTCCTGCAAATGCGGCAGAAAGACTTACCTTCAAAGCAAAGCTGCCCCATGTAGCGATCGGTAGAAGGATCGAAATCATGCTCCGCGCTTCCTGTTTTGCGCTCGCCGCCCTGCTTTCCTTCTCGACTCCGTTTTGCGCTCCGGTCTTCGCAGCGTCGCGAGCCATGCACATCCTCGACAACGACAAGGATGTTACACTCGACCTGAGCGAGGCCAATGCCGCCGCGTCCACGCTTTTCGACCAGCTCGATCGCGACAAGGACGGCACTCTCACGGCGCGCGAGCTTCATGGCCGTCTCAATTTGCATGAGTTCAAAAAGGCCGATCGGGACAATGACGGCACACTGAGCAAGGATGAATACCTCGCAATTGTCGCGGAGTTCTTCAAACGGGCGGATCATGACGGCGACGGCACGCTCGACGAGCACGAATTGAGAGGCTCGGCGGGGCGCAAGCTGCAGAAGCTCTTGAGGCGCTGAACGGCGCCCGCCTCGAAGCCGGTTCACGAAAAGCGCAGGCGAATCGTGATGGTCGACACCGCTGACATCACCTTTCTGTTCGATGTCGACAACACGCTGGTCGACAACGACACAATTCAGCGGGAGATTCGAGAGCACCTGGAATCGTCATACGGCAGAGAGGCCCGTGAGAGATACTGGACCATTTTTGAGGAGCTATGGGGCGAACTCGGCTATGCCGACTATCTGGGCGCGCTCGAGCAATACCGTAGCGAACAGCTTCATGATCCGCGCATTCTCCGTTTCGCCAATTGGCTCGTCGATTACCCCTTCGCCGATCGGCTATACCCCCAGGCGCTCGACGCCGTAAGCCATATAAAGCGGCTCGCTCCGGCCGTCATTTTGTCGGACGGGGACGCGGTTTTTCAGCCGCGCAAGATCGAGCGCTCAGGGCTCTGGAAAGAATTCGCCGGGAATGTCCTCGTCTACATCCACAAGGAGCAGGAGCTCGACGATGTCGCGCATTGGTATCCGGCAAAGCACTACGTGCTGATCGACGACAAGCTTCGTATCTTGGATGCGGTGAAGAAGACCTGGGGCGAGAAGGTCACCACGGTCTTCGTCAAGCAAGGCCATTACGCTTTCGACACGAAGGCCCTCGCGGGCTATCGGCAAGCCGATATGGTGATCGAGCACATCGGCGTGCTCACGCGACTAGGTGTGTCTGATTTCGAAAAGGGTTGAGGCCGACTGCCGTGGGCGATGCCGGCCAGGGTAGCTGCCAAGTCTGCCGCCCTGCCAAGTCTTGCCGCCCTGCCAAGTCTTGCGACCGCGATCACTTTCCCGATTGCTTGCCGAGACGCAGTTTTGATGATGTATAATCAATTTCACCAAATATTCGTCACGCGATCTCAAATCTAGCCCTCGACGCTTCGCGTTCGCCGGGCCCCGGATGGGAGCTGACGGCCCATGCATGGCCAAAGGATCGCAAACCGCATCTTGCTCGCGATCTTCACGCTCTGGGCGCTGGCCATGGTCGTGCCCGACCTGCATCGCCTTTACCGACCGTTGGGATCTTTCGGCTTCTCCGCCGACAATGACGGTGTCGTGACGGATGTGCACGGGCCTTTTCTCGAAGAGAAAAACTCGCCCGCTTTTGAATCCGGCGTACGGCCCGGCGATCGGCTCGATCTCGAGAAGATGCGTTGCATTCCCGTCATGACACCGCGCTGCGCCAGCGCGCTCGGCGTCTTGGGTGGCCTGCGGCTCGTGAGCCCGGGGCGGGTGGGCGAATTCGCTTTTGCCGCCACCCCCGAGAGGGCAGCGCGGCAAATCGAGCTCATCGCGAGACCGCGCCCGTTCAGCTTCTGGGTTCGAGCCGTTCTCCTGCTCGACCAAATTGCGGGCATGCTCGTCATCCTCGCGGCCGCCTGGCTGGTCTGGACGCGCCCCGGCTGGATGACTTGGGGCTTCTTCCTCTACGTCATCTGGTTCAACCCGGGCCAAGCCTTCGAATTCTACGCTTTCCTCCAGCATTCGCCGGTAGCCCTGCTGACGCAGAACGTCGCCGGTGCGCTCGCGCAAGCGGCAGGCTATGCCGGGTTCATTGCGTTCGCGCTTCGCGTGCCGCGCAATGAGAGTGCTCCACATTGGCGCCCGCTCGAGAAAGGGCTTCCCGTTCTCGCCATCCTACTTGCGCTCCTATTGTCGGCGAGCTTTGCCAATCTCTTCGGATTTCCCACAGAGACCCTTACCAGGGTTGGCATATGCAGCGGATTTGCCGTCTCCGCCTGCGCTTTTCTCATCCTGCTCATCCGGCGCAGAGAGCTGCCGCCCCATGATTATCAGCGCTTGCGCTGGATCATCTGGGGATGTCTGATCGGCTTGCCGGCCCTCACCATCGCAGAGATCGGCCAGGAAACGAGCCTGTTCACCACAGTCTTCAACGTGCTGGAAGCGGGAGAGCCGCCCCCTGAGGAAATCTGGGGGCTTCTTGGCCTGGTGAACGGGGTGCTTTGCCTGTTCGTGAGCGAGGCGATCCGCCGCTCACGGGTCGTCACGGTCGCGATCCCGCTGCGACGAGTGACCATTCTCGGCCTCTTGCTCAGCGTGCCGGCGCTCTTTTTGCACCAGGAGATCGAGCATTTACGCGAGAGCATCAGTGAAAGCGTGAACTTGCCGGGCTTCGCCTGGATCGCGCTCGCGGCCGCGTTGCTCTTCATCATTTCGCGAATTCACGAAGCCGCTGTCCATCTGGCGGACCGACATTTCAACCGCGCCGTGGTCGGCGCGGAAAAACGCCTCAGTCACGCCATCTTGAACGCTCGAAGCGTGGCTGAGGTCGAAACCCACCTCGTGCACGGGGTTTACGAGGCTCTCCACCTCGCCTCCGCAAGCCTGTTTCGCGCGGAAGAGGGAAGGTTTGTTCGCGTTTGCCAAGATCATGGCTGGGAGGAGGGGTCCGCACGAGAACTCGATCCCGAGAAGCTCACCAAAGGCACTACGCATCGGCACCCCTTCGACATCGATGCCGATCTCGCTCGCCGCAACGACTTCCCCGAAGGGCTCGCGCGACCCGTTCTCGGGATTCCGATCGGTGATCGTTTCCGCTGTCTCGCGATCGCCTTCTATGGAGCGCATGCGACGGGCGACGACCTCAACCATGACGAGCGCGCCATGCTGCCTCGACTTGCACCGCAAGCCGCCAGCGTTCTGGCAAAGCTCGAGCATGATTGGCTCTGCCGGCGAATCGCGGCTCTGGAGAACGCACTCGACCTCGCCACAACCGAGGTCGGCGCTCGCATGCGCGCCGTCCAAGGTTTGGGCGACTGAAGGAGCACAAAAAAGGCAGAGGCTTCAGCCTCTGCCTTGCTGGTCGGCCAAAAAAGCCTATTCGATCACGCGAACAATCTTTCGGTTGTGGCGATCGACGATGACTTTGCGGTTGCCGATGACGGTATAGCTATACTCGTCGTAGCTCGGGACCGGGTAGACGGTCACGCTTTCGGGAAGGGCCTCGCCCACGACAACCGGGCGGTCATAAGCCACAGCGGGATGGGACGGCAGGGACGAGCCGACGATCGCGCCGACGGCACCACCCACCGCGGCTCCGACCGGTCCGCCGACGACAGCACCAGTCGCCGCGCCACCCACAGCTCCGCCAGCCGCTCCGCCTGCGTTTTGGGCAAGTGCCGCTGCGCTCGACATCGCGACAATTGCAGCGACCGCGCACAAGGACATATTCTTCATGAGGTCACTCCCATTGTTCCAATCAACGCGAATTTGCCAAACGAGAACGCAAAAACACGCAATGGGGTTCCTCATGTGCTTGTGCGCTGATTTTCAAGAAAATTTTACCGAGATCAGTCCGTGTAACGGTGAATAACCATGATGGCAGATCGAACGGGCGCTTCTCATTGGTCCGTTTTTTGCTTTATGGTCCCTCGACTCGGAGGGGATCCGATTGCAAAACTCTATTTCCAGGCGCCGCTTCATCGCGGGCCTTAGCGTTGTGTCCTTTATAAAATCCAGGTCCGCATCCGCTGCGAGCCCGAAATTCGTCGATTTCGACGATCCTTTTCTCGGCCAAACGACGCAAGGGGATCTCATTTTGTGGCCGCAAAAAACGGTCGCGGCAGGCAAGCTTCCGGCGAAGCCGGAGTTTTTTGGCATCGTCAGGAAAACGAACGTCGTCGAAAATGAACGGGATGCGGGAAAGATCAACTTGCTCGCAATCTACGCGGCTTTTGGCGGCCTCGAATGCCGCGTGAGCCTTTGCAGCCTCAACACGCTCGCCGATAACGCAGCGCTTCCGGCGCGAACGGCCTACGAGGCGCTCACCGCGATCGCGCAAAAGCTCAAGGCACGGCCGGATTTTGTCTATTCGCTTCAAGACGTCGACGAATTGACCCGGCTGAGCTGCGCCAAGAGTGGATCACGCTCCGTCATCGTGTGGCAGCAGCCGAAACCACGCGCCGCCCTCGAGAGCTGAGGAAAACCCGCTCCCCTATCGCTCGAGCTCAAAGCTCCAGCGCTTTCGCCGGGCGCCGAAATGGTTCAACACCTCCATTTTGGGCACGTGCTCCCGCGCCTGACCGGCGAAACGACGCTCTCGCATGAAGGCAAAGAGGTCCGACAAAGGACGAGGAGGTCTCAACCGCGACATCTCGAAAACAGGGCCTGGTGCCGATTCGCCGCGAAAACTTGTCTAAAGCAGTTCAAGATGCGAATGGTCACGCAAAGCCCCCGCGAAGCAAGGCGCGGCTTGGAGGATGGATGGCCTGGCGTCGACAACTCGTTGGCCTTTCAACGATCATAACGGTGGCACTCGCCTGGTATCTGGCGACGAGCGTGACGGGCTTCATCTCGGGAGGCCGTTTTCCTTCACCCGTCGACACCTGGGCGGCCTTTCGCCAAATCTCCGGTCGCGGCTATGCCGATGGAACCTTGCTCGCCCATGCGCTGCACTCCTTGCGGCTCGTGGCGATGGGCTTTGCGGTTGCGATCGCCACCGGCGTACCGCTTGGACTGTTGATGGGCTGGAGCCGGCGGGCCGAGGCGCTGATCAATCCGGTTTTCCTGCTCATCCGGCCGATCCCGCCGCTTGCCTGGATTCCCTTGGCTATCCTCTGGCTCGGCCTCGGCGACGCGGCCAAGATCATGGTGATCTGGTTCGCCGCCTTTGTGCCGGCCGTCATCAACAGCTTCGCGGGTGTGCGCGCGGTCGAACCTGCGCTCCTGGAAGCGGCGCGCATGCTCGGAACACCACCTTGGCGCTTCATCACCGAAGTGCTGGCGCCCTCTGCCTCGCCGATGATCTTCACCGGCCTGCGGCTCTCGCTCCAGGCTTCCTGGACCACGCTCGTCGCGGCCGAGCTGGTCGGCGCGCTTTTCGGACTTGGCCGTGTCCTCAATCTCGCGCAACAAGACATCTATCCCGGCATGATTCTCGTCGGCATGCTCGCGGTCGCAATTTGCGGTTGGCTGACCACCGGCTTGCTGGCGCTCGGCGAAGCGCGAGCACTCGCTTGGAATCAGGGCGAATCAAGACCGGCTTCGTGATGGGACCAAAGCTTTCGCGTTCCGATGCTCTCGGGCTCGGCGGGCTCGGTCTTGCCGGCTTTCTTGGGCTCTGGGGAGCTCTCTCCTTCTTCGGCATCGTCCCGGTTGAGTTTCTGCCTTCTCCATTCGCGGTGGGCTCTCGCTTCATCGATCTCTTCGCCGAGCCCTTCGCCGGCTTCACCCTCCCCCAGCATCTCGGCTCCAGCCTCCTGCGCTACCTCTACGGCGTGCTTCTTGCCGCTTGCATCGGCATTCCCCTCGGCTTGGCCATGGGATGGTTTCACCTGCTCGACGACATCGTCACGCCGATCTTCAACGGTTTGCGCTTCATCGCGCCGATTGCTTGGGTCCCGTTTGCCGCGCTCTGGTTCGGCACCGGGATCGGCGGCCCTATCCTGATCATTTTCGCCGGAGCTTTTCCGCCCTGCCTGATCAACGCGTATCGGGGCGCCCGCTTCGTCGAGCCGCGCCTCGTCGAGGCCGCACGCATGCTCGGCACGAACCATGGCCGAATGCTCACGGAAATATTGTTGCCGGCCTCCGTGCCCTCGATCGTGGCGGGACTTCGTGTTGCCGCGGGGCTCGGCTGGCAATCGCTGGTGGGTGCGGAGCTCATCGTCGCCTCAGCGGGCGTCGGTTTCATGATGGTCCAGGCACAAGCGAGCGTGCAAACCACGACCGTGATGGCCGGCATGGTCGCTATCGGGCTCACGGGGCTTGCGATCGACGTTGCGCTGCGCCAAGGCGAGAGGTGGCTTCACAATCGCCTGGGGCTCGATTGAGAAAAACGATGGCGTCCATCCGTTTCGATAAGGTGCAAAAATACTTTGGACGCGGCGAGAAGAGGACCCACGCGCTTGCCAATATCGATCTCGAGATTCGCGATCGCGAGTTTCTCGCGATCGTCGGACCTTCCGGCTGCGGCAAGACGACATGCCTTCGCTTGGTCGCCGGCTTCGAAGCGGCAAGTGAAGGCGCCGTTTCGGTCGCCGGAAAGCGCGTCACGGAGCCCGGGCCGGATCGCGCCGTCGTCTTCCAGCAATTCGCGCTTTTCCCTTGGAAAACCGCCCGCGGAAACATCGATCTTGGGCTGCGCAACAAGCGCATGGGCGGGGAGGAACGCGCAAAGCGCATCGCGGACGTGCTCAAGCTCATGAACCTCGACTCGCATGCGGACGCATTTCCCCACCAGCTTTCGGGCGGCATGCAGCAGCGCGTCGCCATCGCGCGCGCCTATGTGCTCGATCCCGAGGTGCTCCTGATGGACGAGCCCTTCGGCGCTCTCGACGCGCAAACTCGCGTCGTGATGCAGGAAGAGCTCGTGCGCTTGGCCCGGGTGCGGCCGCGCACCGTGCTGTTCATCACCCACGCGGTCGAGGAAGCGGTCTATCTCGCCGACCGCGTGGCGGTGATGACGCGCCGCCCTGGAACGATCAAGGAGATCGTCGACGTGAAAAGCATGCGCGAGGCCGAGGATTGGAACCGCTTCGAGCGCATCGAGGACGTAATGGACCTCGACAGCTTCGTGCATCTGAGGACAAGGATCTGGAAATCGCTACGCGAGGAGAAGGACAGTTGAGGAATCGAACGCTCAACCGGCGCCGGCCTTGCGCAGCGACGGCTTTAAGAAAGGGAGCAGGGACCATGAGAATGAAAATTGCGATCGTGGCGCTCGTCGCCACAATGGGATTGTCCACGCAATCCTCTGCGCAAGCGCCGACGCCGATCAATGTCAGCTACCAGCCTTCGCTCTATTGGGCCCTCCCCTTTCATTATGCGACCGTCAAGGGATGGTGGAAGGAAGTCGGGCTTGCCCCAACGTTCCAAACCTTCCCGGCGGGAGCTCCACAGGTTGCCGCGGCCCAGGCGAAATCATGGGATGTCGGCGGAATGGGGTCGGTGCCGGCCGTGCTCGGCGCCGCGCGCTTCGGTTTGTTGACGATCGGCCTCACCAACGACGAGTCCAAGGCCAACGCCATGATGGTGCGCGGCGACAAGTTCGACGCGATCCAGGCCAACCCGGCCTTGCTCAAAGGACAGCGCCTGTTGGTGACGACGAACTCGACCGCCGATTTCGCGGCGCGAAGCTGCCTCAAGAAATTCGGCCTCGCACAGAACGATATGCAATTTGTCAATCTCGGCCAAGCTCAGATCGTCAGCGCGGTCACTTCAAACAATGGCGATATCGCGGGCGTCTGGGCGCCGAACACCTACACGCTTCAGGACAAGGCCAATGCGAAATATCTTTGCTCTGGAGCCGATGCAGGCGCGATCGTGCCCGGCGCCCTCGTGGTGCGGGAAGAATACGCGAAGGAACAGCCCGACAACGTCGCGAAATTCCTCGCGGTCTTCCTACGCGGCTGGTCCTGGGCCAAGGCCAACCCGGCCGAAGCGCGAACGCTTGCGCTCGACTTCTACAAAACCGGTGGCCTTGAAGTCACCCCCGCCGCGATGGATCAGGAGTTCGCGCTTCGGCCCGTCTTCGGTCTCGACGAGCAATTGAAGCTTCTCGGTCGCGGCGGAGGATCCTCTACCGTGGACGGCTGGTTCACGGTGATCAGCGCCTTCATGACGGATGTCGGCACCTTGCCGCGATCGCCGGACCCCAAGGCCTACATCACGGATGAGTATCTCAAGCGCGTGGCTGACGATCCGAAGCTCAAGGCTTTCGCCACGGAATTCGACAAGCACTGAAAACGTTCGCCTCGACGAACCGGGCGCGCCGCGATGCAGCTCGCCCGATCTGCTCAACACAGGTTCGATCATGCCCGTGAAGCTGCTCAAGCGCGCCTCCAAGACCTCGGAGAGCGAGACCGACACCGCGAGAAAGGTCGCGGCCGAAATGCTTGCGGTGATCGCCGAAGGCGGCGAGAGAGCGGTGCGCGACTACGCGCTCTCGCTCGACAAATGGTCTGGCGAAATCCTGGTGAGTCCCGACGAAATCGAGGAGCGTACGAGGCCCATTCCGGAGAGCGTGAAAAACGACATCGCATTCGCCACCGAGCAAGTGCGCGCCTTCGCTCAAGCCCAGCGCCGCTCGATCTCGGATTTCTCGGTCGAAAGCGTCCCGGGTCTCTTGAGTGGACAAAAGCTCGTCCCGGTCAACGTCGCGGGCTGCTATGTACCCACCGGCCGCTATGCGCATATCGCCTCGGCCTACATGTCGATCGCGACCGCGAAAGCGGCAGGTGTCAAGACGGTCATCGCCTGCTCCACACCGTTCATGGGCAAAGGCATCCACCCGCATGTGCTCTACGCCATGAAGGTCGCGGGCGCGGACATCGTCCTGACCCTTGGCGGCGTGCAAGCCATCGCGGCGATGGCGCACGGTCTGTTCACCGGCAAGCCTGCCGACATTATCGTCGGACCCGGCAACAAGTTCGTGGCCGAAGCCAAGCGCATGCTTTTCGGCAAGGTCGGCATCGATGTCTTTGCCGGTCCATCCGAGGTTGCCGTGATCGCGGACGAGAGCGCCGATCCGGCGATCGTCGCCTCGGACCTCGTGGGTCAGATGGAACACGGGCATGAAAGCCCCGCCTGGCTTTTCACCACCTCGCGAGCGCTCGCCGAGGAGGTGATGCGGCGCGTTCCGATCTTGGTCGCGGCGCTGCCGCCGACAGCGCGCGAAGCGGCGGGCGCTGCGTGGCGCGATTACGGAGAAGTGTTGCTTTGCGACACGCGCGAAGAGTTGGTCGCGGTCTCGGACCACCACGCCAGCGAGCATCTCGAAGTGCACGCGGCCGATCTCGATTGGTGGCTTTCGAATCTCTCCAATTACGGTTCGCTTTTCCTGGGCGAAGAGACGACCGTCGCTTTCGGCGACAAGGCCTCGGGACCCAATCACATCCTGCCGACCAAATTCGCCGCCCGCTATTCGGCCGGGCTCTCGGTGCACAAATTCCTTCGCCCGCTCACCTGGCAGAGGATGAATCGCGAAGCGTGCGGTATCGTTGCCCAGCACTCGGCGCGCATCTCTCGCCTCGAGGGCATGGAAGCGCATGCGCGTACTTGCGATGATCGCATGGCCAAATATTTTCCAGGACACAATTTTGATCTCGGGCCGGCCGTGGAGAGCTGATGCGTGTTCAGGCTGCACTCCCTGTTCGATCTTTCGGGCCGGACCGCGCTTGTCACAGGCGGGAATTCCGGCATCGGGTTTGCGCTCGCGCGCGCTCTCGGCCTTGCCGGCGCTTCGCTCGTTTTGACCGCACGGCGCGAGGACGAACTCGCGAAGGCATCGAAAAGCTTGCAGAGCGAGACGATCGCGGTGCAATGGATCGCGGCCGACCTCGCGAATGCCGCCGACATCGAGGGTCTCGTCGGCGCGCTCGCGGCGCGCCAGGTCGCGATCGACATTCTCGTTAATGCCGCCGGCATCAATTTGAGGGAGCCTTTCACCGAGGTCACGGCGGATGCGTTCGACCTCCATATGGCGGTGCATTTGCGCGCGCCTTTTCTTTTGACGCAAAAGCTCGCCCCCGCCATGGCGCACAGAGGCTGGGGCCGCATCATCAACATCGCCTCCTTGCAATCGTGGCGCGCCTTCCCGAATTCCACGCCCTACGGCACGGCCAAGGCCGGCGTTCTTCAGCTCACGCGCGCGATCGCGGAAACCTGGTCGGCACGCGGCATCTGCTGCAACGCGCTCGCGCCGGGGTTCTTCCCGACGCCACTCACCGCGTGCGTTTTCGCGGACGCGGAGCGCGCGGCGCGCAACGCGGCGCAAACCGCGATCGGCCGCAACGGGGTCCTCGAGGATCTTCATGGAGCGGTCGTCTTCCTCGCATCCGAGGCGAGCGCCTATGTGACAGGCCAGACGCTCGCGGTCGATGGCGGGTTCACGGCCAAGTGAGCGCGTAAGAGGAGAGCTTATGAAGGCGCTCGTCTACACTGCCCCTCACCAGATCGCCTTTCGCGATGAGCCCGATCCTGCACCGTCGAACGATGCGGTTGTCGTCAAGGTGGAAGCAGTCGGCATTTGCGGGTCGGACATGCACGCCTATCACGGCCAGGACACGCGCCGCCCGGCACCGCTCATCCTCGGCCACGAGGCCGCCGGCACCGTCGCGAGCGGGCCACGCGCCGGCGAACGTGTCGCCATCAACCCGCTGATCGTCGATCCCGAATGCCCCTACTTCTTACGTGGAGCACCGCATCTTTCGCCCTCGCGCCAGCTCGTCTCGATGCCGACATGGCCCGGCGCATTCGCTGAATTTGTGCGCGTGCCCGTGTCCAACCTCGTCGCCATCCCCGAGCATATGAGCACCGTGCATGCGGCCTTGGCTGAGCCAGTCGCCGTCTCCTACCATGCCGTGAACCAGGGAGCTCGGTTGCTCACCCGGCCATTGTCCGCATCGCGATGCGTCGTGCTTGGCGCGGGAGCAATTGGTGTTGCGGCGGCGCTCGTGCTCGCGATGCAAGGCGCCCTCGACATCTTCGTCGGAGAGCCGAATGCGCTACGGCGCGCAACGGCGGCGCGATCCGGGCCGTTCATCTGCTACGCGCCTGAGGACGCAAGCGGACCCGCTGAAAATACTGTCGATCTCGTGATCGACGCTGTCGGCGCCGTCGCAACCCGCGCCGCTGCTTCGCGGATGATCGCGCCCGGCGGTGTGATCGTCCATGCCGGGCTCTTGCCCGGCCATGAGGGGCTCGACATCCGCAAACTCACCTTGCAGGAGGTGATCTTCACCGGCACCTATTGCTACACGCCGACTGATTTCCGCGAAGCGGTCGCGGCGCTCGCTGGGGGAAGGCTCGGCGACGTTTCCTGGCTGGAAGAGCGGCCGCTTTCAGAAGGGCCGCGAGCCTTTGCCGATATCGATGCAAACGCGGTCGCGGCGGCAAAGATCATACTGAGGCCTTGAGGGGGCGTGAACCGACCGGTCGGCGAAATCGTCAAGCACAAAATGGTCGAGCACATCGTGCTTGAATCGAAAGCCGCTCTGGAGCGAGATCGTGACCGCGTTTAGGGTCCTCTCGATTCGCAACGGCGGACGAATAGGAGCGACGATATGGCTGAAGCGGCTTGGCGCGCGGACCCCCTTGTTTGGGGCCATGGACCCCATCTGTTCGAAGTGTTTCTCGAACCGACCTGCCCCTTCTCGTCCAAGGCGCTTTTCAAGCTCGACGACTTGCTCGAACAGGCGGGCGATGACCGCATCACTATCAAGGTTCGACTTCAATCCCAGCCCTGGCACATGTACTCGGGCGTGATCGTGAGGTGCATTCTTGCGGCCTCGACGCTCGAGCTCGGCAAGGAGGCCGCGAAAGCCGTCATGCTGGCTGTTGCCAAGCACCGCGACGAATTCGAGTTCGAGCGTCACTGCCGAGGCCCCAATCTCGACTGCACGCCAAACGAGCTCATTGCTCGCATTGAAGACTACAGCGGTATTCGGCTGGCCGAGGCATTTGCGATCCCGGACCTGGACCGCGAGATCAAGCGGCACTGCCGCTACGCGCGCCAGAACGGCATCCATGTATCGCCGACCTTCATGATCGATGGACTGGTCCAAGCGGATATGAGCAGTGGTGACACGGTCGAACAATGGATCTCGCATTTGAGCTGAAGCCGAAGTTCGGCGAAATGAATGAGCACGCCAGAGGACGAAGGCGCGCGCGGCTGGGTGGCTTCGATAAGAACTGTGTCCCGATGAAAGGTGCACGTGAGGACATGAGTCCGGCTTTAGCCGCAACTCGAAGCGACCGCCTCGAGGCCCTGAACTGTTTCTACGCTACACCAATCTGACGTAAGTAGTCAGAAACGATCATGTGAACGAGAATCGTAGTTGATCGGCCGACCGCCCTCGGGGCACCGCGCAAATCGTTCGGTCGGCATGAGCAGCACCAAATCCGGCTTCACCGAAGCGATGATGTTCCAATCGAAGCGGCAGTCCTCCTGAAACATCCAAACCACGCGGCCGACGAAGTGGGCGAAGTAGGCCGGGAAGAACAGCGCCGTGAACGAATCGCCAATGATCAGGACAGTCGGCCCGGGCTCGCCGGAGCTGATCGAGGGCGGATCCAGCTTGGTTTGAAATCCCGAAAGCGTGGTTCGACGGGCCGTTTCCGGCAGCTCCAGAACGTCGGGAGTCATTACAGTTTCAGGGATCGGCGCTCGGCCGGCGTAGCGCGGCAGATCACCGTCGAGCCGCGTCGCGGATGTCCATCGCACGCCCGCCAGCGAGATCGCGAAGTCCGGACGACCGATTACCGCGACGACCTTATTGTACGCGATCAAGGCGCCAAGAGCCGTCCAGTGCGTGTCGGTGCGACGATACAGCTCGCCGATATTTTTTGCGCCTCGCAGCGCCGGTCGCAAGTCCACCGCCGATGCGCCGCAAGCTTTCAAGGCCGCCATTATGAGGTCGTAGTTGGTCGGCTTGTAAACCGGCAAGGCGAGGTCTGGTGCGTCGTCCGGATAGATATCCGCGGGGGACGGGGCGATGCTCACAACCAGCCGAGCGTCCATCGGGCGCAGGCGACGATCGAGCTCGCAGGCGAAATTCGCATAGTCTGTGGCGCTGTCCCTATCGAGCTCATGGCCCGTGGATGCAAGCAAGCCCTCGAAGAGGAAGAGGCGATCATGTGCGCCATCGAGCACCGCCGGCGGCGCGCCCGGAGCCGTAACGCGTCCAAAGGTGCGATTACCGACCTTCACCAAGACCTCACGGAATGCGAAATGGTCGCCGAGATAGCGGTCGATGCTTTTGGGCCAACTTGTGAAGTTGCCGCTCTGCGGCCAGCCTGGGCCCGGCGCCAATTTCCGATACTCGGCGGCGGAGTAAATGCGGGCTCGCTGGAACGGCATGATCACGCCTGGAATGGCGATCATTGCGAGTATGAGCACGCCGAGCAGTCTCCGTGGACGTGCCATTAAAGCCATTGCGCCGTCCTCAAAATCTGAAATAGAGGAACGGGCTGAAAGTACCAGCGGCGATCCGCAGTACAGACAGCCAGAGAAGCGATGCGACGGCGATGTTGTCGGCCCACACCGCGCGAGACAAGGGCCGTAGCGCTCCTCGTGGCAAGGGAAACCCAAATACAGCCAGAATGCTTCCCAGGGTCAGGACGAAAGCCAGGTGAGCGTTCAGCGCTAACGTGAAAGCTGGGTTCGCGGCCGCTCCCTGATTGAGCGCAAGCATTCCACGCCAGATTGCGACGGCGTGGGGCAAGTCCGGCGCTCGGAAAAGAACCCAACCAAAGACCACCACGATCATTGCGTAGAGCCACGCCAAAGGCGCCGGCGCGACCGCCAGAATTCGCCCAAGACCCGCGCGCTCGAGCACCAGGAAAATTCCATGCCAGAGCCCCCAGAGCGCGAATGTCCAACCCGCACCGTGCCAAAGTCCACAAAGCAGAAAGACGATGACGAGGTTGCGGTAAGTCCGCGCGGCGCCATGCCTGTTTCCGCCGAGCGGAATATACAAATAGTCGCGGAACCACGTCGACAGGCTGATGTGCCAACGCCGCCAGAACTCAGTAATGGATCGGGACGCGTAGGGAACGCGAAAGTTGCGCGGCAGCGCGAAACCGAAGACCATACCCAATCCCACGGCCATCGCCGAATAGCCCGCAAAATCAAAATAGAGCTGCAAAGTGTAGGCGAGCGCGCCGAGCCAAGCCTCAAAGGTTGGTGGGGCGGCGGCCTTGTCGAACACCGCGGAGACCGCGCCCGCAAGGGGATCTGCAAGGAGAAGCTTTTGAGACAGGCCGATGACGAAAATTCGCAATCCCGCCGACACGCGACCGAGGCTGAGATAACGTTTGCTCAAGAGCCGCGCGATCGTTTTGTAGCGGACGATCGGGCCCGCGATGAGCTGAGGAAAAAGCGCAATGTAGAGCGCCACTTCCAAGAGGCTGCGGTTCGCGGGAAATCGCTTGCGGAACGTATCGATGAGGTAAGAGAGGCAGTGGAAGGTGATGAAGGAGATCCCAAGCGGTAGCGGGAGGTTGGGCTCCGGTACCTCGACGCCGAGCGGCGCCAGGAATGTGTTCAGGATGCCGGCCGCGAAGTCCGCGTATTTGAAGATGCCGAGCAGTGCCAAGTTCATGAATACTGCCAGCGCCAGCGAAATCTTTCGCGCTGCGCGCCCGCGCATATCGATTGCGATCGCGGCCGCATAGTTCATCCCTATCATCGCCACCATCAGTACCAAGAAGCGCGGCTCCCCCCAGGCGTAAAAGACGAGCGATGCCAAAGTGAGCACCACGTTCTTCGTTCGCAGTCCGGGGACCGCGAAATAAGCGGCAATACAGGCTGGAAGAAAGAAGAACAGGAAAGTGGGTGAGGGAAAAAGCATTTCGCCTTGCCGGTTTGAGCGTCACACAAGATGAGCGCCCTAAGCAGCGCGCTTCAAATTCCAGGGCTCTGAAACCGCCGCGCCAGCGCAAACATCATCACGCCGATCGTGCGCCTCAGCCCGCCACTATTCGCACACCGACCTCAAGCCGTTCTGGAGCTCGACAGAAGACTCGAACGGCTATCTTGCAGCCCCGTCGCCCTATCCGGAGTTTTGCCTGATCGACATTACTTGGCTAAAACTTGAATCCAACACCTATAGCGGGCCCGATCTGAAGCATCTTGTAAGCATATCGAGCTTGTCCCGACCCTTGAGAGTAGTCGACGTAGAGGGCCCTGAATCCAACCAGGCCCGAATAGGTGACGCCATTGCTCTGGGCAAAATCGAACGAATAGCCTCCGATGGCTTGCCAGGAGAATTTGCTGCCAACCCCGAAGCCTCCAACATCGCCACGCACGAAGATGTTCTGGCCTGGCGCGATCTCGAACCTCGCTCGCGCACCGATCAGGGGGTCGGTCCAGTCAACGTTGCCCGACTTGGCGATGGCTAGACCGCGCGAGCCGATGACAAGATCGGCGAGGCTGAGACCGGCCGTCAAATTGAAGGACACATTGGTCTGTTGATACCAGTAGCGCGCGCCTGCGATCAAATCGATGGCGACCGGAATACCTGGATTGTCTCCGTGAGGCATGACGAAGCGCGCAGCTTCATATGTGCCGCCTGCTTCCGCAATCCCCATCCGGATCGTCACGTCGTGAGCGGTGCCGATCGCACCTGTGATCTGAGGTGAGAACCCGCGAACGCGGATCCTGTCTCCCGAAGCGTCCACCTTGGTCCACACCAGATCCGAGTA
The DNA here is from genome assembly GCA_019247605.1 of Hyphomicrobiales bacterium. Lineage (GTDB taxonomy): Bacteria > Pseudomonadota > Alphaproteobacteria > Rhizobiales > Beijerinckiaceae > GAS188. Next base: position 74,144 of record JAFBAS010000090.1, read on the forward strand.
GACGCTGAAGGCGCCATACCGGGCTTCGAAATCGCCCATCAGCGCGACGGGAAAGTTGCCCTTGCCGACCGTTTTTTCCAGGAGCTTATCGAATGGCAGGTTCACATTGACTGTCCGACCCTTGACTGTAGAGCTTCCGTAAAGCCCGGACAGCCAAGCATAAGGTATGACGCGGAAGGTCCAGCCGCTTGCGACTTCGGGTATGGGAGGAGATGCTTCTGGAACAGGCTGAAGATCCGCCGCTGTACCGGCACCCGTAGAAATTGCAAGGATGGAGAAAGCAAAGCCGAAACAACGAGCAAGGCTCAGTAAGGAGCGTTGCCAGGACTTTTGGGAAGTGATCGCGTTCGCGATCAGCCTTTTTGTACCGGTGCATACCACCTGCAGGGCGTATTTATTGCGCGAGGTGCGATTACGCGCGACAACGCTCATTGGCTCTCCCACAGACCCCGTTGCGAACGCTGCCATCCTAGTCGGATCAATTCGAGGATCAAGGATTGGACCAGCGTTACACCTGTGCAGAGGCAGGAATTACGCGGCATGTGACAAAAAATGCTTGTCTCGAGCAAACTCCGGAATGCATCAATAAGTTGAGCGAAGATGTTTGTTAATGCGCGAGCTTTGAATTGTTTGACTCAATCCTCCCATGGACCGTCCCGGTCGTGTGCCCAGCACAATGATAGGTGCAAGCCGCCGAACGCTTCACGTGAGGGGGCTCCGCGTCGTCGATTCAGCGCCGCCCCTGCTGTGACATCACGACAATCCGGATGATGGAGCAAATGGCCGGAAGCCTTGTTGCGTAATCGCCTGGAGGGTTGGGCGAGGCAGCGCACGATCATGCCGCAAACACGTGCGAAGGCCGATCCTGACAGCCCCGCAAACACTCATGTGGAAAAACTTAAAGGGCCCAGAGCGGCCTTTCGCCGTACTTTCAATTTGGAGACCGTGACGCGGACGCCATTGTCTCAGCCGCAAGTGTGGCCGAGAGAGCGCGCGCCATCTGCAGATGTTCGAATATGACCGGCAACTCGTCTGAGGCGAAGGCCTTCAGTTGCGCATCTTGCCCCGAGCCGATCTCGTATTCGAACAGCTGTGCCGTCGCTTGGTGGTCTGCAATTTGAGTATTGACGTATTCCTTGTCGAAGTTGGCGCCGCTTTCTGAGTCGAGTCTGGCCCGAATGGCTTTGTGATCGGGGTCGAGCTGGTCCGGAGGTAGGGCAACGTTTACGTGCGCTCCAAGACTTGAGAGACGATCATTCGCTGCGCTGTGATCGTGAATCATTCGTCGAGCGAAATTCTGGACAGCCTCGCTAGCGGCCTTCGTCTCGGCGAGCTTACCGAACTGCACTTCCGCCCGTCCGCCGAGAGCGGCAGCACGCAAAAACGCGCGATCCGGAACATTTGCCTGCCCAGGCGCCGGAACTCCAGGCACCGTTTCACGAGTATCTGAAGGAGATCCCGCCGGATTTCCCGGGGCCGGTTTGGCCGGATCCGTGCTTTGCGCGGCTGCGGCGTAAGCGCAGAGCGAGACGGCGAGCAACGACAACAATGGTAAGCGGGTCATGCAACAACTCCCTCCGGCGATGCCTCCTATCCTGCTGGCGCGGGTCCGTTTACCAGCGAGGCATCAGAGCGTGAGCAAGTAAGCGACCAGATTCTCCTTTTCGGGCTGGGAGAGCTTGAGCCCGAGCACGAGATTGAAGAATTCGACCGTGTCGGCGAGCGTAAGCAGACGCCCGTCATGTAGGTAAGGCGGGGAATCCTTTATCCCTCTCAGTGTCAATGTCTTGATCGGGCCATCGGGTAAGATGACCAGCCCGTTTCGAGTTTGGCCGATCCGATAAAACCGCTCAAGCTGCAGGTCGTGCATGTTGTTGTCCATGAATGCCGTCTCGGGAACATGGCAGGACGAGCATCGCCCCTTGCCCATGAACAACTGTTCCCCTGCGAGCTCCTGCGGGGTCGCTTTCATCGGATCGAGATGGCCCGTCGGATCGAGTTTCGGAGCGGGGGGAAAATCAATTATGTTCTGCATCTGCGCCATCATCGGCACCTGATCGAAGCGATTAGGGAGATGCACGCCTTTGCGCTGCGCGCTCATCTGATCCCCATTGAAATACGCTGTGCGTTGTTCGAATTGCGAAAAGTCTTCGACCGAACGTAGCGAGCGCTTGGAGCCGTGGATCTGCTGGTTGAATAAGCCCCGCAGGCTCACCGTATCCAGGCGGAAGCGCGCCGCCTGCGGGCGTACATCGGGCGTCTGATGAAATGCACCGTTCGTGTGAAAATTCGCATGACAGTCCAGGCAGGTGACGCCGAGGCTCTGATCTGCGCTTTTGCGGTCTTCTGTTTGATTAAATTCCTCTTGCGGAAACGGCGTGAGCAACAACCGCATTCCTTCGAGCTGCACGGGTGTCAGGATGCCCACGAACAGTTCATAGAAGTTTTTGATGGTGACAAGCTGTCCACGCGAAACGTCGCCGAGCTCCGGATGGGTCGTCAGAAAAATCGGCGCGGGAAATTCCGGGGTGAAGTGGTCCGGCAGATCGAAGTCGACATCGAAGCGGCGCAAGTTGCGCTGTTCTTGCCGCTGGATTTCATCGATCTCCTCATTTGGAAAAACTTGACCTCCGGTGGCCTGCTTCACGTGGGGCAAAGGAAAAAAGCCTTCTGGCAAAACGCCCCGCTCGCGAATTTCATCGGGCGACAACTTTGCGAGGCTGTCCCAAGTCACACCGGATGGAAGCTTCACCCGGACGCCGCCTTGGACCGTCTTGCGTCCTCCTGACATCAAGACATTCGGGACCGCTCGATCTGAGAGATCATAACGTTCCTCGAGCAAATGGCGCTGGCGCTGCATGACCTGAGGCTTTTGCGCCTCATCATCGCCTTTCACCTCATCGAACGGTGCCGCGGGCAAAGGACGGTAAGAGCCGTCGGGCGGCAGAGAAGCCGCGAAGGCGCCGACCGCACAGACGAGAAACCCGAACAAGCATGAAACTGCCGGCGAATGGGACCGCATCGGTGGCCTCCGGATCGAGAACCGTGCCAAGCCGGAATGCGAACCAATCGCGCATCCCAACCGAAGTTCCGCCGTTTCAGGATTTATCGGGCCGTTTGAGTTGCTCACCTTTGCCAGAGAAGGCGGTCGTCTTCACTGGAGGCGCGCAGCGGCGAGGGCGCAGGGCCGTGACGGTTGGCGATTACTTGCGTTCAGGGAACGACACGCATGTCCATGCCGACGTCGGGCACATGGTAACCATCGAATGGTACACCGACCTTCCGCCCCCTTTGACGAATTGCAATTATCGGTTCACCATGGGGATGCAAGCGATGGCGCGCCGCACCCGAAGGATATCTCATGCGCGTTTCCTCGCTCCTGGCCCTCTCGGTCCTTGTTGCCGGCGCTCTCAGCACCGTTGCGGCCGATGCAGCGAGCCAGCATCGCTACCGACACCGGGCGCCCCTGGATTCGCCGCTCATCGTCCAGGTGCCGCCGCGCAGCTTCCTCGATCCCGGCCCGGCGGTGCCCGTCGGGTCGCTATCGAAATACGTCTACGCATCGCAGTATCATTACAGTTGGCCCTACTCCTACACCAACCACTATGGCCATCCGCCGCTTCCACGATGCGGCGTCGAATCCGAGCACATGTATCAGTGCCCGTCCTCAATCGTCCCGTTTGCGAACGGCCTGGACTTCGGACCGCTCAGCGGACCGTAAGGTACTCGTAAAACCCCGCACGGCGGCCTGCAAACTCGGGTTTAAAGGCGCGTTTGAACCCTATCCATGTTGAATGGCATTGAGAACCGCTTTGGACGATATGCAGCGCGCCGCGAGCTGATCTTCGACCATCTCCTCACGGAGCTTCGAAAGATTCATCATTGACCCGTCCTTTGGTCCAGCAATCCGGCACCGAGTCAGATCACAACCGCCGCGATCAATAACAACTGCCCGTCCTTATTGATCACGGCTGCGAGCACGTCGGAAGAGGGCAGATCATTTGCGTGTAGGACGGCGGCAGCCGAGGGGAGGCTTTTGATAGATTGCCGCAAAGCACGGATCTGATCGTCGCCCATACGGATGACCGCCGCGTAGACCTGTTCCTGCGCTTCCTTTGGCAAGATTTCAATCTTAACGACGGCAACTTCATTGATCGAGAAAGAGGAAACACTCGTCATACGCGGAGTTTGAATCACGTCTGACTTGTGCGGACCAGCATGAGTTAGCCAGAGCGCCGCGCATGCAAAGAAAAACGCCCTGTTGCGCATGTGCGCCTCCTGTGACCGGCGTCCGAAACTGACGCAAGGCTATGAAGGTCGCAGGGCCTGCGAAATTCCATGCCGTTCCGTAAGGGATGAGACTTAAGTAGAGTTGCGTATGCTAACTTCGATCTTTTCTGCGATCACGCAGTAGGCGCTCCCCCGTAGCGGCGGAAAGATCACCGGCATCCATGCCGAGCGCTAGACTAATGGGGATCTTGACCTGGTGTCGCAGCGGGACCGGAACATCTTGCGCGCCAGCCACGCCGTGCCCTTTGCCGCAAGCATGACGCCTACGGCCCAGATGCGTAGCACGCCAGTTCGACGGATGTGTGATGTGTCGTTGGCTTGGATTGGCTTGCCATCGCTCATCTGCCCCCTTTCGTGGCCTGCACTTTAACAAGATTGGCACCCACCCAGAGACGGCCATCACCAATGGGAGCCGTCCCTGCGGACCCTTCGGCTCGCATCGCGTCGGACGAACGCAAGCACGCCTTCCCGCCAAAATCTTCAAGGTGGTATTGTGCAGCAGTTGACACCGCACAGCTGGCAGTCGATCTAAGGCCTGCCGGAACCTGAAGAACTAAGGAACGTGGAGGAAGAGGTTTCTAAGGCCATCCTGGACACCCTGACTGTCAGGCATGGTCGCTCCACAAAAGCACGACGCGCCGGAATGGCTCGGACAGGGTGGTTGCTATCGTTTGAGTTGCCAAAAACCGAAACCGGAAAAACGTACGAATTTGATATTTTTACAATTGTTTGTTTTGGCGCGCCCGAAAGGATTCGAACCTCTGACCCCCAGATTCGTAGTCTGGTGCTCTATCCAGCTGAGCTACGGGCGCGCATGCGCGAGATCGCGCGAGGGAGCGAAGCCATTACCGGAGGAAAAACGGATATTCAAGCCCTTGGCTTATTCGCTTCGTATCCGCTCCTCGAATGATCAGGCCGCCTTCTCCTGCGCTGTCGGCTGATGCCAGCGCGTAACACAGGCAAGCGCGGCCTCGAGAACCTCAGGACCAGCTCCCGGCCTCCTCGCCTCGCTTGCAAGAAGGCGCCGAAAGGCGCGCGCGCCGGGAACGCCCTGGAAAAGACCCAACATGTGACGGGTCATCCGATGCGCGGGTATCCCGGTCGCAGCAAGGCGCGCAAGATGAGCGCCCATGGCCTGAGCCGCCTCGAACGCATCCGCGACCGGCGGCTCTTGGCCGAAAAGCTCCCGGTCGACGTCGATGAGGAGGGCCGGGTTCTGATACGCGGCGCGGCCGAGCATCACACCATCGACATGGACGAGATGCGCCTTGGCTTCGGCGAGTGTCGAAACCCCGCCATTGATCACCACGGGGACGCAGGGCAGGCGAGCTTTCAGCCGGTAGACACGCTCATGATCGAGAGGCGGAACTTCCCGGTTCTCTTTCGGTGACAAGCCTTTGAGCCAAGCCTTGCGCGCATGCACGATGATCGCGTCCACGCCGGCAGCGGCCGCGTCGTCGGCAAGACGGTCGAGTGCTTCCTCCGTGTCCTGCTCGTCGACGCCCAACCTGCATTTCACGGTGACCGGTATCGAGACGACTGCCTTCATGGCAGCGATGCAGTCGCCGACCAGTGCCGGCTCACGCATGAGGCAGGCCCCAAAACGCCCGTTTTGCACGCGATCCGAGGGGCAACCCACATTGAGGTTGATCTCGCGATACCCCGCCCCTTCTCCAAAGCGCGCCGCAAGTGCAAGCTCTTCAGGCTCGGCACCGCCGATCTGGAGCGCCAAGGGCTGCTCTTGCGCCTCGAAGGCAAGGAGCTTTTGGCGAGGCCCGTGGATGAGAGCTGCCGCGGTGACCATCTCGGTATAGAGGCGGGCCTCGCGCGTCATGACGCGATGGAAAAGATGGCAAAAACTGTCCGTCCAGTCCATCATGGGCGCAATGCTGAAGCGGAAGGCGCGATCGTTTCTCATCAACTCGAAACCGGTGGCTTGCGGTTCCTCCTGCAAATGGCGCCGTCCATATCACAAAAAAATGTTTGAGCCTCTTTCATCAAGAGGAGAAATGGCCGGCTGACCCGCAGGTGTCAAACCCAGCGATTGACGTGCTTTCGCTTGCTGTTCCATATCGAGCGCGCCGGCGCCGTGCCGGTCCAGCGATATGCGAAGGCGTAGTCCGAATGGGTGCCCACGAGAAGAAGATCGCCGCATCGGCCAGGCGGAAGCGCAAGCTCGACCCGATCACGCAAACCGTGATCCGGCACCGATTGACCTCGATCTCCGCCGAGATGGGAGAGGCGATGCTGCGCACCTCTTATTCGCAAATCCTGAACTCGAGCCGCGATTTTTCGGTTGCCATCTGCGATGACCAATGCCGCCTGATTGCTCAGGCAGACCATATCCCGGTCCATGTCGGCGCCCTCCCCTGGGCGCTCAAATCCGCCAAGGAAGCGTTCCCCGACGCCCAAAAAGGCGACGTCGTTCTTCTCAACGATCCGTATTATGGGGGCAGCCACCTCCCCGATATTACAGCTCTCATTCCGGTCTTTCACTCCGGCCGCCGCCTCCTTTGGACGATCGTGCGGGCTCACCAAAGCGACATCGGCGGGGCAACACATGGAGCCTACAATCCGGACGCGACGGAGATTTGGCAGGAGGGCCTGCGCATCCCCCCGATCCTGCTCTACGAGCAAGGCCGGCTGCGTGCCGACATTTTGGAAATGCTCGCGATCAACGTGCGCCACGCGCGGGATTTTCGTGGCGATCTCGCTGCCATGGTGGGCGCCGCCCATCTCGGCGAGCGCGGCCTCGAACGCCTGTGCGACGAATTCGGCGCAAGTCTCGTTGAAGAGGCGATCGAAGCCGTACTCGACGCCTCCGAAGAGAGAGCGCGCGAAATCCTCGAGAGCTGGACGGACGGCGTCTACACGGGCGAGGCTGTGCTCGACGATGATGGAAGGGGGCGGGAGGACATCCGCATCCGCGCGAAAGTCACGAAGCGCGGTCGTGACATCGAGGTCGACCTTTCCGCCTCGGACCCTCAAACCACAAGCTTCGTGAACTCCTCGCATGCGAATATGCAATCGGCCGTGGCGATGGCTTTCGCTTTTCTTCTCGACCCTGATATCCCGAAGAATGCGGGCACGTTCCGCCCCCTGAGCGTGGTAGCCAAACCCGGCACGCTCGTCTGGGCCACGGACAATGCGCCGGTCACGCTCTGCACCAGCCATCCCTCGAACGAGATCATCGAAGCGATCGTGAAGGCGATGCAGCCCGCCTGCCCGGAACGCGTCATGGGTGGCTGGGGTCGACGTTTTCGCCTCGCCATCAAAGGACATGATGCGCGTCGGAACCGATCGTTCATTTGGCACATGTTCCATGCGCGTCCGGGTGGCGGAGCTTCGGCAAATGGGGCGGGCTGGTCATCGATCGGTGAGTGGCACTCCGCCGGCGGAATCAAGTTCGGCAGTATCGAAGTCGATGAGGCGCGTTTCCCCCTGCTCTTCCGCAAGCACGAATTCCGGCTGGGTTCGGGCGGCGATGGCCGCTTTCGCGGCGGCATGGGCGTCGAGCTCGAACTCGAGGTCGAGGCTCAGGGGCTCATCAACACGGCAGGTGACGGCGCAAGGCACGGTGCCGCCGGAATGCTCGGCGGAGGGGACGGCCTGCCCCATTCCTATCGCATCTTGCGCGCCGACGGCTCCTCGCGCGTGCTCAAGACCAAAGAGGTCGGAATCGCGATCGGCCCCGGCGACCTGATCGATGTGCGCTCGGGTGGCGGGGGCGGCTGGGGTAAACCTGCGGCGTCCGAATCACAACTGGCGCCGAGGGGGGTCCGGTGACGCCAAGCTACAGGATCGGCATCGACGTCGGGGGCACATTTACCGACATCGTCGCCATCGATGGGGAAGGCGCGATGACTTTCCTGAAGACACCGACCACGCCGGAGAACCAGGCGGTGGGCGTCGTCGATGGAATCGCGAAACTCGCCAAGACGCTCAGGCTCCCGCAAAGCGAGCTTTTGCGCCAAACCACGCGCATCGTCCATGGAACGACGGTCGCCACCAACGCACTCCTCGAACGCAAGGGCGCACGGGTCGCGTTGCTCACGACGGCTGGTCATCGCGACGTGCTGGAGATGCGCGAGGGGCTGAAACTCGACCGGTACGATTTGCGCACGCCGCCGCCCGAGCCTCTGGTACCGCGCGAAAAGCGTTTTTCGGTCATCGAACGATTGCGCGCCGATGGGTCGGTCGCGACGCCGCTCGACAAAGCTTCTCTCGTCGAGGCCACGCGCAAGTTGAAGGAAGAGGCCATCGAGGCCATCGCTGTCTGTTATCTTCATTCCTACCGCAATTCGCGTCACGAGAAGGAGACTTTCGCCTACCTTCGCCAGGAGATGCCGGAGGCCTACATCTCGCTTTCGAGCGAGGTGCTGGCGCAGATTAAGGAGTATGAGCGCGTCTCAACGACTGTCGTAAACGCCTATGTTGGACCAGGAGTGCGCGCGTATTTCGCGGCTCTCGAGCACAAGCTCGCCGAGGCAGGGTATACGGGCACGCTCTACATCATTCTGTCGCACGGCGGTGTCGCGCCGATCGAGGAGGCGAGCCGGCTTGCCGCCGCGACCGTGTTGTCGGGCCCCGCGGGCGGCGTCGCCGGGTGCCGCCACGCAGCTCACATCACCGGCGATCTCAACCTCATCCCATTCGACATGGGCGGCACGAGCACGGACATCTCGCTAATTGTCGGGGGAGAGGCGGCGCTTAGCTCCAACCGTGGCCTTGCCGGCCAGCGAATTGCCTTGCGCAGCCTCGACATCATCAGCATCGGCGCGGGTGGCGGCTCGATTGCGCGTGCCGAGGGCGGAGCCCTCGATGTCGGCCCGCAAAGCGCCGGGGCGTTTCCTGGCCCCGTCTGCTATGGAACGAATGGGACCGAGCCCACGGTTACCGACGCTAATGTGGTTCTTGGAACACTTTCGACCGACCGTGCTCTTCCCGGCCGTGAGCCGCTCGACAAGGCGGCCGCCGACCGTGCGCTCGATCAGCTTGCGAAAACGCTGGGGCTCACGCGCGAGCGCACGGCCGAGGGCATCGTGGAGGTCATCAACGTCAAGATGGCCGACGGCATAAGGCTCGCGACCGTTTCGCGAGGCGTCGACCCGCGCGATTATGCGCTGTTCAGCTTCGGCGGCGCCGCGGGACTTCACGCTTGCGATGTGGCGCGAGGGCTCGACATCTCCCGCATCATCGTGCCGAATTTCGCCTCTGTCCTTTCGGCCTGGGGCATGCTGTCGACCCCGCTTCGCTACGAGGTCAGCCGCACGCATATCGGCGACACGCGAGGGTTGGATGCAAAGAACCTCAGGGCTCTTTACGATGACCTTGCTCACGCCGCGACGCTGAAGATCGCAGGCAAGACGCCAGGAGAAATCCGCATCCAGCGCTCGGCCGAGATGCGCTACGGCGAACAAATTTATGAAATCGATGTTCCGCTTGACGACCTGGATTGGGAATCGCCCAATCTCATGGATGAGGTGACAGAAGCATTTCGGCGCCGGCACGAGGCGCTCTTCACCTATTCGCTCCCTGATCAGGACATCGTGCTAGTCAACGCGCGCGTCGCGGCGACAAGCGCCACGGATGCGCTGCCTGAGCTTCCGGTGAGCGCGGCCAAGGGATCCGATGCTGCCCCGCATCAGCGCCGGATCTACCTTGGCCATTGGCGTGAGGTGCCGGTCTATCCGCTGGATGCCCTCGTGCCCCGCCAAAAGATCGCGGGGCCCGCTTTGATCGAGGCTGAGACCACGACGGTTCTCTTGAAAGAGGGTGATCACGCCCTCGTCAATCGTTGGGGATGGCTCGACATCGCCGTCGCCGCACGCTGAAAGGGCTCTGAGGTTTTTCATGCGTAACCGCATCATAGGAGTAGCCGCGGCAGCGGCTCTGTTCGCTTCATTGATTCCAACCGCGCGAGCCGGGGTGAAGGTCGGCGTTGCCTTGCCGCGCACAGGGCCCCTTGCTTCTATCGGCGAGCAGATCACAAATGGGGTCACGGCGGCCGTCGGCGCAGTTAACGAGAACGCGCCCGAAAACGAGAAAATCGTGCTCGACATCGAGGACGATGCCTGTGACCCAAAACAAGCAGTCTCCGTCGCAAACAAATTCGTCACTGAAAAGATCGGGCTGGTGGTCGGGCATGTCTGCTCGGGAGCCTCGATCACTGCGTCCGACATTTATGCGGAAAATGGCGTGCTCATGATGACGCCAGCGTCGAACAGCGCGAAACTCACCGAGAGGGGACTTGCGGGAATATTCAGAGTGTGCGGACGGGACGACCAGCAAGGACGCCTCGCTGCGCAAATCATCGCGAAGCGCTTTTCCGGGAAGTCGATCGCAATTATTCACGACAAGAGTCCTTTCGCGAAGGGACTCGCCGATGCCACTAGAGACAATCTGAACGGACTGGGAATCCGTGAGACGGTCTACGAGGCGATCAATCCAGGCGAGCGCGATTATTCGGCGCTGATCACGAAGCTGAAGGCGGCCAGGATCGACCTCGTCTATTACGGAGGCTATCAGCAGGAAATGGGCCAGCTTCTTCGCCAGGCCCAGGATGCCGATTTTCATCCGCAGTTCTTCGGCACCTCAGGTATCGCGACGAGCGAGCTCTGGGCGATCGCCGGGCCTGCCGCGGAAGGCGTGCTCTTCACCTTCACGCCCGACCCGCGCCAACGTCCCGAGGCGGCAACGGCCGTCGCCGCGCTCCGCGCCCGAAATATCGACGCCGAAGGCTTCACGCTCTACGCGTACGCGGCCGTTGAGCTCCTCGCGGCGGGCATGCGCGACGCCCATTCCAGCGATCCCAAGCGTGTCGAAGCAGCGCTCAAGTCCCGGCGCTTCAGCTCTGTGCTCGGCGAAGTGGGATTCGACGCCAAAGGCGATATCAGCGCACCAGGTTACACGCTCTATGTGTGGAAGGGCGGCAGATACGAATACGCGCAATAAGCTGAAGCGCCGCGAGTGAAGCCTGGCGCGCGAATTTGATTACGCTTCAGGCGTGAACTTGCCGGCGTGCTTCGGCCTCGGCAAGGACGGAACGGCGCTGATGTCCGCGCTGCACCCTGTCGATGAATTCGATGCCGATGGTTGTCGCATTTTTCCAGAGAACATGGCATTTCCGCAGGCCGATCGCGCCTCGCGCGATGCGCAACGTGAATTTATTCGGAATTTTGCCGACGACGACGCCCGTGATCTTGGCGCCGCCGTTCGACAGGTCCTTTATAAGGCATTGAGAAAGCAAATCACCATTACCGTCATAGATTTTTCCAGGCGAATGCCACTCGACTCGAATATTACGTCGACGATCGCGTCTCATGATTAGATTCCATTATTGAGAGCGGTAAACGTAAGACTTCATTCCTGAAGGATTGCCTAAAATACAATAGAGGATGCGAGCGGTCGCAAAGGCGCGACTTTCTCGCGGGTACCCGGGACGAACCGTCATTTCCCGGCGGCTTTTCGCAAGGCGTCGTTGATCCTGTTCTGCCAGCCGGGGCCGCTCTCCTGAAAAAATTCGAGGACGTCACGGTCGATCCGCAAGGACACAAGCTCCTTGGCGCCGGGAATTTTGGGTGCCTCCGGAATTGTCTCGATGGGCTTTTTCGTGGCGGATTTGAACGCCGCTTCCGCGGCGTCTCGTGCGCTCTCGCCGCGATGGCTTTTTCGTGGGGGCAGCATGATTTCGCACCCATTCTCTGTTGTTCTGTTCGGTCGAGATTATCGCGCGAGGTGGGCATTTCAAAGCTCGCAGGTCCCCGTTGCGCACCAGGAAAAGGCACTCGCAGGAAGCGACTGCATTCCCCGGAAGTGGGAGTTTCGGTGAGTGGCGCCGGCCTGCGAAGACACCGGGGATTGTCTCGGGCTTGGAAAGCACTATCGTGATCGGCGCGCTCGGCTCTCCGAGGGGAAAAGGGTGCGCCCATGCCGTTCGCCAACAGGATCGAAGCCGGACGCCGGCTCGCGCAAGCCCTTATCCGCTATGCGCGGGACCGAGTCGTCGTGCTTGCTCTTCCGCGCGGCGGCGTCCCCGTTGCCGCTGAAGTGGCGTCAGCCCTGCCGGCGCCTCTAGACCTGGTGCTCGTTCGAAAGATCGGGTATCCGCGACAGCCCGAGCTTGCCATGGGCGCCGTTGTCGACGGCGCCGATCCGATTATAGTGCGAAACGAGGACGTCATTCGCATTACGGGTGTGAGCGAGGCCGAATTCGACGAGGTTTGCAAGCAAGAGCTCGCCGAAATCGAAAGGCGCCGATCCCGTTATCTCGGCTCGCGCGCACCCATCGAGCTTTTGGGACGCACGGCCATCGTCATCGACGACGGCTTGGCAACGGGAGCCACGATGCGCGCCGCACTGCGCGCCTTGCGCAAGCGCTCCCCTGCAAAGATCGTGCTCGCCGTTCCGGTCGCGCCCTCCGAGACGATCGACGCGATGCGCGGCGAGGCCGATGATATCGTTTGCCTTGAGGCCTTCGACTTCTTCGGTGCCATCGGAGCTTATTACTCCGACTTTCGCCAGGTGAGCGATGACGAGCTCATCGACGCTTTGGCGCGGCACGGCGAACCGGCAGCCACCCCAGCCGAAAAAAGGGAGGGCTGAGCCGGCATCGCGGCCCCCTCGCTGCTCGCTTGAGATCCCCCGAAAGTCATGACGGCACTCAATGGCGGAATCTTGCCCCCCCATCCAGGCGCGGGGTGCATGAAATCTCATGATCGGCTATGAGGTCGGTGTGTCCAAGCTCCCCTACATCCAGCTTCTGCGCGCCTTTGCGGCGCTTTGCGTTGTCGCCTTTCATGCCCAGAGCGACGCGGCAGCCGTGGCGGCGGGCCTTGGAATGGAATTTGCGCGAAGTGAGCTCTTCCCCTGGCTTGCTGGCGTCGACATCTTCTTTGTCATCTCCGGCTTTATCATGGTCTACGCGTCCAGCCGCTGGTTCGGCTCAGCGCGGGCTCCCCGAGCTTTTCTCGCCCATCGCATCGCCCGCATCGTGCCCCTCTATTGGGCGACCACGATTGCCTATCTCGTGGTGCTGCTCGTCACCCCTGGGCTCCTCAACAGCGAATACCTCGCGCCGTACTTCGTCCTCGCCTCTTTCCTCTTCATACCCGCAGCTCGTCCCGACGGCCTCGTTCAGCCCTTCTACTCGCTCGGGTGGACGCTGAATTACGAAATGTTTTTCTATTGCCTATTTGCGATCTGCCTCGCATTTCCGCTTCGACGCGCCGTTCCAATTCTCCTCGGCGCACTGATGCTGATCGTGAGCTTGGGCAAGGCCTTCGCCCCCTTCCCACCACCCCTCGCCTTTTGGACGGATCCCATCATCCTGGAATTCGCCTTCGGCGTGGCGCTCGGATGGGCCAGCGTGGAAGGTTTCTTTTTCCGTCGGCCGATCCGGCTCGGCTTGGCACTCGCGGGTCTTGTGCTCCTCGCGATCGACCTGACCCGACCGGGAGTGCTACCTGCTCTTCCGCGCCCCCTTGCCTTTGGTGTGCCAGCAGCCCTCCTCGTTGCCTCAGCGGGTCTGGTTTCATCCCCATCCCGTCGCTCGGAAAACCTGCTCGTCAGAGGAGGTGTGATCTTGGGAGACGCCTCTTACGCCCTCTATCTTTTGCATCCATTCGTCATTCGCGCTCTGCGCGAGCTCGCCATGCGCACGCCAATTGGCGGCCTCGCAGACCCTTGGGGCTTTGTAATGGTGGCCGTTCTTTTAGCCGTCGCAGCCGCTGCCGTCGTGAATCGGATTTTTGAGCGCCCAGTCACGCGCGCAGCCCGGCAGCTCCTGGCGCCTGCGGCCAACCCTTCCTTGGGAAGTTTCGCTGGCGAGCACAAGATTGCGCGGGAGCACTCAGCCCGTTCAAGCTGAGGCCATCCGATATTTGCAAAAGTTGCGGCGTATGATACTCGGCTGCACACTAAGCTTGCAGCGCGCATCTATTCGGATAAGCGTGAGGTAAAATATTCACAGGGATTTGACGCTACACGATCCGGTTGTATCTAATGTCGACTTATAATAACAAAGCCGCGTTACACCGGTCCATATTTACTACTCGACACACGATTATTACATTATCAGACTGCATCATTTTAACGTCGATTCCTTTAATATTATCATTGCTAAATCAGAATTGGATGTATGCTAGATATTTTAATATCGACGAGTGGGTCTATGTTGGTTACGGCTACAGCTACCTTGATCCCACTTTCAATGTGACAGACTACAAAATCGGGCGCCTTCCCTGGATATTGCTGGAAGGGATCGTCCGGGGCTCATTTTCGAGGCTGGTTTCAAGCTGGATTCTCGCCTTCGGTGTTCTCGCTTTGGGAAATATCGCGCTCTTTTTTGCGTTGAGAATACCATTTGGGCGGTTGCCGGCGCTATCAGCCAGCATTTTCATTGCCGGCCTCACTTTCATGTATGCCAATGGCGGGCCCGATTACCACAATACGCTCGCGGGCGCTTTTTATTGCTTGTCGATGTTTCTTTGCGCCAGATGTGCACGGCGGCAACCGCCCGGGCGCGATCTTGTTTTCTTGGGTGCGGTGCTCGCCCTCACCGTTCACACGAACCCCGTTTTCATTAACCTTGTTCCGATTTTGATTGTCCAGTTTTTACTGTCGTACCGCGTAAATCATCTCGAATTTCCCGCGCTCTTTCCGACCATCTTTCTGGGAATGTTCGGAGCGGTCGCCGTAACGGTCTTGCTCGGCGTCGTTAATTTCAGCTGCGGGCGTCAATTTTTTTTCTTCGCTCAACAGCTCCATTTGATAATCGATTTCGTCTCTGACAGCTCCCGGCAGAAGACTTGGTGGGAGCCCTGGTCTCGTTGGTATTTGAATGCGCCCAACATGGGTTTCTTTTTCGCTGGAGCATTGCTTTCCTTCACAACTCTCGCACTCGCGGCACCATGGCATTCGGCACCCGCAGTCTCTAAAAATGCCAGCCTCTATTCAGGGGCATATCTTTTCGCGCTTTTCATCTGGACGGTTTGGCAATCAGTCGGGCAGACCGCGTTCCAGCCGTATTATTTTGCGTTTCCGCTCGGCTTTCCTCTGGCCGGTGCAGTCGCCGCGGCCATTGCAACCAGTGTGAGGCAAACACCGAGTGCGTTACCGCTGACGGTTGCCATGGTTTTTTTCGCTGCCATGACGATCGCCGGAGTGTATTACTGCGATCATGTTGTTTCTTTTTTCGGCGCGACTTTTTGGCCTCCAGGCGTAGAAGCAGCCATGGGCTTCACCATGGCGTTCGCAGCGCTTGTCTCGTTGCGCTGGTCGATGGGGTTCGGATTCCTCGCGATAATGATTCTCTGTGCCGCAGATGGGCTCGCGGTCTCGGATCCGCTTGCCTACGCGGCGAGTAATTGCTCGGTTTACCGCGACCGCTACGAATTAATACTCGATGCCAGCAGAATGCTTCGCGAGACACATTTTGCCGGCACGAAAGTCTTCGTGTTTTCGGAGTTTGGGGATAATACCGATACAGGTCCGGACTGCGGCGAACGACAAATCCCAGCCGGGTGGCTCCAAGCTGCAATCGGTGCCACAGGTTTTGAAGAAGTCGAGCATTATTGGGCTAACAAGACACTCGACAGGGTTGAACCGGAGCGGTGGAGAGAGGTCGTGGCAGCGAAGGGGCTTGTCGGCTTCATCACTGGCAACCCAACGCGCATTTCCGTTCTGCGGGAGAAGTTAGAGGAGGCCGGCGGAATGCCGGGAGCTACTCGCTTCTTCAGATTGAAAAAGGGGAATGTTGAACTTCCTCTCTACATCCTGCCCCTCAGTTGACGAGCTCCACGCATTCGGGCTCCCTCTGGTCGCTCAAACGGCCGCCTCCGGCAGCGCCTTTAACGTGAGGAGCGGGAGGGTTCGAAGTCTCCACAATCCAAGCTGACGCCGGCTGCCGCACGCCCTTGGTCCGCTTCGCTCGCTCGCCTCAGCGGGTGATCCGAAACGGACCCCGAAGCCGTCACCGACGAAACCTCTTCACCACACCCCACCCGATTCGTGTGAGCGAATACGCCCATTTCCATTCGAGGAGCATCCGAATTCTCGCTTCCAAGCGCTTTGCGGCAAATCGGGCAGCCTTTCCCGGCAGATCGGCCCCTCCTACCGGGGGATCCCATGTGTGTCTCATTTCGGCGATTTGCATGGCCTGTTTCGCGCTCAGCTCCTTAAGTCTTCCTATCTCCCGACACGCTTCCGCCTCGAGCAGGCGGTCGCGCAAACCGCCATAGGTCAGTCTGCTGCTAGCTTCCGTGAGCGCATCTCGCATTGCCTTCGCCATGTCGGCCCAGCTGTGTATAGACCGGCACGTGTCCACTTCGCTCTCGTCCCAAACGGGGTTTGTTTTTGCAAATCGAACCATTTCCTCGGTGGTCTCGAAAAGATGCAAATTGACGGCTCCACGAACACGCTCCCGGATTTCTCGAAACACCGGCAAATCTCTGGCAACGACCGGCTTGCGGTGCGCCAAACCATGCATGATCGGTAGCCCAAAACCTTCGCAGTGCGAAGGAAAGAAGATAAGGTTCGCGCGCGCATAGAGGCCGGTGACCGCGTTTTCGTTCAGCTGCCCGCTCGCAAAGCTGGAGATGTTTTTGTCGCCCGGCACCTTGATGCCGAGGACGACGAGCTTGGTCGTGGGCGCCTCCCGCCGAAGGAGGTCGCAAGATACGGAGAGGAATTTGTGCTCGTAAGGGTTGCCTACCAAAAGTATATATCCGCCATCGCGTCGCAAACCGGCATTTGCCTCAGCGCCATATTCCTTGGTGTCCGTCGAGCATAACGCCGTGAAGCCAGAATATTGCGCCTCGCGGCCAAAGCGCCTGTCGAACTGAGCGCGAGAAAAGTCGCTGATGAAGCCTATTGTCGATACGCTCTTCACCATGCGCTCCCATACCCGAGACAGGCGTGGATCGATTTGCATGCAATCGACCGCGATGGTGTCGAGCATCAAGACCAAGGTGACGGGAGCTTGATTTGCGAGAAGCGCAATATCTTCATCACCGAATGGCTGAACAAGTCTGATCGAGGCGAAGAAAGTCTTTTGTTCTCCCGTGGGATCGCTCCAATGCACGCCATCCAGCTCGCCATATCGGTGAAAAGCGAAAGCTGTCTGGCTGCACAAGATATGAATATTGTATTCACGGGAATGATTTCGTGAGAACTCGGTAATTATACGGCTAGCAAGTTCAGATGTGCCGTTGTGTATGTTGCCCAGATTATTGCAGGCAAAAACGACGTTCAGCCTTCCTTCCGCGTCCGGTCGAAGCCCCTGCATGAGCCTCAACGCCGTTGCTTCCGGCCCGGTCTCGTAGCGCGTAATTTCCTCGCCAAGATAGGGAAACCGTGCGCGCAGAATTGCTGCGTCCTGCTCGGCAAAGACGCTGTCCTTCTCATCCCGACGCCTCAACATCACGCGAGCATGGTTGGCTCGGACGATACGGTAGCCGCAGCGATTGGCGCGCAGCGCGAAATCGTTCAGCGCCGCGGTGAGGCTGCTCAAGGCGCAATCGAGCAAATCGAACTCCTGGAGCATCCGCGACTTGATGAGCGCAACTGGCCCTTTGATGATCGGCACGTAAATAAGCCGCGGCATATCTTGCAGAATGCGCGGCTTTTCGAGCTTCGAATGTCCCAGGCACCGCTCTGATGTCGCATCGCCCTCCTCCATCACGGAGGGCTCGACAAATCCCACCATGGGGTCATCCACCTCGGTGGTGCAGACGTCCAAGAGTGCGTCTGGGTGGACGCGAGTCCGTGCTCCGATCACAAGCGCATCCAGCTTTGCTTGCGCCGCACACCGCAAGGCTTCATTCGCTGCTTCGATCAAATCCGACGGGTGCTCACTGCGCGCCTTGACACATTTCAGGGTGACGGGGCCGAGTTCCTCAAGTTTCAAACTCGAAGTGTTCTCAACAAATTCAGCGCCTTCATTGGGAGTTTCGATCAACGCGAGCTCGAACGAGAGCGCAGACGTCTTTGCAAGCTGAGCCAAGCTTTTGAGAACGTCTTCCTTTTGCTCAATCGAGCCCGCAACAAGGATAACGGCAATGCGCGACACTATCGGCCTAACCTTTCGACTCCGATATGAAGGAAGGGGGCGAGCAAAAACGCAGGTGCCGCGGTTTTGAAGATCAACCGTCCACCAATGATCAGCTTCGCCCGTAGACATCTTCGAGGCGGACGATGTCGTCCTCGCCCGTGTAAGTGCCGACTTGCACCTCGATCAATTCCAGCGGGATGCGGCCCGGGTTGGCGAGCCGGTGCACGGCGCCGATGGGGATATAGGCGGATTCGGTCTCATGCAGCAGGAGCACATTTTCGTTCACGGTAACTTCGGCCGCGCCACGCACGACTACCCAATGCTCGGCCCGGTGAAAATGCTTCTGCAGCGAAAGTCGCCGCCCCGGCTTCACCATGATGCGCTTGACGCGAAAGCGCGAACCCACATCGAGCCGCTGATACCATCCCCACGGACGGTGAACGCGCACATGCTCGTCGGCTTCGGGATGATTTTTGGCGCGCAGCTGTGAGACGAGATCCTTCACCGATTCGGCGGATTTGCGAGCCGAAACCAGAACCGCGTCAGGCGTAGTCACGACAACGACGTCATCCAAACCGACAACGGTCGTCAAAAGATGGTCGCTGTGCACCAGGCTGTTTTGCGTGCCCACCACCTCGACATTGCCGCGCGTGACATTGCCCCTGGCATCACCTTCGGCAACGTTCCACACCGCGTCCCAGCTTCCCACATCCGACCAGGAAAAGGAGACCGGCAAGACGCCCGCGAGCTGCGTTTTTTCGATGACCGCATAGTCGATCGAGGTCTTCGGCGAGCGCTCGAACGCCGCCTTGTCCAACTTGATGAAATCGAGATCGATGCTGGCGCCGGCGAGAGCCGAGGTCGCTGCTTCCAGAATGTCGGGCGCAAACCGATTGAGCTCGGCATGCATCACTTGAGGTGCGAAGAGAAAATAGCCGCCATTCCAGAGATAGCCTTGGCCTATATATTTGGCAGCGGCATTTGCATCGGGCTTTTCGATGAAGCGTTCCACCTTGAAACCTCCCTCCTTGTCGAGGGGGACGCCCTTGGCAATGTAGCCGTAGCTGGTCGCCGGGAAGGTCGGTGCGATACCGAAGGTCATGATGTGACCGAGGGCAGCCGAGCGCGCCGCCACACGGCAGGCATTCGTGAAATTGTCAGGGTCGCCGATGACGTGATCGGCAGCCATGATCAGGACGACTGCATCGGGATGTTCATGAGCCGCGCGTACTGTGGCGACCGCGACGGCCGCCGCCGAATCACGCCTAATCGGCTCCAAGACGATGTCAGCCTCAACGCCGATCTCTGCCAACTGCTCGGCTACGATGAAGCGGGAATCAAGATTGGCGATGACGAGCGGCTTGCGAAAAGTCGCGGGATCGGAGACGCGCTGCGCGGCAGCCTGAAAGGTCGACTGCTCACCCAGCAGCGGGATGAATTGCTTCGGCAGGCTCTCACGCGACGCAGGCCAGAGCCTCGTGCCAGAGCCCCCGCACATGATCACCGGCAATATGTTGCCGTGTTCATTGGACATCTCGCTCACTTTCCAACTCGGCGTCCGGCGTTATCTTGTCTCGCCGTCATGCTTCAACATCATGATCGAGCATCGTGTTTTAGACGCCGGCCGCCCCCAGAAATTGTGCTTTAAACGCGATGAGCGCCGGATGACAAGCGTTTGATATCCGCTTCGACCATTTCGCGGATCATCTCCTCGAGCCCGACCTCGGGCGCCCAGCCGAGCCGCGTCCGCGCCTTCGCGGCATTGCCCAAAAGTCCGTCGACCTCTGCCGGACGAAACAGCGCCGGATCGATGACGAGATGCTTCTCCAGGGACAACTCTGCATATTCGAACGCCGTGCGGCACATCTCGCGAATGCTGGTCGTGCGTCCTGTCGCCACAACATAATCGTCGGGCTCATTTTGTTGCAACATGAGCCACATCGCCCGAACATAGTCGCGAGCATGTCCCCAATCGCGCTTGGCGTCGACATTGCCGAGCCTCAGCTCCTTGGCGAGCCCAAGCTTGATGCGTGCAACGCCGTCAGTCACCTTGCGGGTGACGAACTCGATGCCGCGAAGCGGAGATTCGTGGTTGAAGAGGATGCCGCTCGAGGCGTGGAGGCCGAAGCTCTCCCGATAGTTCACCGTGATCCAATGGGCGAAAAGCTTGGAAACACCGTAGGGGGATCGAGGATGGAAAGGCGTCTTCTCCGTCTGCACCGGCTCTTGTGCCAAGCCGAACATCTCAGACGATGATGCCTGATAGAAACGCACCTGTGGTGCCTCGAGCCGAATGGCCTCGAGCATGTTCGCAGCGCCCAGACCCGTCACCTCTCCGGTGAGCAGGGGCTGCTGCCACGACGCCATGACGAAGGACTGCGCGGCAAGGTTGTAGACCTCGTCGGGCTCGGCTTTGCGCAGACAACGGATGAGGCTCGACAAGTCGATGAGATTGCCGTCGAGCAGCCTGATTTCGTGAGCGATGCCCAGAAACCGAAGCCGCGCGTCGTTGTTCTCCGCCGTGCTGGAGCGCCGCACGACCCCAAAGACGTTGTAGCCCTTCTCCAGCAAAAACTGCGAGAGGTAGGCGCCGTCTTGTCCGGTTATGCCGGTAATGAGGGCAGTCTTCGTCATAATCGGGGACGGAAGCTCGCGAGGCCAAGGGTTCGCTCAAGGCCGGGTGTCTTAGACGTTGCTCACCCCCCTGACAAGCGCAAGCGTGGACGGCTGTTTCAGTCATACGTGGTCGCCTAGGTAAACGGGAGGGGGTCGGTAACTTGGTGTAAGATGGTTTCTGTGAGTTTACCAACCCACACGGGTACGGAATTAGACGGATATTTGAATCAGCTAGTTGGGAAAGGCCTCAAGCCCGAGGACCTGGCCTCTGACAAGGCTTGTTGGGCAGCTAAAGAAGGCGCTGCGGATGAGCTGCTTTGCGCGCGAATTAGCCTGTGTTAAGGGCTCTAATGAAAAACCACACGCGCTGATACGTTGGATCTGGAATTGAAATTGACCAATAGAAAGTCTCTAGCCGACATGTGCAGCAGCACTGTTCGAATCCTTGACCCGGCCCGGCCCCGGTTTTTGTTCCTGATTTCCGCCTTGTCCTTCGCGGCGGTCGTCCCGCTTCTTTGGGCGTGGTACGGTCTCGACAATGGCATGCCCTATGAAACGGCGTTTGTTTACACGAGCCAATTTTCGACGCACCAGGGCTTGATACCTTTTTTTCAAGGATTCATTTATCAAGCAGATCCCTTGAGAAAATTCACCAGCTTCTTCTATCATACCGCCTATTTGCTATCGATAATATTTTCGCGGGAGGGAGACTTCGTATTTTACCAGGTGGTTTGGGCGTTTCTTTGGTGGGCGCGTGGTATGCTGATGGTTTTGATCTGCAATCGACTTTTTACAGCGCCCCCGTTGATTTCCTATCTCGTCGGATTGTTCAGTGTTTTGCATGCGTCTGATTACGCCCTCAATTGGGTAGGGCAACTAAATCAGTTTGGCTTTATCTTTTGGATGCTTTGCGCCTTCTACTCATATCTTCGTTCCATTGCCGAGCCTTCTTTCAATGGTCGGCACATACTTTGGGCCATGGCCGCGGCAATATTCGTTTACTTAAATCTGTATAGCTACGAGAGCGGTCTATTTATCACAATAGCCTTCCCACTCTTTGCAGCGATCATCCTAGACAAGGAGAGGTCTACGATCCGGCGTCTTGTTGTTCCCCTTGTCTTGTACATGTTTCCGGTTGCGTTATTCGTGAGCCAAAACCTCGTCCGGTATTTTGGTTCGAGACAATGGGAGCAGACCTATCAAGCCGGCGTAATGCGAAGCGACTGGCAACCATCCGCTCTGGTGAGCGACCTGCTTTTCGATATTGGCCGAAGCCTGGAATTCTGGACATGGCCAGCAGGGTTTCCCGAAGGGGACATGCAAAAGATCTTAATTGCGCAAGCAGTGCTGGTTGTGTTGATTTGCGCCTCAGTCGCGCTGATCGTCATGCTTTGCAAAGGTTTTGCGGATCAGTCGGGCAACGGATGGCGCGCCGTCACGGTGATGGGGGCTCTGGGACTGGTGCTCGTCGTCTTCAGCTTTCCCGCCTATTTGGTCTTGCGGGACGCGAGGGGCCTGTGGCGAACGCAGTTCCTTTCGGGAATCGGCTTTGCATTCTGTTACGGAGCCCTTGCGTTTGCATTCTATTCAGCCATGAGAAGAACTGCTGTGCGGTGGATTGCGCCCGCCCTGGTCGCTGTGACCGTCGGCTTATTTTCCGTGGACGCTTCGATGGCCCGGGGCGCGGCTCATTTGATGGTCTGGGAGAAACACAAACAAATCATGGCTGCCATTTTGCGCGCCGCGCCCCGGGTTGCGCCAGGAACCGTAATCGTGCTCACCGGCTTGCCGCATCAGCTCGACGGCTTCGGCGACAACATGTGGTACGATTTGGCGCTACGGCTCGCTTATCCGGGAACATTGGTTGCCGGCGTCTACATGTTCGATCAAGGAATGCCTGCGCCGGGGACCAACTTGACCCCGGACAATGACAATATTCGTTGGACGCGGACGGGCTTCCCAACAGAGATTGCGTCAACGCCAGCTGGTTCTTTGATTGCGATGCATCTGCAGAAGGACGGCTCTGCTCAACTCCTGCGCGCTGCGGAAATCCCCCCGCCCTGGTCTTCTTTGGCGGAGGTTTACAGTCCGGAGGCACGAATCACTTGCTCCAAACCAGACCCGATTGCGTGGCGCCGATACATCCGCAATTCATGGCTCGATCCGGAACCTTCGGCGCGTTGCACACCCGGTCCATAATCTGCTCTCATCCCTCTCTACTAGAAGTCGCCACCAAGATGTTAATAACACCATCTAGCCAGAAGATCGGCCAGTAAGCCTGCAATGTTTACGGCCTCGTTTGGTTGGGACCGGCAGGTGAGCGCCTTGTCTCGGGCGTTTTTAGCGTGCCATAAAGAGGTTCATATATCGAGACCTCACTTCTCTCCATGGCTACACTCGGGATCTCTCGGCGCATCTTGTTGACCGGTGCGGGCGGCTTTGTCGGCGCATGGGTGCTTAGGCGATTAGAATCCGGCCAAACGCCCGATTTGGAAATCTTTGCCGGCGCTCATGGAAATGCGGTCCGTTCTCGGGGCGCAAACGCCGTTCGGCTTGAGATAACAGATCGTAGCCAGGTCGATGAAGTCGTCCGGAGCGTAATGCCCAGTGCGGTGATCCACCTTGCGGCGGTCTCCGCGGTGCGCGAAGCCAATGAGGCGCCCCGGCGAGCCTGGCAAGTCAATCTCGATGGAACCATGAATTTGGCGGAGTCGCTCCTAACGCATGTCCCGCAAGCCCGATTCTTATTCGCTAGCACGTCGGAGGTTTACGGCGGGACGGCACATCGTCGAGGCGGTTCGCTCGATGAGACCGCGCCTCTCGACCCTTTGAACGCTTACGCCGCATCCAAAGCCGCCGCCGATCTCATGGTCGGGCAAATGGCACGCGATGGCTTGAACGCGATCCGCGTACGCCCGTTCAATCACACAGGACCTGGTCAAACCGAGAGATTCGTGATTCCGGCGTTCGCGGCGCAAATTGCCCGCATCGAAGCCGGCGCACAGGAACCGGTAATGCGTGTCGGCAATCTGGATGGCCGGCGAGACTTTCTCGACGTGCGCGATGTCGCGGATGCCTATCTCAAGCTCGCGCTCTCGCCTCTCAACGTCCAGCCCGGGTTGGTGCTCAATCTCGCCTCGGGCACAGGCCGGCGAATCGGTGATGTCCTCGACGAGCTCATCTCGCTCTCAAGAGTCAAGATCCGCGTGGAAACCGATCCCTCTCGGCTGCGCACAAACGAAACTCCCTTTGCTGCCCCCGACACGACGCGGATCCGCAACATTCTGGCATGGAAGCCGCAAATCTCCTGGTCGCAAACGCTTGCCGACATGCTTGATTCTTGGCGCGCGCAG
>JAFBAS010000104.1 GCA_019247605.1 Hyphomicrobiales bacterium
AGCCTCCAAGCATTGGGGCCCTCATTGTGCCCGCAACCTCCCCGGTCGCGTCAAGGAGACGGCAACGCGAAGCTGTGATCAACGCGGCCTTCGTGTCACCCCCGGCGAGGCTCGCAACGCAAGCCTCGGGAAGGGGACCAGAAAGCGACGGAGGAAGATGGATACCCTTCCCCTCGCGCTCCTTCGGAGCACTCGGCCGGGTATGACACCGTTGCTTCCCCCCGATCCTTCGGATCGCCCGGCCGGGTATGACTCCACCCCCGTGTCACCCCCGGCGAGGCTCGCAACGCGAGCCTCGGGAAGGGGGACCAGAAAGCGACGGAGGAAGATGGGATACCCTTCCCCTCGCGCTCCTTTGGAGCACTCGGCCGGGTATGACACCGTTACTTCCCCTCCGATCCTTCGGATCGCCCGGCCGGGTATGACACCACTCCGGTGTCACCCCCGGCGAGGCTCGCAACGCGAGCCTCGGGAAGGGGGACCAGGAAGCGGCGGGGCAAGATGGATTACCCTTCCCCTCGCGCTCCTTCGGATCGCTCGGCCGGGGATGACACCGTTACTTCCCGCCGATCCTTCGGATCGCCCGGCCGGGTATGACACCACCCCGTGTCACCCCCGGCGAGGCTCGCAACGCGAGCCTCGGGAAGGAAGACCAGGAAGCGGCGGGGCAAGATGGATTACCCTTCCCCTCGCGCTCCTTCGGAGCACTCGGCCGGGTATGACACCGTTACTTCCCCCCCGGTCCTTTGGATCGCTCGGCCGGGTATGACACCGTTGCTTTTCTCGCCCTCCTGCGGAGCGATCGGCCGGGGACGACAGGCTGCTTTAGAACCGCACCTTCAACCCACCCGAAACAGAGTGCTCCTGCAGGCGTGAGGCGAGGCGGCCGTCGTAGTCGACAAAGACCTAGCTTCAGGTGAGAGCTCCATGCTGAAGCCTGCCCCGATGAGCGCCGCGTCCCGGCCGAACGCGATGCCGGTCGCGGAGAAGCTCGAACCCGGAACGCCAACGAGCGCGGCCGTGATCTGTTGCGAGGCGTCGAGGAATTCGTGGCTCCAGCCGAGGCGCACTTCCGGAATGATCGTGCCATAGCCTGCAAAAGCGATGCGCGAGGTGAGGCGCACGCCGAGCGTCGTCTGGAAGGAATTGCCGTCCGCCGCATTCACCAAAAGAGCGCCGAAGCCGCCCGTTTCGGAGAAGCCGGAGATATGCGCGTTCACGTAATCCAAGGCCGCGTAAGGCGTGACCAAGAAATTCACGCCGCCGGCCGGAAGCCCCCAACGATATCCGGCTTCCGCGTGGCCCTGATAATCCCCTCTGCGGAACCACTGCTCGACGTGGAGGTGATCGTGCCTGAGTTCGCGATGCCCCCACTGACGGTGCTCTGGCCGATCCTGATGCCCGTTGCGGACTTGCCAGCATTCACGCTGATCGTGCCCGAATTCGCGATGCCCCCCGATACGGTGCTCGCCGGGTGAGCTCCACCGCCGAAGATGAAGATGCCGAGGCCGGTCTTCCCGCTGAGCGTGATCGAGCCTGAATTTTCGATACCGCCGCTCGTCGTGCTGTTGTCGGATTCGATGCCGCGCGTGAAATTCACGCCCGTGCCGTTGATTGTGCCGCCATTCGTGATGCCGCCGGCGATCGTGGTCATCGCCTGAATGAAGATTCCGTCGACGAATCCCTTGGCGCCGCTGCCGGTCGCGGTGATCGTCCCGATATTGCTGATTCCGCCGACCACGGTGCCTTGACTAACGGAAATGCCGAACGCCTCGTTCTTCGCGCCGCTCACAGTGATCGTGCCCGAGTTGGCGATGCCGCCTCCAACGCTGCCACCCGCGACGGATATTCCGCTGCCGAACGTAACTGGGTTCACCACGATGCTGCCGCTGTTCGAGATGGCGCCGGACTGGGTGTTGACCAAAATTCCGACGGCGTTCGATTTCGCGGCATTCACCGTGATCTGGCCCATATTGGCGACACCGCCGGAGCCGGCAAGGACTTCGATTCCCAGCGCGATTGGGCCGTTCACGGTGATCGTGCCGCTATTGACGGTAGCCCCGGTGACGGTTTGGGCGACCACGCCGAACGCTACATTGGCGTTTGCGCCATTTGCGCTAGCGCTGATCGTGCCGCTATTGAGGATACCCCCGCTGATCGTGTCGGCATTGACGCCTTCCGCTATAAAGCCTCCGTTCGCGTTGATCGTTCCGGAATTGACGAGGCCTCCTGAGATCGAGTTGGTGATAGAAATGGCGAATGCGGCATTCGTTCCGGTCGCGGTGATCGTGCCGCTGTTGAGGACACCGCCGCCGACCGAGCTGTTGAAGATCGCGAGCGCCACCGTGCTGGCATTGCCATTAGGGCTGACCTTCCCCGGCGCGATCGTGCCGGCATTGGTGACGGCGCCCATGACGGTCGAGCCGGTGATCACGATCGAGGTCGTCACCTGGCCCGTCCCGTTGGATACGGTCGCGACCGTTTGACCCGTGATCGCCTGTCCGGCATGCGCGGGCGCGGCAAGGAGAAGCGCCGCGACGCAGGTGGTCGCGAGAAGCGGAAGGCGGAGGCGCATGCCTCCTTCTCCCACTTGCGGGAGAAGGTGCCGGCCGCGTGAGCGGGCGGCGGATGAGGGCGCTGGCGCACCATGCGAGGCCTTGTCGGAAGAATGAACTGACATCAGTGCCCCCTCATGCGAGCCGTCCGGCGGCAATTAGGGTTTTGTTAGACTTACATATTCGCGAGGTCAACGACGCGGCCCATGAGGCGAATGGGATTATCACACTGTCGCCGCGTCCGAGGGCTCGCGCGTCAAGGCATGCTTCCCATCCAAATCCTCTTCCTCGAACGGGATCTCCGGATGCATCGCAAAGGCGGCGATCGCGCCGATCGCCAGAATGCCGATAAGCATGGTGAACGGCAGGACGCGGCTTCCCGTAAGGTCGATGAGGTAGCCCGAGATCGGGAGCGAAACGGCTGCCGCGAGCGCCGAGCCCGAATTCATCATGCCCGCGGCCGTGCCCGAATATTTGGGCGCGATGTCCATCGGGATCGACCAGATCGGCCCGATGATCAGCTCGAAGAAAAAGAAGCCGGCGGAGAGACAAAGGCCGACGATCGTGAGGTCGCGGGTGAAGAGCATAGGCACAAGGGATAAGAGTGCTCCCACGAAGCCGATGAGGATGACGCTCAGCCGCGCGAAGCGGATATTGCCCGTTCGTCGCAACACATGATCAGAGGCGATACCGCCGATCGAATCGCCGATCACGCCAGCGAGGAACACGCCGAAGGAGAAGATGGCGGATTGCTTGAGGTCGAGGTCGTAGCTCTTCTTGAAGAAGAGCGGCAGCCAGCTGAGATAAATCGCAAGGCACCATCCGTAGAAGAAATAGGTGAGCGTCACCGGCCAGATGCGCTTGGCGAGTGGCCCCCAGGGAACTTGCGGGCGCGGCCCGCGACGCGGCTCCGGCAAAACGGCAAGCTCTTCGGGGGTGATGTCGGGATGGTCCTTCGGATCGTCGCGATAATACCAGACCCAAACGAGCACCCAGACGAGGCTCATGCAGCCGAGCACGACAAAAGAGCCGCGCCAGGTGAGTGTCACCATCAGGAAAGCGACGACGGGCGGCGTGATCGCATTACCGAGGCGCGCGAATGAATGCGTGAGGCCTTGCGCGAAGCCGCGCTTGCCGCGCTCGACCCAGTTCTGCATGGCGAGCGTCGCTGTCGGGAAGGTTGCCCCCTCACCCAGGCCAAGCAGGATTCTGATCAGCATCAATGAGGTGATGCCGCCGGCGGCCCCGGTGAGAATGGTTGCCACGGCCCATACGGCGCCGCAGGCGAACAGGGTCTTGCGCGGTCCGAAACGGTCGCCGATCCAGCCGCCGATGATCTGGAAGAAAAAGTAGGAGTAGTTGAAGGCGGAGAAGATGAAACCCAGCTGGGTGTTGGACAAGTCGAATTCCGGCTGGATGTCGATGGCCGCCGTCGCGAAGTTCACGCGATCGATGTAGGTGATGAAATACATCAGGCACAAAAGCGCGAGCACTCCGCGAGTGGGTTTGAGGAGTGTGCGCATGCGTGCCTCCCTGGGCAGTGTTTCCGGCCGGCTCTCTGTCGGGGCCCTGCTGCTCATTGTTCATGAAAAAGCGCGCGCTTCAATCCGCGCGCTCACGAGTGCCCGAGCCAGGCACGCCTGCTACCCCATCAAACGAAACGTGCATCGCGCCTGAGTTTTCCTGAGCTTCGCGCAAACTCCACGCGAGCACCGACCGTCAGGTCCGCTTTTTTGCGGCGTCGACCATTCTCCCCAGAATGCGATCGAGAATCGGCATCGAGGTTGCGAAATTCAACCGCGCGAATTGCGCGCAGCCGGGCTGGAAATTCTCACCGGGACTGAGCGCGACGCGCGCGTGATCGTGGAAGAATTGAAAGGCCGGAACCTCGAGATGAAGCTCGCGGAAATCGAGCCAGGCGAGATAGGTGCCTTCCGGCGCGTGGCAGCGCACTTCCGGCAGCTCGGCGCGGAGTACCTCGAGGACTCGATCACGGGCCGCCGGGAGATGGGCGACGACGGCGTCGAGCCACTGGTCGCAGGAAGTCCAGGCGGCCACCGTGGCGTCGATGCCGAGCCCGCTGCATCCGCCGAGAAGACGCGCGGGAATGGTGTTGGCGAAGCGCTGACGAAGCTCTGGCGTGCCGAAATGCATGACACCGCAGCGAAGGCCCGGAATGTTGAAGCTCTTCGTCGCCGAGGTGATCGTCACCGTGCGGGCCGCGATCTCGGGGCCGAGCGTCGCGAAGGGGATGTGCTTTCGCCCGTCATAGACGAGGTCGGAATGGATTTCGTCCGCGACGACGATGAGATCACGCTCGATCGCCAATCGCGCGAGCGCGGAAAGCTCGGCGTGATCGAAAACGCGCCCTGTCGGATTTTGCGGATTGCACAGAATTAGGATGCGAGTCCTCGGGCCGATGCGATCGTCGAGCTCGGTGACGTCGAAGACATGACGCGTTCCCGCGTCGCGCATGGTGAGCGGCGTGAGCTCGCGCTTTGTCGTGGCGATCGCTTCATGGAAGGGCGGGTAGGCGGGCACTTGCAGGATCACACCATCGCCCGGCTCCGAGAAAGCAAGTAGAGGCGCAAAAGTCCCTTGGACGAGATCGGCAACCACCTGCACGAGCGAAGGGTCCGTCTTCCAGCCGAAGCGCCTCTCCATGCGAGCCACGAAGGCCTCAGCCACGCGCGGCTCGGCCTTCCCGCCCTTGTATTGCGGATAGCCGTAATCGCCGGCCGCCACCGCGCGCCTGATGGCGTCCTGGATCGGCTCCGCGACCGCGAAATCCATCTCCGCCACGAAGGCCGGAAGAATATCGGGCCCGTAGGCGTTCCACTTCGAATTGCGCCGCGATCGCAAGACGCTCTCGGGCAGATCGAAGAAATTGGCGCCCAGTCCCGTGGCGCCCACCGTCCTTGCCGCCAAAGCCATTCCGTCACCTTGTCTGATCGAGCGCTCGTCTCGCTCCTTCTCGCCGCACGATAGGAGGACGGCCAGGAGTTTGGAAGCTGCCCTGGTCCGCGCTCCCGAAATGGTGAAGTGCCGGACGATCTTCCCGAGGATGCTCGGGCGCACACTTTGGTGACTTCGCGCCAAAGTTGGAGGAATGGCTCTTCGCGCCGGCCCGTCGTATCGTTTGCGTGGAGAGGTGCCGTCCACCTCACCGTCGGGTGTCGAAGGAAGGTGATCGAGCGCGTGAGGTCGGCATGGATTTTTCGCTGAGCGCGGAGCAGGAGGAAATCCGTGCTCATATCCTTGCACTTTGTGCGCGCTTCGACGACGCCTATTGGCTCGAGCATGATCGAGAGGGCACCTTCCCGCACGAGTTTCACGCCGCGATCGCGCAAGGCAAATGGCTGGGCATCGCGATGCCGGAGGAATTCGGGGGTGCGGGGCTCGGCATCACGGAAGCCGCGATCATGATGCAGGCGGTTGCCGAATCGGGCGCCGCGATGAGCGGCGCGTCGGCGATCCACATGAACATTTTCGGCCTCAACCCGGTGGTCGTGTTCGGGAACGAGGCGCAGAAAAGGCGCATGCTGCCGCCCCTGATCGCGGGGTCGGACAAGGCCTGCTTTGCCGTGACGGAGCCCGATGCCGGGCTCAACACCACCGAGATCAAGACGCAGGCGCGCAAGTGCGGCGATCAGTACATCGTAATCGGCACGAAGATTTGGATCTCGACCGCGCAGGTCGCAAACAAGATGCTTTTGCTCGCGCGAACGACCCCGCTCGGCGAGGCGCGGCGGCGCACGCAAGGGCTGACGCTCTTCTACACGGACATTGACCGCGCCAGGATGGAAATCCGCGAGATTCCAAAAATGGGGCGCAGCGCGGTCGATTCGAACACGGTGTTCATCGATGGCCTGTGCGTGCCGGAGAGCGATCGGATCGGAGCCGAAGGGGAGGGGTTTCGGGCAATCCTGCATGGAATGAATCCCGAGCGCATCCTGATCGCGGCAGAAGCCGTCGGCATCGGGCGCGCCGCCCTTCACCGCGCGGCGCGTTACGCGCGCGAACGCGTCGTCTTCGGTCGCCCGATCGGGCAAAACCAGGCGATCCAGCATCCGCTGGCGCAACGCTTCGTCGAGCTCGAGGCCGCAAACCTCATGATGCTGAAGGCCGCCTCGCTTTACGATCAAAACCGAGCGTGCGGAGCGGAGGCGAACGCAGCGAAATATCTGGCAGGCGAAGCTGGATTTAAGGCCTGCGAAACCGCGCTCATGACCCATGGCGGGATGGGTTATGCGAAGGAATACCATGTCGAGCGCTATCTGCGCGAGGTGCTGATCGCGCGCATCGCGCCGGTGAGCCCGCAAATGACCTTGAACTTCATCGCCGAGCGTGTGCTCGGGCTGCCGAAATCTTATTGACGCGCTGAAGGATGTGGAGAGGGTTGATGGATGAAATTGCGCAGTCGCCTTTGGCACGTTACCGCGAGCATCTCGAAAGAGGAGAGCTTGCCTATCAGTTCGATCGGGCGACCGGCAAGGCCGTTTTCTATCCGCGTGTCATCGCGCCGAAATCGGGATCGCCCGATCTCGAATGGCGGGTGAGCGCCGGCATAGGCACGGTCTATGCGACGACAGTGAACCACCCGCGTGACGCCGCCTCGTACAACATCGCGCTGATCGATCTCGACGAGGGCTTTCGCATGATGAGCCGGGTCGAGGCGATGGAGCCCACGGCCGTGAAGATCGGCATGCGTGTGAAGCTTCGCGTCAAGCGGGAAGGTGAGGGGGCGGCCGAGCCACTTCCCGTCTTCGTGCCCGTCGAGGCCTCACGATGAATGGCGCGACGCGCGGCAGCGTCGCCATCGTCGGCGTTGCCGAATCCGATCTCGGCACCGTCGCCGCCGGCCTGAGCGCGACTGACCTCATGGCGCAGGCCACGCGCCGCGCGCTCGACGATTGCGGGCTTGCGCTCGAGGACATCGACGCGGTGTTCGCCGCGACCTCGCAAGCGCGCATGGCGAGCTTGTCGTTTTGCGAATATCTCGGGCTCGCGCCCCGCATCCAGGACGCCACGAATGTCGGGGGCTCGTCCTTCATGTTCCACCTCGCCCATGCGCATGCGGCCCTCGAGGCGAAGATGTGCGATGTCGCGCTCATCGCTTACGGCAGCACGCAACGGAGCGTCGGCCGCCAGAACCTATCAACACCCGAATTCAACCCTTATGAGAGCCCATTTCGCCCGGTGCTGCCTGTCACCGGCTATGCGCTCGCGGCCTCGCGCCACATGGCGGAATTCGGCACCACGCGCGAGCAATTGGCCGAAGTCGCCGTCGCGGCGCGGCGGTGGGCGCTCATGCACCCGGCAGCCTTCGAGAGGCAACCTCTCACAATTGCCGAGGTACTCGCCTCGCGCATGGTGAGCGACCCGCTCACCGTGCGCGATTGCTGCCTCGTGACGGATGGCGGGGGTGCCGTCATCCTCACCCGCGCCGATCGCGCGCGCTCGCTCGCCAAGCGCCCCGCCTTCGTGTTGGGCACGGGCGCAACCTCGACGCATATGCAGATTTCGGCGATGCCGAACCTCACCGTGACGGGAGCCAAGCGTTCGGGCGAGCTCGCCTTCGCGATGGCGAAGCTCGCGGTCTCCGACATCGATGTCGCCGAGCTCTATGACGCCTTTACGATCAACACGATCCTGTTTCTGGAGGATCTCGGCTTTTGCCCGAAAGGCGAGGGTGGACGTTTCGTCCAGGACGGCGCCATCGCCCCCGGGGGCGCCTTGCCGGTCAACACCAACGGCGGGGGCCTCTCCTATTGCCATCCAGGCATGTACGGCATCTTCCTCCTGATCGAGGCTACGCGTCAGATTCGCGGCGAATGCGGAGCGCGGCAGATCAAGGGATGCGAGGTCGCGCTTGCCCATGGTAATGGCGGGGTGCTGTCGAGCCAGGCGACCATCGTCCTCGGCTCAGAGGCGACGCTATGAAGGAGGATTTCGAAACGCCTATATCGAGGTGCAATTCGCTCCTCAACTTACCACGGAGGCGCAAATGAGCTGGCTTCCCGCAAGCGATCCGATCCTCGGCGACAAGCGCAGTTGCGATGCGCTCGAGCTTATCATCGTGCCGCGCGCACGCGACATCGGCGGCTTCGAGGTGCACCGCGCCTTGCCGCATGGCAAGCGCCAGATGGTCGGGCCGTTCATCTTCTTCGATCAGATGGGGCCGGCGCAATTCCTTGCAGGGCAAGGCATGGATGTGCGGCCGCATCCGCATATCGGGCTCGCGACCGTGACTTATCTGTTCGACGGGCGTGTCATGCATCGTGACAGCGAAGGCAACGCGTTAGAGATCGCGCCCGGCGCGATGAACCTGATGACGGCAGGGCGCGGCATCGCGCATTCGGAGCGCACCCCGCAAAGCGCGCGCAAAACGGGCCAGCCGATGTTCGGCATCCAGAGCTGGATCGCCTTGCCCCGCGATCAAGAGGAGATCGCGCCCTCCTTTCAGCACTTCGAGGCGGCGAGCTTGCCGGTCGTCGCGGACAAGGGGATATGGGCGCGGATCATCGCGGGGTCGGCGTTCGGAAAAGCCTCGCCCGTCGAGACCTTTTCGGATTGGCTTTACGCCGAGGTCGTGCTCGAGGCCGGCGCGCAGGTCCCCTTCGATCCCGATCACGAGGAACGCGCAATCTACGTGGCCGAGGGCGAGGTGCAGATCGCCGGTGACAGCTTCGAGGCGCCGCGCTTGCTTGTCTTCCGACCGGGCGATCGGATCACCATCGTTGCGAAGCGCCGAGCGCGCCTCATGTTCCTCGCAGGAGCCGCGATGGAAGGTCCGCGCTACATCTGGTGGAACTTCGTCTCATCGCGCAAGGAACGCATCGAGGAGGCGAAAGAAGATTGGAAGATGGGGCGATTCGCAGGGGTGCCGGGAGAGACCGAGTTCATCCCGTTGCCCGAAAGGTGAGCGCGTCACTCAGCAAAACGGCATCGTGACTTACTGTAAGTCCAAAGTTCCGGTCATCACGGATACGCACGAACCACCGATGAGCACGGTGCCGGTCTCCTCGATCTCCACAGTCAGCAAACTTGGTCGGCCCATGTCGATTCCTTGCGCAATCCGAAAATGATAGGGCGGACGGCTATCCAGCGCCGCGATCAGAGCGCAGGCAGCGGCGGTTGCGCTTCCGGTTGCAGGGTCTTCGGGCAAGCCGTCAAAAGGCGCAAACATACGTGCGCTAAAATCCACGTTGCCGTCTTGCTCACTTAGTTCGCGGCAATACAGGTAAATCGCATCAGCTCCCCCAGATGGGAGAATGCGTGCGAAGTGGGCCTCGCGCGCCGTCGCGCGCGCTAACGCTGCGCGTGTCGCGACCTCGACGACGAGGAACGGGAGGCCAACGGAAGCAATACACGGCTGATGGAAGCTGAGACATATATCAGAGGGCGAGAGCGATAAGCATGGTGCGACCTCTTCTGGATCGAAAGTGCCTCCAATCGTCAGAGATTGGGGCGCAGCCAAATTGATTTCATCCACTCGCCCGTCTTTGCGGATGATGCGTACGTGAACGAGCCCTGCCTGCTCTTCAAACGTGAACTCTTCGAACTTACTCGCTTCGCTAGCCTTAGCTAAGACAAATGCAGTTCCGAGACTTGGATGGCCGGCAAAGGGGACCTCCATGGTCGGCGTAAAGATGCGCAGACAAGCCGTATACCGTCGGTCAATAGGACGCAGAACAAAGCTTGTCTCTGAATAATTGAATTCGCGGGCGACAGCCTGCATTTGCTCACGCGTCAGCCCATCCGCGCCCAAAACCACCGCCAATGGATTGCCGCCAAAACGGGTTCGCGTGAATACGTCGACGGTATGGTAGACAAGTTGCATGGAAGCGCTCACTGAGCCAAAGCAAGTTTGTTCCATCTTGCTGAAGCGGTGCGAGCAAGATTGTGGAAGCTACTCGTCCGAAAAGCCGTTGTGCAGTAAATTCAAGCCTGGGTGAAGGTCGTTATTCTCAAGCCGCGTCTTTCGCTTTCCATGCGCTGGCCTGATCGAGGCGCTCGATCGCGGCCGCGTTCAGCTTGAGGCGCGTCGCCTTGGCGAGCTCGCGGAATTGCGCCACGCTCGTCGCGCTCGCGATCGGCGAGGTGACGCTTGGGCGCGCCATCAGCCAGGCGAGCGCCACTTGTGCCGGCGTGGCCTTCAACTCGGACGCGACCGCGTCGAGCGCGGCAAGGATGCTGAGACCGCGCTCGTTGAGATAGGTGCTCTTGATCCGCTGCCCGCGCGCGCGTCCCTCCACATCCGCTGGAGTTCGATATTTGCCGGTCAGAAAGCCGGCGGCGAGCGAATAATAATTGATCACGCCGACGCCTCTTGCACGGCAAAGCGGCTCGAGCTCCTGCTCGAACACTTCGCGATCGTAAAGATTGTAGAGCGGTTGCAGCGTCTCGTAGCGGGGAAGGCTCTTCTTCTCGGCAAGGGCGAGCGCTTCGGCAAGCCGCGCTGCTCCGAAATTCGATGCTCCGATGGCGCGCACCTTGCCGGCTTTGATGAGCTCGGCGTAGCAGGAGAGCGTCTCTTCTTGCGGGGTTGCTTCATCATCGACATGGGATTGGTAGAGGTCGATGTAATCGGTCTGCAAGCGCCGCAGCGAGGCCTCGACGGCTTGCCGAATATACGCCTTGGACAATCCCTTCTTGCCGTCGCCCATGTCCCAGCCGACCTTGGTCGCGATCACGACGTTCTTGCGATTGCCGCGGGCCTTCATCCAGCGCCCGATGATCGTCTCCGATTCTCCGCCCTTATGTCCTGGAACCCAGATCGAGTAGCAGTCGGCGGTGTCGATGAAATTGAAGCCTTCGGCAACGAAGGCATCGAGCAAGGCGAAGGAGGTCGCCTCGTCGGCCGTCCATCCGAACACGTTGCCGCCAAAGCATAGCGGCGACACCATGATATCCGTCCGTCCAAGCCGCCGCACCGTCATGGCATCCTCGCTCCGGGCAATTTCCACAAATTCCAACGGTCAAGAGATTTCAACCCCAGCGCCTTTTGTGCACAAGCGAAGCGCTAAGACAAGTCCAACGGCTGCCGCCTGCACTCACGTCGGGTGGGACGCCCTTTTACCGAGTGATGAGCCTTTTTCCCCGATCCCCTTGAAAAACGTGTAGCAGAACACACCGTCATCTTCGGTCGTTCTTTGAAGGCCGCGAATTCCAGCGTCGAAATCCTCAGGCTCGATCAATCCCGCCTTGATCGCCGGTTCGCGAACGCCTTCGATCATCGCGATGAATGTCCTCCTCGTGAAACCCTCGATGAGGTCGGGCCGGCTCCCGTCCACATAGACCATCCGAGGGCTGACGTGGACGCTCTCGAGTCCGGCCTCGACCATCAGCGGGTAGAGCTCTCGGCCGATCAGCGCATTCCCGCCGCCGAGCCGCTGCAGCTCGACCTGGCATTTGATCGCGTCGTGCGCTGCCTCGCTGTCGGGATGAAAATAGGTCGAGCCGTGATCGCCTTCGATTACCGTCATGCTGCCACCGGTCTTCAACTGCCCCATGAGCGTGGTGAGGGCGGCAACCGGGCTCGGCAGATGCTCGAGAAGAAAGCATATGAAAATGTGATCGAACGCGTTTTCTGGAAAAGGCAGGTCGAAAACGTCGGCTTCCTCGAAGCGCACATTGGTCAGGCCGGCGGCCTTCGTCGCGGCTTTTGCCGCCTCGAGCGAATCTGCTGCAATATCGATCGAGGTGAAATGGGCCTCAGGGCTCCTCCTCGCCAGCGTGACGGTCTGAGCCCCGACCCCGCAACCCGCTTCCAGGACCTGACTTCCCGCCGGGTAATGCGTGTCTCGATGCAGGATGTCGATCAGCGTTCCGGCCTGATCATGCAAACGCTCGAGTTCGCGCGGGCGATAGCCGTGGACATAAGATCGGTTCGTGTCGGTTTTCTTCGGCATGATCCGGAACCCTCACAAAAGCGGCACGAGACATCTTTGCCGAGGCGCACCGGAATCAAGAGACGGGCCGCCAGAGCCGGCCGCGCCTGCGGACCTTGTCGAGACACCGCAGCGTCCCTGCGTCCGCCTGTGGAACGTCATGACCGAGCGGCTGGGCCGCCCCTTCACGCCAGCCCATGGCCACGAGAACGCTCGGCGCCTCGTAATAGTCCTGAACCAGTGCGGACACGAGTGCTCGAAATGGAGCGAAGCTCTCCCTTTCGACCTGTTCGAGCAACTCGGTTCGTTTGGAGAAGGAAGCGCGCGCGAATGCCTCTTCCCCACCGGCGCGCTCCGCAATGAACCGAAGAACGCCCTGTTGCGCCGCATAGTTCGGGTCCAGGACAACGCCGGCATGGCTTCCGGGAGGCAAGGGCAGAACGTCGGGGGTGGCATCAGGACCCCCGCGCTCGCCCGGCAGGACCGTATCCACGACTGCCTCGAGGAAGGCGTTTCTCATTCGACCCTCCGCGCGAGGTCGTCGGCGAGCTTGAGTGCCAAGGCGCCGATCGTCGATCCTGGATTGACGGCGCCCACTGTCGGAAAGAGGCTGCCGTCCGCGACCATGAGATTGCCGACCGCATGCACACGCCCGCTGGCATCGGTCACCGAGGTCGCCGGGTCGGTTCCCATACGCGCCGTCCCGAGAAGGTGCCAACCCGTCAAGGGCGCGAGCGCGATCCTTACGGTGCGATGAGCGCCTGCGGCGCGCAACATCTCTTCAGCCCGATCGAGGCCGAAATCGAGGGCGCGGCGCGTGTGCTCCGAGACGCGGTATTCAACCTTCACGCCCGGCAAGCCATCGGCTCCGACCTCGTCCGTGAGGGTGACCCGGTTGTGCGTCTCCGGGAGATCCTCATTGCAGACGAGCACGGCGACCGAATGGCGAAATTCATCCCGCAGCCAACGCTGCGCCGTTTCGCCCCAAGGCCTGTCGAGCCGTGACGCCTGAACGAGCAGCGCGTTTTCGCGCGTGACCTGGAGATGCACGCCGCGCTTGAAGCCGCGGCTTTCGTCCGTCTCATAGAACTCGTGACTGTAGATCGCACAACCGACTGGCCCCACGGGCCCGTCGAGCTCCTCCCGAAAAAGCCCACGCGCATAGGCTGCGCCATGGAACATGAGGTTCTTTCCAAGCGCCGGGCTCTTGACGCCCGAGGCGAGGAGGAGGCGCGGCGTGCCGATGCCGTTTCCTGCGACGACCACGATCTGCGCCGGCTGAAACACTTCGCGCCCGATCTCGTCCCAATATCGGATGCCGCGTGCTCGTCCAGCCTCGATCTCGACCTGCTGCACCACGCAACCTGTGCGCAGCTCGACGCCGTTCTCGAGCGCTTTTGGCCAATAGGTGAGATCGGTCGAGGACTTCGCGCCGGTTGCGCACCCGATCAGGCAAGGCCCGCAATGATTGCATGCGGCTCGCCCCGCGTGGGAGCGTGAATTGATCGCCGCATCCACTGGCCACCAATGCCAGCCGAGCGCGTCGAAGCCGCGCGCCGCCGCCATCCCCATGCGCCCGAGCGCGACGGGAGGCATGGCACGGTCGGGCTTCGGTGGATAGGCGGGGTCGCCGGCGAGGCCCGATACGCCGCACTCGGCATCGTTGAGATCATAATAGGGCTCGAGATCGGCATAAGAGAAAGGCCAATCGTCGCCCACGCCATCGAGGCTGCGCGTCCGGAAATCCGAGGGGTGGAGCCTTGGAAAATGCGCGGCCCAGGCAATCGTCGAGCCGCCGACCCCGTTCCACATGAGCGGCTTGAA
This sequence comes from Hyphomicrobiales bacterium, assembly GCA_019247605.1. Taxonomy (GTDB): domain Bacteria; phylum Pseudomonadota; class Alphaproteobacteria; order Rhizobiales; family Beijerinckiaceae; genus GAS188. The sequence goes on from JAFBAS010000104.1 coordinate 14,273, forward strand.
ATCCGATTGCGTGTCGTCGATCGGATAGTCGGCCGATGCAGGCTTGCGTCCCGATTTCAGCCTCAGATTGGGAGAGGTCGCCCATTCGTTCAACACCGCCCGCTGCCAATCGGGGCGCAAGGCGGGGAGCGCGGATCGGTCCGAGTAGCCGCCTCTCTCGACGCAAACAATGCGCAGATCCGGCCGTTGCTGCGACAGTCGCCACGCAAAGGCGGCGCCCCCGAAGCCCGCGCCCACGATCGCGATGTCGACAGGGTCAAGCCGCATGGAAGATTGCTCGTATCATTGTTTCACAGCTTCGCTCGTGGCTGATGCGAAGGGCAAAGCTCGGGTCAAGTTGGCCCTGTCACCTCTAACATCGCCCGCCGGTTTGAGAAGGGGGCACTCTCATGCTCGTGAAGGCACTCCCGCGACGAGGAGCGCATCGACCACGGCGACCTCGCCTGTGCCTTCCTGGATGAGCACGGGGTTGAGATCGCATTCGGAAAGATGTTCGTTCAGATCGAGCGCGAGCTTGGAGAGCTGCGACAATAGATTTGCAAGTTTGCCGGTATCCGTCTTCGCGATGAGGTTGCGATAACCGCCGAGGAGCGCGCCGAGCCTTGTGCGGCGGATCATGGACTTCGCCTCGTGGTGCGAAAGCGGGCTCAAGCCGACCGCGCGGTCGGCCTGGAGCTCGACGAGCGTCCCGCCGCTGCCGATGAGCACGAGCGCACCGAAAGGGGGCGCGGCGATGAAGCCGGCCATGGCTTCGAGCCGATTGGAGAGCTGCGGCTGCAATTCGAAGCCCTCGATCCGCGCGCGTGGCCGCGATTTTCGGATTTTCATCGAGATGCGCTGGATGGCGTCACCCAGCATCTCGGGATTTTCAATGCCGAGCTCGACCCCGCCGACATCGGAGCGATGCGGGATGTCCGGTGACGCGACCTTCACCGCCAAGGGATATCCGATCTGCGCCGCGCCCTCGAGGGCTTCCTTTGTCGAGCGCACGAGAGCCGAGCGCACGAGGGGAATGTCGTAGGCTGCGAGGATGCGCCGCGTCAGCTCGGCCGGAAGAGGGCCGGTGTGATCGGCAAGCTCACGCACGATCCGGCTCGCGGCGCCATTGCGACGATGAGCGCGAGGTGCCGATCGGCGGCGTTTCGCGCTTTCCAAGGCTTGCGCCTGAATACCCAAATTCCGCAGCGCGACGAGGCCGTTGCGCAACCCTCGGAGGACCGGAACACCGAATTTCGACAGTTCCTCGGCAATTCGCGGGTGCGCATTTTCCGAGGTCGGCGAAACGAGCACCACGGGCTTCTTGGTCTTCTCGCCATGTCTTCCATAGGCTTGGATGCGGGGGAGGTAATTGCCGAGCATGGTGGGAGTGAGGCTTGCCTGCGCATCCTGAATGAAGACGACGGCATCGACCGCTTCGTCCTCGATGATTGCGTCAATGGCCTCGGCGTCCTGCTCGATGGTGTGGTGCACGGTCGCGCCGAGGTCGAGCGGATTGCGGCCGGTCGAACCTCCTTGCGACGCCTTGACGCGCGCCGCGGTTTCATCGCTCCAATCGGCGACTGGAACCTTCAATTGCGCGGCGAGATCGCAGGCGAGCGCCGTCTCGCCCCCGGAGATGCCGACGATCCCGAGCCGGCTCCGAATGCTCGTCGCGGCTCTCGACGCGAAACATTCGAGCGTCGCGACCATTTCGTCGTAGTCGGCGACCGTGGGTACACCGCAACGGGCGAAAAAGCTCTCATAAGCGTCGTTGCGGCTGATGAGCGCTCCGGTATGCGCCTGAACCGCCAAGGCGCCGACCTCGGACGTGCCAACCTTGAGCACGACCACAGCCTTCCCCGCCTCGTGAATGGTCTCAACCGCACGCGCAAAACTTTGCGGGTCCTTGATTTGCTCGAGCACGATGCCGATCACCGAGGTTTCGCCATCGCTTGCAAACCAACGCATGTAGTCGGGCGCGGTCACCTGAAATTCGCTTCCCATGGTGACCACCTTCGAGAAGCCGACGGAAGTGGAGTTCATCAAGGAGATGGCGGCCGAGCCCGATTGCGCGATGAGAGCCACCTTGCCCCGCCGGACCTTGTCGGTGATCGTCGAGGGATAGAGGGGAAGCTGGTCCGTGACGTTGATGAGCCCCATGCAATTCGGGCCATGGATCATCATGGGGCTCGTTCGGGCGAACTTTCGAAAAACGTCCTCCTCGCTCCGCGAAAAACCATTGGTGAAAACCATGGCGGAACGCACGCCCGCCTGGTGGAGCGCCGTCAGGGAGGCGGTGACGCCAGGCGCCGGAATGGCGACGACCGCAAGATCCGTTTCTTCCGGAAGCCGGTCGATTGCGGATGCGGCAGGAAGCCCGTCCACCGCCTCCGCGGTCGGGTGGATCGGAATGATCCGCCCACGATAACCCGATTTCTGCAGGTTCTGGATGACGCCATTGCCTTGCGTGCGACGGGTGGCCGAGGCGCCCAGCACCGCCACGCTGCGCGGCTGGACGAAAGGAGTGACATCGCGTTCCAAGTGGGTTCTTCCTTTAGCGTGCGTCCTCGGGCAGCCAAGCCTCGGCCCAGTTCGGATGCTCGTTGAAGGATATGTCGAACTGAGCGTCCAGATTCTTGAATTTCGTCGCGACCGCGTTGTAGGTCGGCGCGTTGGTGAGCGTGATCTCGTTGAGATCGCGTGCGACGATCTCCTCATATTGCTTGTAGAGCGCGCGGCGCTCGGCGGTGGGCGAGGCGCTAGCTTGCGCCGCGATCCGGTCGAGGTCGCGGTTACAATAACCGGTCGGGTTGGTGTAGGGCACATGCGCGTCATTGCAGATGAAGCTGCGATCGACACCCAAGGTCGGGTCGGATCTTCCCGTGAGCGAGATGAGCGAGATGTCGAAGTCGTTCTTCCGGTAGACCTTGTCGAGCCAGATCTGCGAGTCGAGGCCCGAGAGCCTCACATCGACACCGATCTCTTTCCATTGCGCCGCGAGGCTCTTGGCGATCGCATCGAAAGGCGAGGTCGCGATGTAAGTGAGCTCGACGGAAAAACGTTTGCCGTCCTGCATCTTGTATCCGGCCTCGTCGAGAAGAGCGGCCGCCTTCTGCGGATCGAAGGGGTAGAGCTTGTCGTAGTTGACCGAAGGGTCGTTGAGCTCCTTGAATTGCTCGGGGATTGCGCTCGTCGCGGAAAAGGCGAGGCCGCGATAGGCGTCGGCGTTGATGCGGTTGCGATCCGTCGCGAGAAAGAGCGCCTGGCGCACCTTGACGTCGCTCATCGGCGCGCGGCGCATGTTGAAGTCGAGCGATGAGCGCTCGGGTGCGTTCACCTCGATCTTGATCACTTTGATCTTGCCGTTCTTGGCCGCCTCTTGCGCGCGCTGGATTTGCGAGAAGTCGAGCTGCACCCAATCGACCTCACCCTGAATCAAGGCGTTCAGCAATTGCTGCGCATTCGGGATGAGGGCCACGAGGAGCTTGTCGAGGTAAGGCTTCGGCTGGTCCCAATAATACGGGTTGCGAACGAAGCTGAGCGAGCGCCCCTGTTCCCAAGATTCGAACATGAAGGGGCCAAGCCCGACCGGCTTCCTGTTAGCGGGGTTCGTCGGAATGTCTGTCCCTTCATAGATGTGCTTCGGCATCAAGGGAAAGTTCTCCTTGTCGAAGAGGTCGAGCGCCGCCGCGAGCGGCTGCGAAAGACCGATCACGACGGTCGCCTCGTCAGGGGCTTCGACCTTGGCGATGAGGGGGACGATCTTGGATAGGTAAGTGTTGAATTTGGCGAATTGCGTGAGCGTGAACACGACATCGGCCGAGGAGAAGGGTTGTCCGTCCGACCATTTCAGACCTTTGCGCAGATTGAAAGTGTAGGTTTTGCCGTCGTCCGAGACGCTCCAGCTCGTCGCGATATGAGGAATGCGCTTACCCGCGGCGTCGCGCGCCATGAGCCCATCGGCCCAGACATCGGCGATGTAGAGGGCAGGCGACAATGAGGTGAGCTCCGTGTTGAGGATCGAGAGCCCCGCCGGATCCATCGCGATGATCACGCTGCCACCCCGTTGGGGTACCTCTGCCGCGCGAGCCGGCATGGCGGCGGCGCCGCAAAGGCAGGATATGAGAAGAGCAAGGCGGAGCCTTTTCACAAGAACCATCGGGGAGAAATCCTTCTCGGTTGGTCGGCGCCGGCGGGTGCGATGCGAGAACATGCCATTTCCTCCCTGCTTTGCATTTGAACTCAGTTCGATGCGATCGTGAGGCCCAGATCGGGTCTCGAACTCTCGCGGGCGCCGCGCTCATCGGGTCCGGGCTCCATCCCAGTCTCGACGCGGTGGCAAGCGACCAGGCTTTCACCACGGCAAGCGCCCCTGAGCGGTGGATCACGCGTCTCGCAAACGGAAATCACGAATGGGCATCGATCGCGGAAACGGCAGCCGAAAATGGGTGGCGGCGCCCACGCCGCATCGCTTTCGAGCACGATGCGATGGCGAGCGCGAGCGATCTTCGGATCGGGAATGAGCCGCGCGTCGAGAAGCGCCCTCGTATAGGGGTGAAGCGGGTGCTTGAGCACATCCTTTCCGACCTCGACGATACGCCCGAGATACATGACCACGACCCGGTCGGCGATGGATTGGACGGCGTTGAGATCATGGCTGATCAAGAGGAAGCCCACCTTTGTCCTGAGGCGCAGCTCGCGCATGAGGTCGAGGATTTGCGTCTGGATCGAGATGTCGAGGCTCGATAACGGTTCGTCTGCGATGATGAGCTTGGGTTTGCGGATCATGGCTCGCGCAATCGCCACCCTTTGCTGCTGGCCCCCCGACAATTGGTGCGGATAGCGTTGCATGAATTCGCCCGCTGGCGTGAGGCCAACCGCGTCGAGTTCGGCGGCAATGAGCTCGCGAGCTCCTTTTTCTCGAGCAAGCCCGTGTCGATGCACGATGTGGCCGAGGATGCTGTCGACCCGCATCCGCGGATTGAGGGAGGCGGCGGGATTTTGGAACACCGCTTGCACCTCGCCCCGATAAGCGCGATGCCCTGCCTTCGTGAGAAGATCGAGTTTCTGGCCGCGATAGAGGACGGTTCCCTCGACGGGCCGTGCAAGCGAAAGCAGAAGGCGCGCGAGGCTGCTTTTTCCCGAACCCGATTCGCCGACGATCGCCAAGGTCTCGCCCTCGTTGATGTCGAGATCGACCCCATCGACCGCGTGCACGAGCTGGCGTCGCCATCCAACCGCCTTGCGGTTCGCGAAAATCTGGACGAGACCGCGTGCGGACAGGATCGGCGCGGTCACGCGAGAGCCCCGTCGGCCGTCACGGTCATTCGCGGCGCTCCCCGCCGGCAAAGCTCGATGAGCCTTGCCGTGTAAGGATGCGCGGGTGCCTCGAAGAGCGTGAACACGTCGGCGCATTCCACGACCTTTCCGGCGCGCATCACATAGACGCGGTCGCAGAGCTCGGCGACGAGGCCGAGATCGTGAGTGATGACGGCGAGCGCCATATTCCTGTCGCGATGCAGGTGCCGAAGCGTCTCGAGCACCTGAAGCTGGACCGTCGCGTCGAGCGAGGTGGTCGGCTCGTCCGCGACGAGGAGCAGGGGCGAAGGCGCGAGTGCGAGCGCAATGAGGGCGCGCTGGCGCATGCCACCCGAAAGCTCGTGGGGATAACGTCTCGTCACGAGCTCGGCTTCCCGCAAGCCGGCCTCGCGCAAGAGGTCGAGTGTCCGTTTCCGCGCGGCCGCGGCCGGCAAGGTGGAGGGCAGAGCCTCCGCGATCTGCGCGCCCACGCGTTGCGTCGGATTGAGGTATCCGAGCGGGTCCTGAAATACCATCGAGAAGGTGCCTTGCCGACGCATCGCTTGCAGCGCGGCATCCGGCAGGGTACGAATCTCCTTGCCGTTGAAAATGACCTCTCCCGAAAAGGCGGCGAGCTCGACAGGCGGCAAGAGACGCAGCATCGCTCGAGCGAGCGTCGTCTTTCCCGAGCCCGATTCCCCGACGATGCCGACGCATTCGCCTTGCGCGATGAAGAGATCGACGCCGTCGACGGCGCGCAATATCCGATCGGCCACGCGCAAATGCACCGTCAGGTTCCTTACGTCCAAAAGCCTTGGACGATGGGAAGCTTCAAGGCTCACAGCGCCCGCCTCCTTTCCCAGGCTGTGTGGTGCGTCTTGCGAGAATTCGGGCGGAGCCTGTGCATATCAAGCCGCCAATCCGATTGCGGCGCGCACCGCGCGGGGGTTCACCACCTCGTTCAGGCCGTCCGCCAGAAGGTTCAGTCCGATGATCGCGATGCAGATCGCGAGCCCGGGAAACACGCTCATCCACCAAGCCGCGTTCAGGAAGTCCTGCGCCGCAAAGAGGAGCTGGCCCCAGCTGATCATGTTCGGATCGGACAAGCCGAGGAAGCCGAGGCCCGATTCGATGAGGATTGCGAGGCTCGCGTCGAGAGCCACTTGGACGATGACGGGCGGCAAGGCGTTCGGCAGGATTTCGCGCAGCACGATGTGCGCCGTCGAAAGGTCGGCGACGATGGCCGCGGACACGAACTCACGCTCGCGCAGATTGATGAACTGCCCATAGATGAGGCGCGCCTCGAGCGGCCAGATGGCGAGCGCGACCGCCGCGATGAGAAGCCAAAAGCTCGCGCCGAAGAGCGCGATGGCGAAAAGGACGACAATGATGACGGGCAGCGTTTGGAAGAGCTCGGCAAGTCGCATTAACACGACTTCGGTGAAGCCCCTGCGATACCCGGCAAGCGCGCCGATCGCGCCGCCGACAAGAAGTGCGGCGAGGGCGGCGCAAAAGCCGATGGCGAGTGAAGCACGCGTTCCATAGAGCAGAAGCGCCAACAGGTCCCGTCCGATATTGTCCGTTCCCATCGGGTGAACCCAGGAAGGAGGCATCAGGCTCTCGCCGACCTGCCGCCTGGGATCGAAAGGCGCAAGCAGCGGGGCCGTGATCGCGACCAGCACGAGAAGCGCGAGGATGGCAAATCCGGCAAAACCGTAATGCGTCCGTCGAAATCGCGAAAGGAAGGTCCTGGCCGCAAGTGCTTTTGCCGCGAGTGCATTGCGCGGAACATCGCTGGTTGCCCGCGATCGCTGGGATAGCGAAGTCGGTGAGCTTTGAGGTTCCCGGTTCATGACCCCGTGCGGATTCGCGGATCGAGCGCGCAATAAATGAGATCGACGATGAGGTTCATCAAGATTACGGCAAGGGAGACGAAGAGCACGACACCGACAACGACCTGATTGTCGCGCGCCCTGATCGCCTCGATCAATAGCAAACCGATGCCCGGCCAGGAGAATACGGTTTCGATGAGAACCGCGCCGCCCATGGCAACGCCGAAGGCGTAGCCCATGATGGTGACGACGGGCAGGCTCGAATTCCTCAAGACGTGCCGCCGGACGATGGCGCCGCGCGACAAGCCCTTGGCCCTGGCGGTGACGATATAACCTTGCCCCAAGGTTTCGATGACGTTGGCGCGCATCAGCCTCGCCACGCGTGTCGCCTCGTATATCGCGTAGGTGATTGCCGGAAGAGCGAGATATCGGGCTCGCTCGAGCAGCCAGCCGAAGCCCGAGGCGCGCGAGACCAACGGCGCCATGCCTTGCGTCGGAAACCAGCCAAGCTGCATCGCGAAAAGGATCACGAGAAGCTGACCGAGCCAAAACCCCGGAATGGCGTAGGCGATGAGGGTGGTTGTGGTCCAGAACCGATCAACATGCGGATTTTGGCTCGCGGCGGAAAGCAGGCCGACGGCCAAGCCGATGGGGATGCCCGTAAGAAAGCCGCTGGCCGCGAGAATGAGGGTGCGAGGCGCACGCTCGAGAATGAGTTCGGTCACAGGGCGCTGCATCTGGAAGGAAAAGCCGAGATCGCCATGGGCGAGGTTGGCGAAATACTGCCAAAGCCGCGACACGAATGGATCGTTGAGGTGGTAGTGACGCTCGATCGCCGCGCGAAATTCGGGAGGCACCGGATATTGCCCGACCATGGCTTGCACCGGATCGCCGGGAGTGAGTTGCAGCATGCCGAAGACGAGGAAAACAACCGCGACCATGAGCGGGATCGCCTGGAGGCATCGACGAAACGCAAATCGCGCCATGACGCACTGTTCAGTTCAGCCGGAAGAAATTGGCCGCATTCTTGTAAAGCCATTTTTCCATGACGCCGTCCTTGAGCGGAAGCGCCTCGTATTCGCGGAGCAACTCCTCGAAGGACACCCCGAAAATGCCGCGCGAGAGCCCAACCATGATCTTGTCCTGCAACAGCGTGTTGCCGAAGCGAAGAAACTGCTCCCACCCCGAGCCCTCGGTCGCAAAATGGCGCGGCCGATGGGCCGCGGTGTCGCAATAAAGATTGGGGTGGCGGCGCAACAACCCGACCATGTCGTTGACCCAAGGCCAACCGGCGAGGCCAGCCACGATCCGCAACTCCGGAAAATCGATCGCCACATCGTCGAGATGGCGCGGGTGGCCGAGATCGTAAGGGCGATCGTTGGCGTAATTCATGGACGTGTAGACGCGCACGGGAACGTCGAGTTCGACGCATTTCGCGTAGAGCGGATAATAGCGCCGGTCACTCGCCGGAATCATGTTGTAGAGGGCGACGACCCGCATGCCTCCGATTCCGTCCTCGCGCACGAGGCGTTCGAACTCGCGCACGGCGCGCATGCCGTCGAGCGGGCTCATCGCCGCAAGGCTGATGAAGCGGTCCGGATGAGCCTTGGCCACGCGCGATAAGGTCGGGTTCGAAGCGCCTCCGAGGATACCGACCTCGATGCCGGCCTTGTCCATGTCCGCGAGCAAGCTCGCCACGGCCGCGCCCGGAACCGAGTTTTTCTCGGGGGCGGAGCGCTCGGCGCGGCCCTTGAAAATCGAATTGTAGTTGTCGAAGCCATAGCCGGGCGGGCGCTCGAGGCGGTCCGGCACCGGGTTGCCCGGCCGGCCTTGAATGGCTTCCTTGTAATCAGGCGTGTCTTCACCGGGCGGCAGGTTACACTCGAGATCGATAACGCGGCGCAATTCGGCATCCTCCTCGTCGGACGACAGTTTCGGACGTGCTCGGCAGTCCAACCCACTCAAGCCCGGCCATCCGCCGCCAATGCGCGGGATCGTTCTCGAAGCTCGGTAGTCGAATGCTAGGGTGCGGGAATTTCGTGGTCAATTGTCTAGACAAGTCAAATCATACGCTCAGCCTTGCGGCCCGAGTCGCGGGCCTGAGACGACGTTCAGCAAGGGCTCGCCGCGCGCCAACCGATCGAGATTGCCGGCGATGAAGCGCCAGCGCCTTGCAATGAGCCCGTCCGTCCAGGCGGAGCCGTGCGGTGTCATGATCACGTTCGCAAGTTCATTGAACGGAAAGCGCGAGGGCAGCGCGGCCGAATTGTCGGCCGTGGGATAGGAGTACCACACGTCGAGGATTGCGCCCGCGATGCGCCGGTCGCGAAGCGCCGTGTAGAGCGCCTCTTCATCGAGCACGGCGGCGCGCGCGACATTGATGATCACGAGCCCCGCCTTGCACAAAGCGAGCCGCCGATCGTCGATGAGGCCACGCGTGTCGTCATTGAGAGGACAGGTCACGGCGAGGAAATCACAGCGCGGGAGCATCGCGTCGAGCTCTTCCATGGGCCCTTGTGAATCCACATGCTCCTCGCTTGATCGCGGTGTCCGGGTTACCGCGATCACGTGCATGTCGAACGCTTTTGCCCGGCGCGCCACCGCACGCCCTATCCGGCCAAGCCCGATGAGGCCCAGTGTCTTGCCGGCGAGTTCTCCATGCATGTGTCCGGCAACCGCGACGCCGCCGGTCCAATCGCCGACTCGAAAACCGGCATCCAGTCGCGCCAGCCCGATCTGCCACTCGAGCATGGCGAGCATCACATATTCGCCGACGGCGATCTCATGCTCATGCACATTGCAGAAGACGCATTGAGGCGGGATCGCCGCCGCAACCACGCGGTCATGCCCGGAGACGGGGCTTTGGATCAGTCTCAGCCTCGGTGCTTGCGGCATGCTCGTGCCAAAGCGGGTAGTGATGAGCGCATCAGCCTCCCGCAACGCCTTTTGGAGAGGAGCGCCGGGCTGTCTTTCGTCGAGGGTCGCCACCCGCCATTTCGTCGTAAGCAGGCTGCGCAATCTCTCGGCGTGGTTTGCGGCATAGGCGTTGAGGAGGAGGACGTTCAGCATGACCGCCGCTTAAAATTGCGGGTTTACACGGCCTTTGCCACGGCTTTCGCGCTTCGGGTTGGCGACTTCTCCTCAGGCCGGGGAGCTTCGGGTTCGCGCTTCGCAAGGAGCGCCTCGACCGCCGCCAGGAACACGCAAAGCCCGATCCCCTGCGCCGCCAGGCGCACTGCTGCGAGCGCGGAATAGGTCGGCGCGATGCGCAGCGTGCGATCGTCGGGATCGCGTCCGAGAGGGTGGGTGGCGCCCGCCGGGGTCAGAGCAAGCCCAATCCCCTTGGCGAGTTCGACGGCGCGGCGCGCCGAGCCGACCTGAAGGTCAAGCGTAACGAAATACCCGCCGCGCGGACGTGTCCAGCGAGCCACGCCCGTATCCTGGAGCCTTTCGCCAAGCGCTTCGTCCACGGCGGCGAATTTCGGCGCGAGCAGGGCGCGATGCCGGTCCATGAGCGCTCGCAAACCTGCGGCATCACGCAAGAAGCGCACATGCCGGAGCTGGTTCAGCTTGTCCGGACCGATGCTGCGGCGGCTCATCCGGTCGATGAGCCAGCGCATATTCGTCGGCGAAGCAGCGAAAAATCCAAGCCCCGCCCCGCCGAAGGTCACCTTGGAGGTCGACGCGAAGGCGAAGACGCGGTCGGGATGGCCGGCGGCGATGCAGGCATCGAAGATGTTCGCAACCTTGTCGTGCTTCTCGCTCAGGTGGTGAACCGCGTAGGCATTGTCCCAGAACAGACGAAAATCGGGGGCTGCGGTCCGCATCGAGCCAAGCCGTCGCACCGTCTCGTCGGAATAGGTTTCTCCGGTCGGGTTCGAGTATTGCGGAACGCACCAGATGCCCTTGACATGGGGCTCCGCAACAAGGCGCTCGACCGCCTGCATGTCGGGGCCCTCGCCCGTGAGCGGCACCGGGATCATGCGAATGTCGTATTCTTCGCAGATCGCGAAATGCCGATCATAACCCGGCACGGGGCAGAGGAAGCTGATCGGCCTCTCCTCGCTCCAAGGCGCGCGCCCGCCGGGGACGCCCTTCAAAAGCGCGAAGGCAATACAATCATGCATGAGCGCGAGGCTTGAATTGTTGCCGACCAGGATCTGCTCGACAGGTGCGCCGAGCGCATCGGCAAGCAAGCCTCTCGCCTCGGGAAGCCCTTGCGGCCCGCCGCCATAGTTGCGGGCATCCTCGCCTTTCTCGGTGATGTAATCGCCATTGCCCGGCAATGAGAGCATTCCCAACGAAAGGTCGAGCTGCTCTGGAGAAGGTTTGCCCCGCGTCATGTCGAGCTTGAGACCGCGCGCCTGGAGGGCATCGTAGTCGCTGCGTGCCTGCGTGCGCAGGATGCGGAGTTCCTGTGTCGATCGCTCGGCAAGCTTGCTCATGAATTCACCTTCCTCGCATCGGCGCGTTCCGCGCCGCTGCCGATGCCCGTCGTCAGGGTGCTCTATTCGCGGTTTTCGGCGCGCCCATCCCCATATGGGTTATTTGCGATGCCGCCGCATAGCCACGATTCCAAGTCGGCGCGAGGAGAATCTCGCTTATGCACACATGTTCCGGCATTTGTGCGACGAAGAGCACCGTCTCGGCGAGGTCCTCGGGCTGCAGCATCCTGGCACGGTCCTCCGCGCTGACCGGCACGGGGCGGCGATCGAGGATCGGCGTTGCCACCTCGCCCGGACAAATTGCGCATGAGCGAATTCCGTTCGCGAACTCCTCCGTATTGATGCTGGCGCTCATCGCGACCACCGCATGCTTTGCTGCCGTGTAGCCGGGGCCCGAAAGCGGTGAGACATGCTTGCCGGCCAAGGAAGCGATGTTGACGATCAGTCCGTCCTTTTGCGCGCGCATGATCGGCAAAGCCGCGGTCACGCAATAGAAAGCGCCGTGCAAATTGGCACCAAGGATCTCATCGACCCGTGTCGGATTGAGCGCGGACCAGGAACGTTCGACGATGTTCAGTCCGGCATTGTTGACGAGGATATCGAGTCGACCAAGCGTTTCGCGGATGCGGCGGGCCACGGCATCGACCGCCCCACTGTCAACGACGTCGAGCACTTCGATGGGTGTCGTGCCGCCCGCATCGCCGAGGAGCGAGGCCGTTTCCTCGAGCGGCCCCTTGCGTCGACCCGACAGGACAACGTTTGCGCCGGCTTTGGCAAGAGCGATCGCAGTCGCGCGCCCGATTCCACTTCCCGCCCCGGTCACCCAGGCGGCCTTGCCTTTGATCGACGCCATCGGTTGCTCCCACGAGATCGATTCCACCGGATCGTCCCATTCGGCGGATCAGAGGCGCCGAGGATAGTGCGCTGGCCAGGCAAGCGCGAGTGCTCAGTTGAGCGCACCTCATCCCTTGCGCCTGCGCCCATCAGTTGGAAGCAGCGCTGAGCGCTATCGATTCTCCGGAAACTGTAGGCGGGGCAAAGGCATGTGAGCCTTCGCCATGCGCGTGGAGAGCACGTCAGGCTTCTTGCGCCAGAAGCATCATCCTATCTAGGAAACGCGCAGCCCCTGAGGTGTAAGGGCGCGATCTAATGATGCCAGAAAAGGGCAAGCAGGATGATCACCGGAATGGGCACGCCAAGGAGCCACAAAAGTATGCCGCGGCCAAATCCCATGTCTATTCTCCTTTTTTTATGTTCGCGACGCTCGCATTGAACGCGTCCACGACTTCAAACACTCGTCTGTGCCCTTACGTTCGGGCGGGGGCGTGAGTTCCTGATTGCGGTGAGAATGCGTGGCGAGGGAGTGTTCGAGTTTGGGCGGGGATCTTGAACTTTTGGCGGACAAAAAAAAGTCCCCGACGCGAGTGCGTCGGGGACTTCCGCAGGCAAAAAAATCACTCGATGACGCGCACCACACGGTGCGTGTGGCGATCGACGATCACACGCCTGTTGTTGAGAATGGTGTAGCTATAGGCGTCGTATTCGGGGACCGGATAATAGGTTACGGTATCCGGCAAGCTCTCGCCGACAACCACGGGTCCTTGATAAACGACGGAAGGTTGCGGAGGCAGTGTAGATCCGGTGATTGCCCCGACCGCGCCACCGACGGCAGCGCCGACAGGCCCGCCAACGACCGCGCCGACCGCGGCGCCGCCGACGGCCCCGCCCACTGTCCCGCCCGCGTTCTGAGCATAAGCGGCCGAGCTCGCGAGAAGCGTGCTTGCCGCCACTGCGACGTAAAATAGCTTCATGGCTTTCTCCTATTGGCGCATGGTGCGCAACGATCGGGTGAATACGTGCGACGTTGGAGTCAGTTCCCCTCCGCTTGGGCGCTGAGCGCCGATGAAATTGAAAAGGACTTCACTTCTCGGTGATCTCGTCGTGCACGGAGGCCGTCGCCAAAATCACGCTCGCGCATTGGATCCTCAGGTCGGTTTTTGCCCGCCAGAGAGGGAAAGAGGGGTCGCCTCGCGCGATCTGGCCGATTTTGCCCTTGCCGCTTCGGGAAGCCCGGTGCTTCTTTGAAAGATTATGTTGCCCAAATTGATTGGGTGATCGTCGTGACAATCCGTTTTGCGACGATGAACAGAAATGGCAATGGTGGTGAATCTAGCGGAAAGGAATTCGATACATTTCGTCACGAAGGTGGCCGGCGGGCGCCGAGACTGGGTTCACGCACTACGCCATAGCAGGGGGCATGGGTGCCGCGCCCGACCTGCCCCGCCAGGCACGCATTTTCTGCTCGGCGCAATGCTTCTGAGCGCCCTGATCCGACGTTCGCGCTCACCTCAATGGTGGGTGAAAAGCGCAAGAAGAATGATCACTGGGATCGGCACGCCGAGCAACCACAGAAGAATTGAACGACCCATATCGTGCTCCTTACTTCAACTGATCATGCAGGATGAGGGCAAGTGCCTCCGTCGATCAAGCTTCGACATCGGCTCGGTCGCGAAGCTGCCCTCCCTCGGTCGCTGCGAGACTTGCAGCGAAAGCCCCGAGAAGCATCGAGGCCGCGAGCCATAGCGAGAAGCGGGCCGCAGCCTTGCGCGCGGCGTCGAGCGCCCCTTTCGCCTCATCGATCACCTCCCCAATGCGCTTTTCGGCGTCGCCCTGACTCATTCCCGTATGTGCGGCCACGATTTGAGCGAGGTAGCTGCGGTCGCCTTGCGAGACATCGCCTTGACGCATGCCATTCCACAGGATCCTGATCACCTCCGCACGATTATCGCCGGTCGAAGCCGGCGCGCCCGTCGGCCGCAATAAAGCGTCGGCATAATAGTCGAGCGGTGATCCGGCCTCGCGTGCCGCGCCGCCCGCGGCGCGGGTCAGGCCCGCCGTCGCGCCGCCCGCAAGATTCGCCGACGCCCCGGCAAGAAAGGCCGCGGTGACCACGGTCGCAAACGCCCAGGCGAGGAAGCCATGCGCCGTGTCACGGAAATAAGTCTCGTTCGTGTGCAGCCCGGCCCATCTCCTGCGAAGCCTTCCGGCGATGTAGCCGCCGACCGTCGAGGAGAGGCAGGCGGCCACAAGGAGATAAATGCCCGCCGCGACGCTGAGGGTTGTCGCCGAAATCCCGGAACCGGACCAGGGTGAAACGGCCGAAAACCCCATCCCGGCTCCGAAGGCCAGGAGCATGAGCGACAGGGCCGCGATGACAACGGCACCCGCCGCCACCGCGCCCCAGGAGACGCCGGTCAACGAAGTTTCCGCCGAAAGGCTTTCGCGCAAAGTGGTCTGGGACATCGACAAGGCAACCTCCCCGGGCCGACAGGAATTGCGATCGTTTGCCAAGACCAAATTCGGGAACCCGCGCCAAGGTTCCCGGCTCGAACGCCACGCATCGGCCTCTCGCAGCCTACCGTCCTTCCCCGACGACGGTCAGGACCGGACGCGACGTCGAGAGGGAAGGCTTCTCCTTCTGCTCGTCACCCGCTGTCGCGGCGTGGACGCACGCTTTCACCGCGTCCCGAAGCGAGGTTGCCTCGTGATCGGCATTCACGCCCGCGCGAAGCCGGTTCTCCGTGGCGCCCTCGGCCGGTGCCGACCACAAACCAACGAGTACTTTTGACTTTGGAAAGCGCTGACGCAACCGGCGAAGCAAATGGCGCAAATGTGGGAGATTGCGCTCGACCTCGAGGTAGGTCACGCAAATCATGGAGACGCCCTCGGCCGTGAAGCTCGCGGCGCGGGATCGTGAAATGGCCGCATGCGACACGGTTCGCACACCCAAGCCGTGTTTCCCGAGGAGCTGGGCGAGCATGCTCGAGGCTGTTTCGTCGAAGGGCCCCCGGCCGCCAACGCACAACACCGGGGCCTCACCTTGCCAGGCGGCCGGTAGCTCCTCGTGCTTGAGGATTGCGATCTCGTCGGGCGGAGCCTTCAATAAGATGCGTTGGTCGGCCTCTGCTTTTTCTCGGGCCTTCGGTTCGACAGCAGGATTGGAATCCTCGAATGAGTCGAGTTCGTGAACAAGCGCGCTCAAATCCTCCCGGATTTGCTCGAGTTTCTGCGGGCCGATGACCCCCCGCTCAACGTCATGTGCGGCAAGCTTCATGCCTTCGATCGCCACCTCGTCGTAATAGGTGGAGAGCGGGCATTCCCTCAGGACGAGCTCGGCCTGATCGATCGCCTCATCGGGATCGCCGGCAATTATGCGCTGGTAGAAGTTCTCGACGGGGGTGAGGGCTGGGCGGTCTCCCAATGCAACGTCGAGGAACTGCAGACGGTCCACGTGGCGTCCGAGCACCAGGAGGCACAAGGTGAGCGGGGTTGAGAGGATGAGGCCGAGAGGTCCCCATAACCATGTCCAGAATGTCGCCGATACGATGACCGAGATGGGCGATAATCCCGTGCTGTGGCCGTAAAGGAGGGGCTCGACGGCTTGGCTCGTTGTGATTTCGACGACGACATAGAGGGCCACGGTCCACAACAGCATCGTCCAGCCCGGATCCGCCGCCGCGGCAAGCGCCAAAGGTGGGATCGCGGACAGCGCCGCCCCGACATAGGGAATAAAGCGCAAAAGGCCGCCGAGCACGGCCCATAAAATTGGAGAAGGCACGCCGATGAAGTAGAGGCCGATGCCGATGATGAGGGCAAAGCCCGTGTTGACGCCGAGCAGAGAGAGCAAATAATTGCTCAGCCGCTCGGCTGCGTCGTCCATCGCGAGAGTAGTGCGGTGCAGGTCGCCGGAGCCAAAAAGGCTGATCAGGCGATCGCGCAGATCTTCTCGTTGCAACAGCACGAAGATCGCCACCACGAAGGTCGCAGCGAGCGTCGCCAGCGGGCTCACGACCGGGGTGAGAATGCGTTCGGCGAGCTCGAGCGGGGATGGCTCAGGCTGATGCACTTCCACGGGGAGCGGTTTCTCCTCTGGATTGGCCTTGGCCGCGGCGGCCTCGCTGTTTGGTGAGGCGGGATTTGTCGCGTTGGGCTGCGCCGGCTCGAGTTGCCGCCCCCAACGCGTGATCAGGCTCGACGCCCTTTCAATGGTCGCCTTTCGGAACGCTTCGACCTTGCTACGGATGGTCGTTTCATAACGTGGCACCTGCTCGGCGGTGTCGGCGATCTGCGTGCCGATCAAGCCGGCGATGCCGAGCACGACCGCGATTGCGAGGAGAACAGCGACGAGCACGGAAGGAACTCGCCAAAGACCAAGGCGCCGGAAAAGCTTGACAACCGGTGCGAGCACGAAAGCCAGCAATACCGCCAATGTGATCGGGATGATGACTTCGCGCGCGAAGTAAAGGATCGAGGCGATGACGACGAAGAGCGCCAGATTAAGCAATGCCGCAAGGTTCGAGTTGTCATCCGCGGGGTGAGCCAGCGTCGAAGGCCTGACCGCGGGAGGGATCTGATCCGGCATGGCTAGTGAATCCGGCGACCGTGGATGGAGCGAAAAACCGGCTGAGGCGTCTTTTTGTTCCGGCAATCAGAGTTGCCGATCCTGGCTTGAGCCAAGAGGCCATACCGCCGCGCGCGCGACCCAAGGCGGACGGGTGAGATTTCAAGCGCGGCTTGTGGCCCTCGGGTTGGCAGCTTCGCTCGAATTCCTCTCTACACCCAGGCGAGGATGACATCGAAACGCGCGAGCATCGCCTCTTCGGATGTGGAAATCCGCATCAAGAGCTCGTTACGGAAAAGATCATCGCTGCGGTTTCGTTCCTCATCGGGAAAATAAAACTGCGTTGTCAGCACGGCTTTCCCGGGCGCTTGCACCTTCACGTGATAGTGGCGGGTGCGGCCGGGATAAAGCCCCGGCAGGATGGTCCGGAAGGCGTAACGCCCATCCGCATCGGTGAAGACATGGCCGCGCAGGCTGAACCCCTGATTGTCGTAAACGCCTTTGTCGTCGGCATGCCAAAGGTCGACGAGCGCTTTGCGAACGGGACGGCAGGAGCGCGTGAGCACGAGGCCGGAGAGGTCGACTGGATGCCCGCTGGCGCCGGGCGTACGCAGATCCGCGCGAAGCGGCGAATGGGGCTTGAAGTAAGGCCCTTCGGTCTCGGCAAGCGTCGGTTCGCCATGATCGTCGCACGCCGGTGTGGGCGGCAGAGCTTGTTGCGCAGGGGCCTCGTCGCGCGCGATCAAAATTCCGCCGGCGACCAACGAACCC
>JAFBAS010000121.1 GCA_019247605.1 Hyphomicrobiales bacterium
CCTTGCGGCTTCCGGGCGCGGTGGGATCGCCCGCTACCCCCGTCGCTACAGTTTGACGGCTTACGATTTAATATAGCCGGTTCAATTATTCTGCCTCGGGTTACGAGACACCTCGGCCACGCCCCATGCCCTACATCTGCGCCCATGATGACGCTTGATCGAGACCGGTTCACGCCGCGTGGTCGAGCTTACCCTCGCCGTGCGAATCGAGAATGCGCGTGCAGAAGCTGGCGATGGCACTCAAGGTCTCGTCTTTCGCCTCGCGCTGCGGCGAATGGCCCGCGCCATCGATCAGAGTCACCTCGACGGGGCAATAGCATTCCTGTTGCGCGATCTCGACCTGACGCATGCTCCCATATTCGTCGCGCGTGCCTTGCACGATCTGGACCGGCACGCGGATATACGCCAAGGCCTCCGAAATGTCCCATGAGCGGAAGGCTGGATCGAGCCAGGCACCGTTCCAGCCATAAAAGGCATTGTCGACATGCTCGTGCCAGCGGGCGAGCTTTCCCTTGAGCTCGCCTTTCTCGTAAGCGAGCTTGGCGTTCGCGATCGAGGCCAGCCCCATCGGCTCGACAACGAAATGCGGCGCGATGAGCACGAGCCCGCGCACGCGGTGATCCTGGACGCCGCCTGCGTAAATCGTCGCGATCGAGGCGCCATCCGAATGCCCGAGAAGGAGGCCTCGGCGAAAGCCGATTTGCCTAAGAAGCTCGGGGAGCACGTCGAGCGCCTCGTGATGCATGTAGCTCAGCTTGCGCGGCAGCTCCGCGGGGCTCGATGCGCCATAGCCGGCGCGCGAATACGCGAAGACGCCAGCTCCGGTCGCTGCGGCGAGTGCGTCCGGAAAATTGCCCCACAGGCCGACCGAGCCCAAGCCCTCGTGAAGCATCACGATGGTCGCGGCCTCGCTCGGATCAGGGCCGATATGGCGGTATTCGAGACGATCCTCGCCGACATCGAGTGTTCCGGAAGGTTCGAGCTGAGTCATGGCAATTACGCAGAACTTACTTTGAGCATCGTCATATCGGGCGCGCAAAGCGATGGCTGGTCAAGAGGTCTGGCGGAGCCACCAGGGCCAAGCGGGGAGATGGCTCGTAGCTGTTTGCGCCCCATCCAAACCACGGAAATTGGCGGATCCCGGCTCTTCAATCTTGCGCCGCGGTCCGGGAGCTCCGCGAACGCTTCAGGGGGAGTTCCTCGGCTAGCGCGACGATGATGCCCGCAGGGCCCCGCATGTAGCAAAGTCTGTACTTGTCCTCGTACTGGGCGACCTCGCCGATAAGTTCGCCGCCGAGGGCGCGCAGGCGAGCGACAGTGTCGTCGACGCTTTCGACTGCAAACATGACGCTCCGGAGGCCCAGCGCGTTCGGCGGCGCGACGGCCGGTTCGATCTTGACCAGTTTCGGATTGCGAAATTTCGTCAGTTCAAGGCGCCCGTGCCCATCTGGGCTCCGCATCATGACGATCTGGACGTCAACCTTTTCGAGCCCGTTGATGCGATCCAACCATGGGCCTTCGAGCGGCGCCTCCCCTTCGACCGTCATGCCGAGCGCAACGAAAAAAGCGACGGCGGCTGCCAGGTCGTCGACGACGACGCTTACATGGTCCAGTCTCTTAAGCGTCATCTCCCTCGTTCCCCATGAGATTCATTTCATTCAAGTATTTCCGACCTCGGGCAGCTGGTGCGGCAACCGAACGATGTCGCCTTTTAATGGGGCGATCCGGAAATTCTGGCCGACACGTATTTCCTCAGGTGGCACGTCTGCTTCGAGGGTGTGGCCCGTTTCTCATCGGCTTGCACGACCACGACTTTGCGATATCGATTCCAGCGATGGTGGGCCTGGCAGGACTCGAACCTGCAACCAGACCGTTATGAGCGGCCGGCTCTAACCATTGAGCTACAGGCCCGTCGAAGCATGAAATTTTCCCAAAATCACGCTCTGTCGGCAGATCTCCTGGAAATGGCCTCCGGTGATCCGCCATCTGGGTCGAATGCGTCGTAGAGAGTCGAAAGGCGAATGGCAACGGCTTGCGGCTTGCGGTTGCGCCATCATCCTGCCTGCAGGAACGGCCGGGCTCTGCCCCACTTTACGCCGGCGCCGCGCAATGCGACCTTACCCACAGAAGTGAGCCCGCGCGCGGTCATCTTCCGACGCGAACGGCTGACCCGAGCACGTCTCAAGGGAGGTCACGTCATGCGGCGCATGAAATCGATTGCCGGAAAGTCGGCAGCTTGGCTCGCGGCGGGCGCCGCGCTTTGTTTCGGCATGCTCGGCGAGGTGCGCGCGGCCTTTGCCGAAGATCAAATCTACGTGCCGCTCTTCACCTACCGAACCGGCCCCTTCTCGGGTTCCGGCATCCCGGTCGCGGACGGCATGCATGATTATCTGCAAATGCTCAACGATCGCGACGGCGGCATTGGTGGCGCGAAGCTCGTCATCGAGGAATGCGAGACCGGTTACGACACCAAGAAGGGCATCGAATGCTATGATTCCGTGAGGGGGAAGAGCCCGGTGATGATCAATCCGTGGTCGACCGGCATCACGCTTCCACTCATCCCCAAGGCCGCCGTCGACAAGATTCCGATCCTCTCCATGGCTTACGGCCTGTCGGCTTCGGCGATCGGCGACACCTTTCCGTGGGTTTTCAACCCGCCCGACACGTATTGGGACGGGCTTTCTATGATCCTTCGGTATATTGCCGATAAGGAAGGCGGTCTCGACAAGCTCAAGGGCAAGACGATCGGCTACATCTATCTCGATGCCGGTTTCGGCAAGGAGCCGATTCCGATGTTCGACAATTTGGCCAAGGATGTCGGCTTCACCTTGAAGATGTACCCCGTGGCCTTCGGCGACCTTCAGAACCAATCCTCCCAATGGCTCAATGTGCGCCGCGACAAGCCCGATTACATGGTCATGTACGGTTGGGGCGCGATGAACGGCACCGCGATCAAGGAGGCGGCGCGCATCAATTATCCGATGGACAGGTTCATCTCGATCTGGTGGCCGGGCGAGGACGATGCGCGCGGCGCGGGCGATGGAGCCAAGGGCTTCAAGATCCTGAACTGGCACGCGACCGGCGCCAATTTTCCGGCGATCCAGGACGTTCTCAAATTCGTCGTCGACAAGGGGAAAAGCCAGGTCGCCTCGAAGGACAAGGTCGGCGATGTGCTCTACGATCGTGGCGTCTACAACTCCATGCTGATCGCCGAGGCGATCGGCAACGCGCAAAAGCTCACCGGCAAGAAGGTCGTGACCGGTGAGGATGTGAGGCGCGGGCTCGAGACGATCAACTTGACGCCGGAGCGCTTGAAGCAGCTCGGATTTGAAGGCTTCACCGGGCCGCTTCAGATCAGTTGCAGCGACCATAACGGTCACCGCCCGACTTTCATGCAGGAATGGGATGGGCAGAAATGGGTGAAGGTTTCGGGCGACCTGCCGGCCATGAGCGACAAGGTGATGCCGCTCCTCGACGCAGCGGCGAAAGACTATGCTGAGAAGAACGCCGGCTGGCCCAAGCGAAGCGAGACTTGCGACAAGCCTTCCTGACTAACTTAATCGGCCCCGTCAAGAAGCAGAGCGAAAATTAGCCGGCATGGTGACTTTTCAGGTAAGGCCGGGATGCACGGCCTTTCTTTCTTTTATATCAAACTAATGGGTGATGAAAGCCGACTTGTGAAATCGCCAGATCTCGCGACTGAAATGGACGCAAAAAAATCTCCCGAAGCTTCCATTCTTTCGTTGAATAACATCGAGGTGATCTACAATCGGGTCGTGCTCGTGCTGAAGGGTGTCTCGCTCAACGTGCCCCAAGGCGGCATCGTGGCCCTTCTCGGCGCGAACGGGGCCGGCAAGACCACGACCTTGAAAGCGATTTCAAACCTGGTGCAGGCCGAGCGCGGCGAGGTCACGAAAGGCACGATCGAGTTCGACGGCGCTCGCGTCGAGAAGCTCACGCCCAATGAACTCGTGCGCCGAGGCTGTGTTCAGGTGATGGAAGGCCGCCACTGCTTCGGCCATCTGACGATCGAGGAGAACCTTCTGACCGGCGCCTTCACGCGCCGTGACGGTCGCGCCGCCATCAAAGCTGATATGGAGGCGATCTACGGTTATTTTCCCCGCCTCCAGGAAAGACGCCTCGCGCTCGCCGGCTATACGTCGGGCGGAGAGCAGCAAATGTGCGCTCTCGGGCGGGCCATGATGGCGCGGCCACGCATGATCTTGCTCGATGAACCCTCGATGGGACTTGCGCCGCGAATCGTCGAAGAGATTTTCGAGATCGTGCGCGTCCTGAACGCGCGCGAGGGCGTGTCCTTCCTCATCGCCGAGCAGAACACCAACATGGCGCTGAAATATGCGAGCCATGGCTACATCCTCGAGACCGGACGTGTCGTCATGGATGGCGCCGCGCAAGCGCTTCGTGAAAACGAGGATGTGCAGGAGTATTATCTCGGTTTCGGCGGAGAGCGCCGCAAAAGCTTTCGCACCCTGAAGAGCTACAAGCGCCGCAAAAGGTGGCTTGCTTAACCTGAGGTTCTGGCGCCGACGCGCCGAGCCCTCTGTCCTGCTCCCCGCGGACGCAGGCGCTTCTTCAGGCAAGCGCCCAAATCATTGATGAAGCCATTAACCAGGGTGACTTTATCGTTCCCCGCGACTACCGCTTCGTTTCGATCGCGGTTTCTTTTTGCGCTGCCATGTCTTTGCCCTTTCTGCCTGTCAGGGAGACGAGAGCTGAGCGTGACGGACGGGGCGAAAACGAGCCCGGCTTCGAAACGGACATGATTTGCTGTAGATTCAGGCAAGGAACATCGGCAAGGCGCGGATTTTGATACACGAGGTTTCGCAAATGAGAGTCGGGGTGCCTCCATCCCGACCCACGCCGCCGGGGCATTTTACGCTCGGCCGCTTTGCGTCGTGCGGGCGTGTTCGGGCGACGCCGGTTGAGGAAAAGCGATGAGGATGGTCGCCACGCGCTCCCCGCCGGGGCTCCTTCGCACAAAGGGCGCTCCGCACGTCAACGTCTCCGCCGCGCAAGTCTTCGCCCATGCGTCACGCCACTCGGCGCAGGTGCGCTTTTTGCGCAGGGCCATTCCGATCGGCGTCGTCATCGCGGTCGCCGGCCTTGTGGCCGTCTGGCTTTTCGATCCCTTCCGGCAGGTTTTCCCGAGCAATTTCAGCGTCCAGGGCGTCGACCTCTCCTCATCCAAGGTGGTGATGGAGTTGCCCAAGCTCTCGGGCTTCAAGAAGGACAGCAGGCCTTACGAGGTCGTCGCCAGATCGGCGATCCAGGACGTGAGAAAGCCCTCGGTCATCAATCTCGTCGACATGGATGCTCGTCTCGTGCTGGGTGATGGACAAGCTGCCAATCTCAAAGCGCGCCAAGGCATCTACGACACGCAAAACGAGACGCTCGACGTGAAGGACGACGTCAAGATCAAGACGACGAGCGGCTACGACATCAGTCTCGAAAACGCGTTGATGAAGTTTAAATCAGGCGACATCTCCTCGGATCGACCCGTGAACGCCAAGATGAACGGCGGAGAGGTCAATGCCGACTCGGTCGAAGTCGTCGAAAACGGCAAGCGGGTCACGTTTATCGGCAACGTGCGTTCCAGGCTCGATTCGGCTTCGGAGCGAGCGGGGGCGGCACCGGTGCCCAAAGAAAAGGGGACGGCGACTGAGCCCACGCACCCATGATCGGCCCTCTGCCCCCCTCTTTTTTGAAAATGCGCGGCGACCTCCGCAAGGGAGCCATTCTCGTACTGGGCTGCCTGGTTGTCGCAGCATCTTCCATCCCGGCGGCGAGCGCGCCTCCGAGCTCCCCACCCGCGCCCACATCAACGCCGGCGGGAAGCGGCGGCAAGCCGGCGGCCACCAAACCCGCCTCGGATGCGGCAAGTGCCGTGCCTTTCGGGGCGAAATCGAAGGACCCGATCTACATCACCTCCGATCGTCTCGACATTTACGATAAGGAAGGGCGGGCTGTTTACTCGGGCGCGAGCGGCGTCGTGGCGACACAAGGGGCAAGCAAGCTCGTCGGCACCGAGCTCACCGCCTATTACGAGCGCCAGCACGACACGGGAGGAACGACGGGGGACAGCCAACCCCAGCCGCAAGGGACCGCCGGAACGCAGGTGAAGCGCATTCTGGTCAAAGGACCCGTGAGTGTCGTGCAGAACGATCAGGTCGCGACAGGGGACAACGGCGAATTCGACCGTGTGGCGAACATCGTCACGTTGACAGGCCATGTCTCCTTGACCCAAGGCGCGGATGTCACGACGGGCGACAAGCTGACCTATGACCTCAACACGGGGGTTGCGAACGTGTTTTCGGCACCCGGAACACCGGTCAAGTCGCTTTTCGTGCAAGGAAGCCAACCTGGCGAGACAAAACCGGGGAGCCCGCAAAAGTCTCCGCCCGGTAAACCTTCTCCGGCGAGCACGGGCTCCAAGCCTGTCACGAAACCCACCGCCACCAATACCCCTGCGACCAATGCTTCGCCGACCAAGGCCGCCGCGTCGAAGTCCGTGGCACCCGCGAAGGCCGCCGAGCCCTGATGACAGGGATTTAATTAGGTCGCGCACGCTGATTATGCTCAATAGCGCCGCCGGAACTGGTGCAAAAGGCGCGATTCGCAACCGCAAAAACCGATTTGCGGCAAGATAGGGAGTATCTGCGCGGCAACACCGGCAGGGTTCGAGATCCCAGGGCTTGCCGAAGAGCGTGCCGTTTACCCGACAGGAAGGGTGGTGCCGCTAAGGACAAGCGGGTGACCGGCAGTGTAAGCATGATCCGAAACGCATTTCGCTTTCGGATATGAAATTCGGCCCTTGTGCCCTGAGCCAACGGAAACGGTTTTGCTCGATCGCCTCTCATCTTTCATACCGCGTCGCGCCGCCTCCGCCGAGGTCGGCCCCGGGGAAGAGCGCATGATCGATGGCGACGCGCCGAAACCGGTGAAAATGGACGCCGCCTTTGGCGTTTCCGCACCGCAATTCAGCCTCCTGGCGAGGGACGGCTTCCTCACCGTGGAGGGGCTGGAAAAAAGCTTCGGCGCCCGCAAGGTCGTCGAGCATGTCAGCCTGGAATTGATGCGCGGCGAGGCGGTTGGACTTCTCGGCCCGAACGGGGCGGGCAAAACGACCGTGTTCTACATGATCACGGGCCTGCTTGCGCCCGACGCCGGCCACATCTACCTCGACGGGCACGACGTCACAGGCCTGCCCATGTACCGGCGAGCGCGGCTCGGCGTCGGCTATTTGCCGCAAGAAGCTTCGATCTTCCGGGGGCTCAATGTCGAGGACAATGTGCGGGCCGTGCTCGAGGTGATCGAGCCGGACAAGGCGCGGCGCCGGCGCGAGCTCGACTCGCTGCTCGAAGAATTCAACATCGCACGCTTGCGCAGGACGCCCTCGATCGCGCTCTCGGGCGGCGAAAGGCGCCGCTGCGAAATCGCTCGCGCGCTTGCGGGACGGCCCAACTACATGCTCCTCGACGAACCCTTCGCCGGCATCGACCCGATCGCGGTGGGCGACATTCAGGAGCTCGTGCGCCATCTCAAAGGGCGCGGCATCGGCGTTTTGATCACGGATCATAATGTGCGCGAGACGCTGGGCCTCATCGACCGCGCCTACATCATCCACGCCGGACGCGTGCTCATGGAAGGCTCGGCCGACGATGTGGTGGCCCATCCCGAGGTGCGCCGGCTCTATCTGGGCGAGGATTTCCGCCTTTAGGCCTTCCGTCCCGGGCCCGGACCGAAGCTCGGGGTCAGCTCGCCGCTCTCGCGCCGATCACGGTTTCGACAGCGCGCATGTCGGTCAGCATCGTCACGGTGAACGGGATCTCGGCAGCCCGATCCACCCATTTGGGATGATCGATGAGCGGCAGCCGGACGTTGCCCGATCCGCCATCCTCTTTCGGCGCGCCGAAAAGCCAGTTCTCGGGACCTTCGACGAAGATGTCGAGCACATGCTCGCCCGCGCCAAGATCGAGAGCCAAGGACAAGGACGGATCGGAGGAGCCGAGCGCGAGCATTGCCGCCTGCGGTCGATCGAGCCCAAGAGAAGCGGGCTCGACACGTTTGGGGACCTCGCGTCCGGCCGCCTCGATCAAAGCGAAATAGAGGCCCTCCGAGATGCCGGGCACGAGCGTGAGGGCAGCCTCGCCCTTCTCGGGCACGCAGATCGTCTTGCAGGCCGCGTAGCTCAGCGACAGGACGAGCTCGACGGGCATTTTCGAATCGATCGCGGCGATGCGAAGCGGCAGGACGAGGTTGTCGCCCGTATAGCCGATCACCGAGGCGCCTTCTTCGAGAAGGCGCCTCGGCGCCGGCCAATCGGGCGTAACCGAGCCGAGATTTCGGGAAGCGGACCAATCGAAGACCGGCGGCACGCCAGCGCTGCCCGGCAGGCGCCAATAGGTCCGGAAACCCGGCTCGAGCGCGATCTCGATGCCAGCCGCGAAGGCGCTTCCGAGCGGCGCACCCCTGATGAGGCGCATCCGCGCCCCAAGTCCGACCGACCACGGCGAAGCGGCCGGGAACGCATCGCTTGTCGCGGCAAGCAAGGGAAGGTTCGTCGCGAAAAAGGCAGCGCTCGCTCCGCCCAGCATCGTTTTGCGTCTCGAGATCATGATCCTCATCTACGTGACGATCGTGTCAAAAAGCGAGCCACAATCATGTGACAACCGGGGGGCCTCTGGATCAAATAAGCGTCCAATGCGAGATATGACCGGTTAGCCGCACCGGGCGCGGGTTGAAAATTCCGCCACGATGCCTAGCATTCCTGCATGACCCGGCGCATTCAAAACCGCCAAGGCGAAAATTTCTATCTCGACGGCCATGTCTTGGTCGCGATGCCGACCCTCGAGGATGAGCGTTTCGCCAGGAGCGTCATTTACCTTTGTGCCCATTCGCACGAAGGCGCGATGGGAATCGTCATCAACAAGCCGGCCTCGCATATCGTGTTCCGCAAGCTTCTCGTGCAATTGCAGATCATCGAGGACGGGGAAAGCATAAGGCTGCCGGCTGGCGCCGAAGCCATCGAGGTGCTGCAAGGCGGCCCGGTCGATAAGGCGCGCGGCTTTGTGCTGCATTCGGCCGATTTCTTCATCAAGGATACGACGCTGTCGATCGATGAGCGGATGTGCCTCACCGCGACCGTCGATGTGCTTCGTGCCATCGCCAAGGGGGAGGGGCCTCATCGCGCCGCGCTCGCGCTCGGCTATGCGGGTTGGGGGCCAGGCCAGCTCGAAGCCGAAATTCGGGAGAATAGCTGGCTCTCCGCGCGCGCCACGCCCGATCTGATTTTCAACACGCCCGCACAGGCGCGCTACGAGGTGGTGATGCGTGGGCTCGGGATAAACCCGGCGATGCTGTCGAGCACCGCCGGGCGAGCCTGAAGCGTGATCCGCATTTTTCAGCCAAGATCGTGCGAGACGGTGAAGTGACGAGACGCCCCACCGTCTTGAGTGCCGACGCCCGTGAAGCTCCGGCGGAGCGTGGCTAGATGGCGGCTCCGATCGGCTCTGAAATCGAGCGTCTCATCCAATTGCTGGCGCGGCTCCCGGGCCTTGGCCCGCGTTCGGCCCGTCGCGCCGCGCTGCATCTGATCCGCAAACGCGAAGCTCTTCTGGTTCCGCTCGCGGACGCGCTCAAACTCGCGGCCGAGCGGATCACCGTTTGCCCCATTTGCAACAATGTGGACACCAGAGCGCCTTGCGGCATTTGCGAGGACGAGCGCCGCGACAAGAGCTTGCTCGTCGTGGTCGCCGATGTGGGCGACCTCTGGGCGCTCGAACGAGCCGGCACTTTGCGCGCCCGCTACCACGTGCTTGGTGGCACGCTATCCCCGCTTGATGGAATCGGCCCCAAGGAGCTCGGCATCGAACGCCTTGTCGCGCGCGTGGCCGAAGGCGAGATCAAGGAGGTCGTGCTGGCGCTCAACGCCACCGTCGATGGGCAGACGACCGCCCATTACATCACCGACGCGCTCGCTCCGCTCAGCATCAAGGTGACGCGGCTCGCGCACGGCGTGCCGGTCGGCGGCGAGCTTGATTATCTCGACGAAGGCACGCTCGCCGCGGCCTTGCGGGCTCGCACCGCAATGTAGCGATTTTGTCTTTCGCCGACGCTTCTCATTGCGCCGAAGCTTTGAGCCATCGCATTCTCGAGCGGGGACTATATGCGCGAGGTTGCAACCCATATTCCCCTAAGGGGGTGGATAGCGCCGCCAATCTCCTTCACTTCACGAGGGCGCAATCATAACCGTCATAGCCTGCGACCGCTCGCTTCGTCGAAAAGGTGGATTTGCGCGGGTGCGATCTCGATCGTGAACGAATCCCCTTGCGGCGGTGCATCCGACGCCCCTTGCGCCACCGTGAAGGCGCGCTCGCCGACCCTGCCATGCAGCAGCCGTCCCATGCCGAGTTCCTCGACGAGCTCGAGCTTAAAACGCGGCGCCGGGCCAGCGTTTCCGGCGGAGCGAAGCGCCACCGCTTCCGGACGAAGCCCGGCGAGTACTTTTCTTCCGGTTTGGGCCTCGATTAGGGCCGGCTCGTAAGCGAGAGAGGCTCCGTCCTGAAGCCGCAACCGACCTTGCGCCTCCACCTCGGCTGGAAGGAAGTTCATCGGTGGCGAGCCGATGAAGCCGGCGACGAAGACGGAGGCTGGCTTCTGGAACACCTCGAGCGCCGTGCCGACCTGTTCCATATGCCCCGCATTCATCACCACCAGGCGATCCGCGAGCGTCATCGCTTCGAGCTGATCGTGCGTCACATAGATCGAGGTGGTCTTGAGCTCGCGCTGGAGCTTGCGGATCTCGATGCGCATCTGCACGCGCAGCTTCGCGTCGAGGTTCGAGAGCGGCTCGTCGAACAGGAAGGCCGCGGGCTTGCGCACGATGGCGCGCCCCATGGCGACGCGCTGGCGCTGACCACCCGAGAGCTGGCGCGGCTTTCGCGCGAGAAGCGGCTCGAGCTCGAGGATGCGCGCGGCTTCCTTCACCCGCGTCTCGATCTCGGCTTTCGGCGTGCCGCGGTTGCGCAGCCCATAGGCCATGTTGTCGAAGACGCTCATATGCGGATAGAGCGCGTAGTTCTGGAAAACCATGGCGATGTCACGCGCCATCGGTTCGAGATCGTTGACGCGGCGCTCCCCGATGCGGATATCGCCCGAACTCACCGTCTCGAGTCCCGCGACCATGCGCAACAGCGTGGACTTGCCGCATCCCGACGGCCCGACGAGCACGCATAGGCCTCCGTCCGGCACCGTGAAGGACACGCCCTTCACCGCCTCGAAGCCGCCTGCGTAGGTTTTGCGCACTTCGTTCAGGACGACCGCGGCCATTGCCGTTATTTCTCCGTCTCGATCAGGCCTTTGACGAAAAGCCTTTGCATGGTGATGACGACGAGGACCGGGGGCAGCATGGCGAGCACCGCCGTCGCCATGGCGACGTTCCATTCGGTGAGCGCGTCATGCACGTCGATGATCTTCTTGATGCCGATCACGATGGTCTGCATGTCGTCGCGCGTCGTGATGAGGAGGGGCCAGAGATACTGGTTCCATCCGTAGATGAAGAGAATCACGAAGAGCGCCGCAATGTTGGTTAGCGAGAGCGGCAGAAGCGTATCCTTGAAGAAGCGCAACGGCCCTGCGCCATCGATCTTCGAGGCTTCGACCAGCTCCTTCGGCACCGTCATGAAGAATTGCCGGAAAAGCAGCGTCGCCGTCGCCGAGGCGATCAGCGGCAAGGTGAGTCCCGCATAGGAATCGAGAAGATGAAGATCGCTCGCGATCTTGTAGGTCGGGTAGATGCGCACCTCGACCGGCAGCATCAAGGTCACGAAGATGATCCAGAACGCCGCCATCCGGAACGGGAACGAGAAGAACACGATCGCGTAAGCGCAGATGATCGAAATGGCGATCTTGCCGAGCGCGATGCCGATCGCCATGACGAAGCTGTTC
>JAFBAS010000016.1 GCA_019247605.1 Hyphomicrobiales bacterium
GTGGGAGGGCCTTCCAAGGGCGCCGTCCGCATGACGCTCGCTCGCACCTTGAGTTGCGGCAGGCGCAGGCCAAGATCCGCAAGAAAGCGACGCGACCACGCACCTCCCGCGACCACGACCGACTGGCAACCGATGCGGCCGCGCTCCGTGATCGCGGCCGTCACGCGCCCGCCGGTCGTCTCGAGCCCACGCACGGCGCAATCGGTGAGGATGGTCGCGCCGGCACGCCGAGCCGCCAGGGCCACGGCGGGCGCTGCCTTTTGCGGCTCAGCCCTGCCATCCGAGGCACAATAGAGAGCGGTCTTGAAGATGCTGCCACCGCCAGGAATGAGACGGTCAATCTCGCCCGAGGTGATCATCCTGGCATCGATCTGGAAGGGTCGCGCATGCTCGAGCCACGCCTCGTAATACGCGACTTCCTCCGGGGTTTCGGCGGCGAAGAGGATTCCGGTGGTGCGGAATCCGGTCTCGGCTCCGACGCGCTCGTTCAGCCGCTCCCACAGCCGAAGGCTTTCGACGATGAGGGGAAGCTCGCGAGGGTCGCGACGGGCCTTGCGCACCCAGCCCCAATTGCGGCTCGATTGCTCGCCGGCGACGTGACCCTTCTCGCATAAGGCGACGGAAACGCCGCTCTCAGCGAGCGCAAGCGCGGTGCTTGTCCCAATAATGCCTCCGCCAACCACGACGACGTCGACTTTGGACGGCAAGCGCGTCTCTGGCGGAACAGTATCGACTTGAGGGCCCATCTCAGCGTCCCTCCTTCGTCGCGCCGGACCCTTCGATCACTCGCGCGTCGGCACCATATCCACGTAATGCTTGTAGACCTTCCGCAGGAGACCGAGCAACTGCTTGCGCTCTTCCTTGCTCAGCATCCCGAAGAAACGCGCATCTTGCCGCAGAATAGCGGCACGCACCTTCGGCACCATACGGCGGCCGGACGGTGTAAGCGTAAGCTCGCGGGCCCGGCGTTCTGATTTCGAGATCTTCTGCTCCACGAGCCCGGCCCGCTCCATGCGCTCGATCAGCTTCCCCATGGCCGAGCGGTCCTTGCGGATAAAATGAGCGAGGACAGAAGGGCGCAGGCCAGGATTCGCAGCAACGAGCAGCATGGTCGAGATCTTGCCTGTGCCGCCCGCGAGCCCATGGGGCGTCATGGTGTCGTCGAGATCCTGGCTCACCAGAAGATTCACGGAGCGGACGAAGAAGCTCAGTAATTCGCCAAAAACATCGAAGTCGATGTTGCGATAGTCGAAGGTCTTCGGCGCCTGCGCGTTTCGGCGGCTGATCGCCGTGTTGCGCATCATATCCTCGCCAGGCTCCATGAACGCGACAGCCCCCGCTGTTTAGGGTGGTTCCGTAGCTGCTCAAGCTCGCAGGTGCCATGGAAGCGGAGTCGCCGCAAGCGTATTCCCCGCCGTGCACGGTCAAGGGGACGCGTCGTCCTCGCCTTGCTGCTCCTCGTTTTCGTGTCGGCCCGACGCGGATGGTTGCGGGCCAAGGAGACATTTCATGCGAAGCATCGACAGACATGATGCCTCCACTGCATGCGCCGCGCGCGTTACCGCAAGCTTCCGCCCAGCCCGTCCTCGGAACTCGGATCAGCACTGATCCGTCCGCATTCACATTGGTGACAAGATAATGGTAACTGTCCACTATGGAAAAGGTCAAGCAACTCGACCGTAATGCGCTGGCGCCGAAGTAGCCGGCACCGAGCGATTACTCCCAGAGTTCAGTTGGAGGACCGCCGGCACGCCTGATATTGTTGGCTCATCGGCAACGAGCGCGACCGGTCATTTGCAATCCCGTGTGGCGCTGGGAATTACGTACTGGAGGAATACGTTCCTTCCGAGACGAGAACACTGGAAGTAAAAGATGCCGGGGAAACGGATACAGGTTGACGAGGAAACCTGGCAGGCCCTCACCCTGCTGGCGAAGGACCGGAAGATCAATTTTCAGAAGCTCTCGGAGGAGGCTTTTGCGGACTTGTTGCGAAAACATGATCGCCCGACGACGCTGAAGGCCGCCCTGCGCCAGAGTACCAATGAGGACAGACCCCGGCGCTCCACGAAGCGGCGCAAATAGGGACCGATCTGCCGCGGTGCTTGTTTGGGCTTGGCACAAGTCGGGAAGGGTGAATGGCCGCACTCGCATGTGGAAAAGACCGACTGCGACCTTCCCGGTCACCTGCCGTGTCGAACTGTTCCCGGCACCCTCGGTCGCCGAGCAACTCCATTTCCCCATCATTGATGATTCGCAAAATGCAAAGTCGGAGTGGCCGGGGAACGTACGAGCCTGGATCGATCTGCCTTGCACCGGCTCGGCCGGCGCCCCATAAAGAGGCTTCTCATCGGAGCCGTGCATGACCGATTTCGCCAAAACCGCCCAGGGAGGCACGAAGGAAGCCGCGAACGCGGTTGAAGATGGCGATATCGCCGAACTGCCGTTCGAGAAAGCACTGGCCGAGCTCGAGGCGATCGTCGGCCGGCTCGAGCGTGGCGATGTTCCGCTGGAGGAATCGATCGCGATCTATGAGCGCGGCGAGGCCTTGAAATTGCGTTGCGAGGCGCTCTTGAAGCTCGCCGAGGCGAGGATCGAGCGCATCACCTTGTCGGCACAGGGCAAACCCACCGGTACGACGCCGTTGGACGAGAATTGAGCCCTTCGCCTGCCACGAAGCTCAATCGGGTGTCGGGGCATCCTGCCGCAACAAGCCCTCTGACTTGAGGTCGCGCCAGAGCGCCTGCGGAATGGGGCGCGCGAGCGATTTCACATTACGCGAAATCTCATCCGCGCTCACCGCGCCAAGCACCACCGAGGAGACCGCCGCGTGCCCGAGCGGAAAACGCAGCGCCGCATCGGCGAGGGCCACCCCGTGGGCGCGGCAGACTTCCTCGATGCGTTCGGTCTTCGCCAGGATATCGGCCGGCGCGGGGCGGTAATTGTAATGCGCGCCGGCAATGGCGCCGGTCGCCAATATGCCCGAATTGAAGACGCCGCCCAGCATGAGCCCGATGCCCTTTTGGGCGGCGAGCGCGAGGAAGGGGTCGAGCGCGTCTTGCTCGAGGAGGGTGTAGCGACCGGCGAGCAGCATGGTGTCGAAATCGCCCGCTCGCGCGAAGCGCTCGCACATGCGCGTCTCGTTGAGGCCGACCCCGATCGCCTTGAGCACGCCTTCCCTGCGCAGGCTGTGGAGTGCCTGATAGGCGCCCTCCATCGCCTCCTTGAAGCGTGCCTCGACCGCGTCCGACCCATGCGTCCAGACATCCACGTCATGGATGAGCGCGATGTCGATGCGCTCGGCGCCGAGCCGAAGCAAGGATTGCTCGAAGGCGCGCAGCGTGCCGTCGCGCGAATAGTCGATCACCGCCATGTGCCTGAGACCACCCGCAAAGCCGGGAGCGGCCGCGCCGGGCGCGACAGCCGTGCCGCCCGAGCGCAGCGGGTCCATCCAGCGTCCGACCTTCGTCGACAGCACATAGGCCTCGCGCGCAAGGCTGCGCAGCCCGGCGCCGATTCTGTGCTCCGCGAGGCCATTGCCGTAATGGGGGGAGGTGTCGAACAGCGTCACGCCGTGCGCGACGGCCGCTTTCACGGTCGCGATGGCCACCTCTTCGTCGAGCTTGGCGTAAAGATCGCCGAGCGGCGCCGATCCGAAGCCGATGACGCTGACGCTGAGCTCGCTCTTTCCGAGCCTGCGAGACGGCAAAAGAACCGAGGCGCCCGGTTTCTCCCCACTCACGTCCGCCTCACTCCGCGACCGCGCGCTGCGGCCCATCAGAAGCCCGGTCCGGTTCGACGGCTCTGGCCGGCAAAGGGCCGGAACCCGTCGCCTGCGCAATGTCGTCGGCGAGGCGCTCGATCATGGCGACGAGCCTTTCTGAAGCGGGCGCGCTTTTCGGTTCCGCCATTTGCGATTGGAGACGGTCGCGCTCGGTGCGGGTTTCGTCGAGCAAGGCGACGGTCGAGCCGAGCTCGGTCCTCGCGCTCGCGAAGGCTCGCGCCAATTCGCGCAGCTCGGCTTCGGCGCGCGCCACGTTGAGGCGTTCGGCGGCCTCTGCCCGCTCGCCCCGCCCCCGTTCGGTCTCGAGTTCGCGCCGCATCGCTTCGAGGGCCGACGACCCCTCGCTCAGCTGCCGCGAGGCGCTCTCGAGAAGCGGCTCGAGCGTCGCGAGGCGCTGGCGCGCTTCCTCGAGTTCGAGGTTCAAGCGCGACGCCTGCGCTTCGCTCGCCGCGAGCCGCGTCGCCATCTCGGACGCACGCACCTCCGCATCCGTCTTCTCGATCTCGCGTTGCGTTTTCAATTCGCCGAGCTCCGCAAGCCGCGCCTCGCGCATCCCGATGCTGCGCTCGAGCTGTTCCAGGCGCTCGAGATGCGTCTCACGTTCGGCCTTGAGCGCGGCATTTTCCACGTGATGACCGTCGTGAATTTTCATCAAGGCGGCGTGCTCCGCCCGAAGCGCCTCATGCGTCGTCTCAAGCCCGCGAATGCGTCCAAGCAGGGCTTTGCGCTCCGCGTCGAACGCCGTGCGTTCGAGCCGCCGCTGCACGCCGGCATCACCCGAGGCGCCCTGGCCCTGCGTGACCTCGCGATGCGCGGCCTCCAGGGCGGCGAGTTCCGCGCGCGTCGCGGCGTGCTCACGCTCCTCGGTTTCGAGCGCCCCTCCGGCTTCGGACAAGGCGTCGGTCAGGCGAAGCTGCTCGGCCTTGGTTTCACCATGGCGCTTCGTTTCTTCCGCCAACCTCTCTTCGAGCGAAGCGACGCGCGCCTGCAACGCGCCAGTCTCGGCGAGAAGACGGGCCTGCTCGACGCCGAGCGCCTCGGCCCGCTTCTCGAGGCGCGCTTCCTTCACCGCGAGCGCCGCGCGCAATTGATCGCGCTCGGCCGCGAATTCCGCGACCGACATCGGCAGTCCGGCTTCGATGCGCCGGCGCGCCAGTCTTTCGGTGCGTCGCGTCAATGCGGGCCAGATCGCGAGCCAGACGAGG
This sequence comes from Hyphomicrobiales bacterium, assembly GCA_019247605.1. Lineage (GTDB taxonomy): Bacteria > Pseudomonadota > Alphaproteobacteria > Rhizobiales > Beijerinckiaceae > GAS188. The sequence continues at coordinate 4,987 of JAFBAS010000016.1, forward strand.
CTCGCGCCGCACGCCCCGAGCGTGATGAGCATGGCGTATTCGATCAAGGCCGGCGATCCTCTTTCCGAACCGCTCTTAGCATGATCGGAGCGGATTGGGCCATGCGCAAGAGACTGCTATGGCTCTCGCTTAATGCCGCGAAACGGTCGGGAGCTCGAGCGATGCGCCTTTTGTTCATCGGCGATGTGATGGGAAGGGCGGGCCGGAACGCGGTCCTCGAGCGGCTTCCTGGGTTGAGAGAGCGGTTTTCGCTCGATTGCGTGATCGTGAACGGCGAAAACGCGGCAGGAGGCGCCGGAATTACCGAAGTGATCTGTTCCGAGCTCCTCGAAGCGGGTGCCGATGCGGTGACGCTCGGCAACCATGCCTGGGATCAGCGCGAGGCGCTCGTCTTCATCGGGCGTCAGCCCCGCCTGATCCGCCCCGCGAATTGGCCCTCCGGCACGCCCGGACGCGGAGCGGCGATCGTCGAGACGAAGGCAGGCGCCCGGGTGCTCGTCCTCAACCTCATCGGGCGGGTATTCATGGGGCTTGCCGACGACCCCTTCGGGACCGCCGAACGCGAAGTCAAGGCTTGCCCGCTCGCCGCCGGTTGCGACGCGATCGTGGTCGACATGCATGCGGAAGCGACGAGCGAGAAACAGGCCATGGGGCATTTCCTGGACGGGCGCGTGAGCCTCGTCGTCGGCACCCACACGCATGCGCCCACTTCCGACGAGCGCATCATGCCCGGCGGCACGGCCTTTCAGACCGATTGCGGCATGACCGGCGATTACGATTCCATCATCGGGGTCGAGAAAAGCGAGCCGCTGCGCCGCTTCCTCCAACCGACGCCCGCTTCGCGCTTCGAAGCCGCACACGGCGAGGCGACGCTTTGCGGGCTCGCGATCGAGACCGACCCGAAGACCGGCCTTGCGGCGCGGATCGCGCCCTTGCGGCTCGGCGGCTGTCTGAAACAGGCCGAGCCCGATTTCTGGTGAGAAGGCTCAGTGGAAGATGGCGACCGCGCTGTCGAGCGTTCTCCACACCCCCCAGAGAATCGGGATGCCGACGACGAGCCACGCGATGATCGCCTTGCCGTCGAGTCCTCCACGCCCAATGCCATAGCTCCCAAGGCCAGCGGTGGAAGTGGTTACCATCGTCTGCTCCTGAGCCGAACCAACTTCCTCATTCTTTATAAACCACCTCGCTGCAACGGGACGGATCAGCGCGTTGCAGATGAAGCCTAGGACTAGTAGAGCCGCGAGCACGTAGAAAATCTCATCATAAACATGCTCCCGGGGAACTCCGGCTGCGACTCGGGTGTCGTGCAAATAGTTAACGATCACCGGTCCAACGATGCCCGCTGTCGACCAGGCGGTGAGAAGGCGGCCGTGAATCGCACCCACGTATTGTGTGCCGAACATATCGGCCAGATAGGCAGGGATGGTCGAGAAACCGCCCCCATACATTGATGCAATGAGGCAGAAAGCGGCCGCGAACATCCCTACCGCGCCCCAGCTCGCAAAGGTCGGCGCTAGTCCATAGCAAATCACGCCGAGCACAAAGAATGCAAAGTAAGTGGCCTTGCGGCCAACCTTATCGGAAAGCGAGGCCCAAAAGAAGCGTCCACCGATATTGAAAAGAGAGAAAAGACCGACGAACCCAGCTCCTACCGTTGCAGCCAACGCCTTTTGGACATCCGTGAATTGCGTGAACCCGACTGATGCGTCCCCGAAAAGCTTGCCCCCAAAAGTCTCCTGCAACATCGGTGAGGCAGCGCCGATGATACCGATGCCGGCTGATACGTTGAGACACAGCACGGCCCAGATCAGCCAGAACTGCGGTGTTTTGTGCGCATCCCTCAAATGCACCTCACCGGTCGTGATCATCCGATTGGTGGCGTCATTAGGTCTCCAACCTTCAGGTCGCCATCCAGTCGGTGGCACACGATAGCTAAAGGCACCTGCTAACATGAATACGAAATAGATCACTCCCATGACCACAAATGTCTGCCACACACCCACGGAGGTTGGTGTCTTAAAAAAGTTCATTAGCATATTGGCGAGTGGCGAGCCGATCATAGCACCGCCGCCGAACCCCATTATTGCCATGCCGGTTGCCATGCCGCGGCGATCCGGAAACCATTTGATGAGGGTTGAGACAGGCGAGATGTAGCCAAGACCGAGGCCGATTCCGCCGACAACACCCGAGGCGAGCCACATGATCCAAAGCTGATGAATATAGACGCCGAAAGCGGAAACCAGCATACCGCCACACCAGCATAGCGCCGCAACCACGCCCGCTTTACGAGGGCCAGAGCGCTCAAGCCAACCACCCCAGAGGGCCGCCGAGCATCCGAGAACCACGAAGAATAGCGTGTACATCCATCCGAGATCGAACTGCGTCCAGTCGCATGTCGTGGTAGTCAGCGCGTTCACCGTACCAAGCGTTTTGCCCCAGAACGTGGTGGCGTCGCCCGGGCACGCGATAGGTTTGCCAAGCCCGGCTGCAGTGCCGACGGCACGTCCGAGCGGCAGCCAAAACACGCTGAACCCATACGCCATCCCGATGCAGAGATGGATGCAGAGCGCGGCGGGAGGCACCAACCAGCGGTTGAAGCCGGGTTGGGCGACGATGCGCTCGCGATCGAGGAAACCAGCGCCCCTCAAAGTGCCCGTGCGGGCGTCGATAGCCGTCATCGTTTCACTCCCCTTGTCCATTTTGAGCACCTCCTCCTCGCGGGAAGAGGGCATGAATTCACGCGTGATCAGAAGCCATCCAGAGCCGCTGCGTCACAGCTTTGCGGCGCAGAGCGCAGGCCCTGCCCGAGCAAGCCGGCCCAGCCCGACCAAAAAGCGAGAGACGCGCTTGAATCATGGGCGCAAGCCGCGCCGCCACACACATAACCACCAGCGAAAACCCCGTCCAAGGCCGACTCCAAGTGGAATACTTATGGAACCGGATGGATTGGTCAACATTCTTCGGGCTTCCAGCGCGACCTCATTTCGTGACCCAATCGGCGCATTTGGCGGGATCTTGGGCCGAGCCCCAAGGCATGATCGGAACGGAGGACGTCGAGTTCTTGGGCGAGCCCTCGACAAGCTTGTCCGAATAAATGAGGTAGACGAGGACATTGCGCTTCTCGTCGCAACCGCGCACGATCTGCACTTTCTTAAAGAGCAGTGAGCGCGATTGCTGAAAAACCACATCGCCTTGCGTGAATTTCCCCTTGAAGGCGATCGGTCCGATCTGCCGACACGAAAGGGAGACGTCGGAGACCTGCTCGGCAACGCCAAGCGCGCCCGAGACCCCGCCGCGCTCGGGCAACGTATAATGGCAGGCGACGTTCTGCACGAGCGGATCGTCGATGCCGTACGTTGCGAGCTTGTCGTTTGGCGTCAACAGCCGAAAAGTCGTCGATTTGCGGAAGATGAGATCGGGCTCTTGGGCCAATGTCACGCCAAGGCCGGCAAGCGTGCTCATCGCGGTGGCGAGGACGAGAAGGGCAATTCGCGAAAGGCTTCGCATATCGGCTTTGTTTGGGCGGAACAATTCAAGCATGTCTTTGACCTCCAACCTCTTTTGCCGCACTTCGCGGTGGCTTTCCGTGCGAGGAACGTGTAGCCTCTCGAGACCCTTGACGGTCCCTCATATGGGGAGAGCGTCGCAATTTCGAGATCGAGATCGAGTTCGGCGAGGCTCACAAACGGAGGCGTCACCTGCCCCAAGCCGATCACGCTCCTCGGGCCAATCGCCGGCTTTTGCAATCGCGGTGGCGTGTCGAGCGAGGCCTCGCGCGCTCGGAGCGGCTTCTGGCGCGGTTTGCGCTCTTCGTTCTGGCCTGCGTCGTGTTGACCCCATGCGCGCTCTCGCAAACGCCGAGCTGCGCCTCCCTGCAAAGTCAATGGGCGGCGCTCAATCGCAAGGATGCCGACCGCGCCGGCGCCCTTGCGAACACGGCGCGGCGCCAGAACGCCGAACTGCAACGTAATTTCGCCTATGCGCGCCAGATCGGGTGCGAAAACCGTCGGTTCCTGATCTTCGGTTCCGATCCGCCACCGCAATGTGGGCCGCTCATGGCGCGGATTTCGCGCATGCAAACCGATCTCGTCAATTTGCAAGCGCAGATGGACCGCCTCGGCGCGGGCGCGGCATTCGATCGTGACCGCGCGCAGCTCCAGCTTGCGATGCGCCAATATTGCGGGGAGAGCGCCGGCCCAGGCGGAGTCTTCGTCCGGCCTGGTGACCCGAACTTCAACCAGATCGAGGTTCCGGAGGTGCCCGAGGGAGCGAGCGAGGTTGATTCCGGGCAGGGCGGCGGCTCGGGCAAGCTCGTTTGCGTGCGCATCTGCGACGGTTATTTCTTCCCGCTCGCCTCGCTCGGCAATCGCGGAAGCGTCGACACTGGGCAGATGTGCCAGGCGCAATGTCCGGGTGCCGAGACCGAAGCCTTCACGATGGGAGCTGGCGAGGATATCGAGCATGCGACCGGCGAGGGGGGCAAATCCTACATGGAGCTCGAGAACGCCCTTCGCTACCAGAAGGCGACCGTTCCGGGATGCTCATGTCGAAAGACGGATCAAAGCTGGGGGCAGGCTTTGAAGCCGGCCGAAGACATGCTCGGGGGATCGGACACCGTGATCGATGCCGAGAAGGCGGCCAAGATGTCGCGGCCGCCGACCCCGGCCGAATCGAAGAAGCCGTCCGTCACGCGAGGCAATCCGCCGGCCGCGACCAACGCCGCGCCTGCCCCCGCTTCTGCCCTCACGGCAACGGGCCGCGATGGCGGCGCGCCCGGCGGACAGGCCAGCCCTTCTCCGGCCCCGGGCGAGCCGTCCCGCAAAGTGCGAATCATTTTGCCCTCGCCGAACCAGCAGGCACAGCCATCGTCCTCGATCGGGCCGACACAACCGACGCAACCGGCGCAATCTGCGCAGCCTTGAGCCGGCATGTTTTGGGAGCGATGGCGCGCCGTGGGCTCGCCACCAAGCGTCTTTCCCCTTCCAAAAACCGCTTTGCCGGGTTAAGCCTCACCACAGGTGTGCCGTAAGCGCGCCTTTTATCCGGAACGGCGGTCCCGGTTCACACGTGATGCTTGCTGCCGATCGAGCCCGATCGCGCAAGCTCGCCGGAGATCGCCATGCTTTTCGAAGCAGGTTTGGGGTCGGCCGCCCAAACGGTCTTGCGCCGAATTTTTGCGCGCAACGCTATCTTGGCCGCGGTGCTCGCCATCAATGCGATCGCCGCGCTCGTCATGGCCTTCGCCACCGCGCCGTCCGCGAGCGCACAAGCTTCCGCGAACACTCCGCAAGCCTCGATCACCGTCTTTGCCGCGGCGAGCCTTCAGGATGCGCTGACCACGGCTGCGAAGGATTTCACCGCGACGAGTGGCATCGCGATCAAGTTCAGCTTCGATGCCTCTTCGACGCTCGCACGCCAGATCGCCGCCGGCGCGCCCGCCGATGTCTTCGCTTCGGCCGATCTCGATTGGATGGACTATCTGGAAAAGCTCAACCTCATCGTGCCGCAAAGCCGGGTCAACCTCCTCGGCAACCGGCTCGTCGTGATCGCGCCGAAGGAGGCGCAGCTCACTGCGCTTGCGCTCGACGCGCCCTCGATCGAGGCGGCGCTCGGCGGCGACCGCATGGCGATGGGTTCGGTCGAGACCGTGCCGGCCGGCCGTTACGCGAAGGCGGCGCTCGAGAAGCTCGGACTCTGGGCTTCGCTCCAGAACCGTATTGCGCCGGCCGAGAATGTGCGCGCCGCCCTTGCCTATGTGGCGCGCGGCGAGACCCCGCTCGGCATCGTGTACGCGACCGATGCGGTGGCCGAGCCGAAGGTGAAGATCGTCGGGACCTTCCCACCAGACTCCCATCCGCCAATCGTTTATCCTTTCGCGGCAGTGACCGGCGGCAAGGCGGATGCCTCGGCGCGTTTCCTCGCTTTCCTGCAGGGCGAGACGGCCCGGCGAAGCTTTTCGGCGCAAGGGTTCTCTTTCCCAAACTGACAGCGCTGATGCAAAACGCCTCGGAGAAACGGGACTAAGATCAGTGCACGCAGTCGTTTGAAGGGAACCATTATCGAGGTGCGAAAGGGCGCGACCACCGCTCATGTGCGCCTCGACATCGGTGGCGCGATCGTCACGTCCTCGATCACGAATGAAGCGATCGACGGTCCCGCGCCTTTCACGCCGCAGGTGAGCGATGCGCTCTCGCCTGAGATCGCGATCGTGATCACGCCCATTGAATGAGGCCGTGCCTGCCATTGCTGGCCCATCCGAACCGGCGTAAGCGGCAAGCATGCAGATGCATGGGCATTCCTCCTCATGAACATTCTCCTCATCGGCTCGGGTGCGCGCGAACACGCGCTCGCTGCCAAGATCGCCGCGAGCCCGTTATGCGATCACCTCTTCATCGCGCCGGGAAACCCGGGCACGGCGGAATGCGGCACGAACCTCGCCTGCGACCCGAAGGACCATGGCGCAATCGTTGCGCTCTGCAAGGAGCGCGCGATCGATCTTGCCGTCATAGGCCCTGAGGCGCCCCTGGTCGCGGGCATCGTCGATGATCTCGAAAATGCGGGCATCGCGGCCTTCGGCCCTTCGCGTGCGGCGGCTCAAATCGAAGGCTCGAAGGTGTTCACCAAGGAGTTGTGCCGCGACGCCGGCATTCCGACCGCGGCGTTCGGGCGCTTCACAGAGGCGGCGGCGGCCAAAGCTCATCTCGCGAAGCTCTCCCCGCCCATGGTCATCAAGGCGGACGGCCTTGCGGCCGGAAAGGGCGTGGTGATCGCAAACACTCTGGGCGAGGCCGAAGCCACGATCGACGACATGTTGGGCGGTCGCTTCGGCACGTCCTCGGCCGAGATCGTGATCGAGGAATTCCTCGAGGGCGAGGAGGCGAGCCTATTTGCACTTTGCGATGGCACGAGCGCCCTTCCCTTCGGCACGGCGCAAGACCACAAGCGTGCCTTCGACGGCGACGAAGGCCCGAACACCGGCGGCATGGGTGCGTTCTCGCCAGCGGTCGTGCTCGACGATCCGATGGTCGAGAAAGTCCTGGATCGCATCGTCAAGCCCACGCTCGCCACGCTCGAGAAACGCGGCTCGCCGTTTCGCGGCTTCCTGTACGCCGGGTTGATGATCACGCGCGAAGGCCCGAAGCTCATCGAATACAATTGCCGCTTCGGCGACCCGGAATGTCAGGTCGTGATGCCTCGCCTCGTGACGGACCTCGTGACCGCGATGCTCGCGGCACGCGACGGCATGCTCGGCAAGTTCAGCTTGCGCTTCTCGCCGAAAAAATGCGTCGGCGTCGTGCTCGCGACCAAGGGCTATCCGGGCGAATTCGCGCGCGGAAGCGTGATCCAGGGCATCGAGGCAGCCTCGCGCATCGAGGGAGTCACGGTGTTCCAGGCGGGCACGAAACACCACGGCGCAAGCCTTGTGGCCGATGGCGGGCGCGTGCTCACGATCGTGGGGCAAGGCGAAAGCTTCGCCGAAGCGCATCGACGCGCTTACGCGGGCGTCGCGGCGATCGACTGGCCAGGCGGCTTCCACCGAAACGACATCGGTGAAAGAGCGCTGGCGAGGTCAGTTTCCATGTCCGCTCGTTCGGGCGAGGAGCAGGAACCCGATCTCAATCCTCGATGAACGGGAAGGGTCCGGGGAAGCGCTCCACATAGCCCATGTGACTGACGAGGCGTTCGCCGTCCCAAAGCCAAAGGCGATAGGCAGGCGGCTCGAGATTCATTTGACCCTCGGGCTCGCCCTTGCGCAGGTCGAGCTCGACCTGGTGCGCCACGCCGGGCGCGATCGAGGCGAGCGTGCCGCCGAAGACGGTTTCGATCGGCCGATGATGATGGCCGAAGGCGATTGCCTTCACTTGTGGATTGGATCGCACGATCGCCTCGAAACGCTCCGCGCCAGCGATGAGCCTGATCTTGTCCATATGGCCGATGCCGCAAACAAAAGGCGGGTGGTGGCCGAACACAAAAGTCGGCTTGCTGCGTTCGGCTGCGAGCGTCTTGTCGAGCCAGGCGAGGCGCTCCTCGCAAAGCTCGCCCGCGCTCGATTTCGGAATGTGCGTGTCGAGCGCGACGAGGCGCAACGGGTAATCCTCGACGGCATATTGCACGAAATGCGGATGGCTGGTGACGCCTGGGAGGAGCCCAAGCCCTTTGCGGAAGTTCTCGCGATGGTCGTGGTTGCCGGGCACGGCGTAGACCGGCATCGGAAGCCGCTGAAGGAGCGCAAGCGCCGTCTCGTATTCGTCGGGCGTGCCGTTGTTGACCACGTCGCCCGTGACGACCACCACGTCCGGCCGCGGGTCGAGGGCCAAAAGCGACGTGATGGCACGCGCCGCGAGCATGTTGGTCTCGGCGATGCGAATGGCCGGCATGCCGCGCGGACGCAGGTGGAGGTCTGTGATTTGCGCGATCAGCATGGGGTCCTCGTCTGCGGCGCGACTTTGTCGGAAAACACGCCATAAGGTCGTGGGGCCGTCTGGTTACGCGGGGTCGATGACGCGCGCAAGACGCGAGATGAGCGCCGCGCACGCGGCATTTGCATTTGGGTCGGACGGCTCGCGAGGTTGCGCCACGGCGCGCCTCGCAGTTATCGTTCGACGCGGATCGGGAGCCGAACAATTCCGGTGCCGGGGGTCGGATCGATCCGCCGAATGGCCCGTGCGTCGGGAAATCGATCCACGACATCATAGGTTGTGGCCAGGCCCTTTCCGACAATGGCAGTTATTGTCGGGCCGGCCCACGAGGGAGGAAAAATGTTCACCGCGGCGATCGAAATCCTGGATCCGCGCTTCAAGAAGCTCGTCCACGGCAATGTGCATCTCGAGAAATTGCACACCGGCTGTCGCTGGGCCGAAGGGCCGGCCTATTTCCCGGCGGGCCGTTATCTCGTCTGGTCGGACATCCCGAACGACCGCATCTTGCGGTATGACGAATGCGGTGGGTCGGTCTCGGTGTTTCGCGAGCCCGCGAACAACACGAATGGACACACCGTTGACCGGGAGGGAAGGCTCGTCTCATGCGAGCATCGCGGGCGCTGCGTGTCGCGCACCGAGCACAACGGCAAGCGCACCGTGCTCGCCGATCGCTGGCAAGGCAAAAGGTTGAACTCGCCAAATGATGTGGTGGTGAAGTCGGACGGCTCGATCTGGTTCTCCGATCCGACCTACGGCATCGATTCCCATTACGAGGGCGACGCGGCCGAATCGGAGATCGGCGCGAGCCACGTGTTCCGCATCGATCCGTCGAATGGCGCCGTGGAGGCGGTTGCGACCGACTTCGTGAAGCCGAACGGGCTTGCCTTCTCGCCCGACGAAAGTTTCCTTTACGTCGCCGACACCGGGATGACCCATCGCGACGATGGGCCGCGCCATATCCGCCGCTTCAAGCTTTCCGCCGACGGGCGCAAGCTTTCCGATGGCCAGGAGTTCGCGACCTGCGATGTCGGCCTCTTCGACGGCTTTCGTTGCGACGCGAAGGGGCATCTATGGACGTCCGCGGGCGATGGCGTGCACTGCTACCATTCGGCCGGGACGCTTCTCGGCAAGATCAAGGTGCCGGAGGTGGTGGCCAACGTGCAATTCGGCGGCGCCAAGCGCAATCGCCTCTACATCTGCGGCACGACCTCGCTTTACGCCATGTATGTGCAAGCGCATGGCGTGTCGCATCCGAGGTGAGCTCAGCGGGGCACCGGCGCACGCCTCCCGTCATTTCGGCGGGCCAGTCGGTTACGGGTTTTCCTCAGATCAGCTCTGCAAGGAAAAGACTT